>JAWXBF010000241.1:0-8893 GCA_034439895.1 Deltaproteobacteria bacterium
AAGATGGCAAAGAAATCGGTGTTCAGATTGGGTTTTGACGAGGCCCGTCGGGTGGCCATTGCTGCGCTGATGTTGCCTCTTTGGGCCTGTTCCGGTGGCGAATCGGGCGGGGTTGGCGGTGGCGGTGGCCATGGCGGCGATGGATCGGATAAGGTCCCGGGGAGCGGGACGACCGATGGTGCTTGCAAGGACGGCGAGTCGGCGCCTTTCCAGCTTCGCCGCTTGACCCGCGCCCAGCTCGACAACTCGGTGCGCGATCTGTTGCACGTTGCGGGTCTGGCCGCTACAGGACTTGCGGCCGACGAGAAGGTGGGTTCGTTTTCCAGCAACATCAACACGCCGGTGGATGCCTTTCTGGTCGAGAAGTTTGAACAAAACGCCGAGCGCCTCGCGGCAGAAGCCGATGTAAAGGTCCTCGCGAACTGTGGCACGCGCACGGGGATTGCCTGTGGGACGGCGTTTGTTTCCGAGTTTGGTCGACGGGCGTTTCGACGGCCGCTCGACGCCGAGGAAACCGAGCTGTTCCTTGCTTTGTTCAAAAGCCGTATGACGGATGAGGATGGGCTTCGGTTCGTGATCCGAGCCATGTTGCAGTCTCCCAACTTTTTGTATCACGCCGAGTTTGGCGAAGGCAGCGAGCGTTTGACGGAGTACGAAGTTGCCGCCCGCCTTTCCTTCATGCTTTGGAATACGACACCTGACGATGCGTTGCTTGATCTCGCCGGAAAGGGTGGACTTGCGACGCCTGTCGCAATTCGTACGGCGCTTGATGGCATGATGAACGATCCCCGCGCTCGAACAGGCCTGCGTGGGTTTCATACACAATGGCTCGGCCTCGACGAGATCGCGAGCCTCGGCAAGAGTACCGCGGTTTTTCCGGGCTACACACCCGCTTTGAACGCGGCGATGTTGGACGACGCCCATCGCTATATCGATCACGCGTTTTTCGACGGTGATGCGCATTTGAGCACGCTGTTGACGACAAACATCGGCTTTCCGTCACCGGAACTCGCGAAAGTTTACGGCGTCAAGGCTTCGGCCGATATCAACGCACCCGTTGCAACGGATCCATCACAGCGGGCAGGTTTGTTGACCTTGCCCGCGTTCATGGCCACCCACGCGCACCCTGACCAAGGCTCGCCAGTCAAGCGCGGCGTTGCGATTCGTCAGCGCCTCTTGTGTCAGGATCTGCCTTCGCCACCCGACAATGTGAACAATGCGGTTCCGATGCCTTCGCCGGATGCGACAACCCGCGAGCGCTTTGCGATTCACGAAGAGGATCCGACCTGTGCGTCGTGTCACCTGCTCATCGATCCGATTGGCCTTGGCTTCGAGAACTACGACGCGCTTGGCGCCTACCGGACGGATGAAAATGGAAAGCCCATCGACGCTTCGGGTGAGTTGACCGAAGCGGGTGACGTCGATGGTGCGTTTGTCGGTGCGGTTGAGCTATCGCAGAAGCTTGCAGGCAGCGAGGTGGTTGCCGAATGCATGGTGCGGCAATGGGTTGAATACACCCTGGGCCGGCGAGCGGGCGAGGGTGACGACTGTTTGATCAAAGATACGGCCAAGGCGTTTTTGTCCGCTGGAGGCGACGTTCGGGTGCTTCTTGGAACGCTGGTCACAACGCCTGCCTTCTACCAAATGTCATACGCAACGATGAAGGGAGGCCAGCCATGAAGTGGCCGTTGTTGTCGAACTGGAACTCGACCCCGCGCACGAGTCGCCGGTCTGTATTAAAGGCCATGGGTCTGGCCCCTGCGTTGGCGCCGTTTGTGCCCCTTTTTGACGCGTTCGCCGAAACAAGCCCCAAGCGATTGCTGTTGTGGTTTACCCCGCACGGCACCGTTTACAACAAATGGCGAACCTCCGGACCGGCAGAAGCGCCCATCCTCGGGCCGATCATGGCGCCACTCGAACGTCACAAGAAAAACATCGTCAACATCGAGAACATGCAGATGAACCCCGATCGCCTGGGGGGAAATCACACCAAGGGCTTTCCGCTCTTGTGGACCGGGCGCGGCGTCATGCCAGGATCGACCTTTGGCGATCACGGGTGGAACTACTCGGCCTCTGTGGATCAGGTGATCGTCGACGCGCTCAATCCGAAGACGCCCTACCGGAGTCTTGAGTTTGGACTTCGCTCGGGTGGTTCCCATCCGGGTCGACGGATGATCTATCGCGGTTCGGCCAAGCCACTCGAACCCGAGCAAGATCCGCAGAACGCGTTGAAGCGGTTGTTTGGCAATCTGGGTGCCAGTAAAGAACAGCTCGAGGCAATGACGGCTGATCGTCGAAGTTTGCTCGACACCGTGAACCACGACCTGGGCATCTTCAAACGCAAACTTGCGGCCCCCGAGCGGTACAAACTGGATGCGCACCTGAACGCCATCCGCGAAGTCGAAGCTCGGATCAGCCTGCAGGTGGCGTCGTGTGCGGCACCCACGATTGCCAAGCGCGTCGATGCGCAAAGCGGACCCGCAACGCCGGATGCCTGGGCCCAGCAGATGGATATGATCGTGGCGTCCTTCGCGTGCGGCCTGACCAACATCGCGAGCATGCAATATCGGCTTGGTGAAAATGACGGCAGTCCGTATTACACATGGCTTGGCGGAACGATGGATCACCACACCTCGACCCATGAACCGCCCATCGCCAACAGCAAGGCGTGGGCGCACTGCGAGCAGATCTACACCTGGTACAACGAGATGTTTGCGAAGTTCCTCGACAAGATGTCGGCCGTTCCGGAAGGCAACGGAACCATGCTCGACAACACCCTGGTCGTTTGGGGCAGCGAAGTTGGTTGGGGCGCGTCGCACGCGGTTGCGAAGATCCCCTTCATTGTCGCGGGTGGACGCAACCACGGTGTCCGACTCGGGCAATCGCTGCGCTTTGGTGAAACGCTTGTGACCTCGCCTCAGCACACGCGTCTTTTGGTTTCCATGTGTCATTACATGGGCCTCCCACAGATCCAGTCGTTCAGCGAAAAGGACAACGCGACGGGTGGTCTGCCCGGACTGATGGTTTGAATTTGTGACGCCCGGCACGGACGTCTCGAAATACCGTTGATTTGGTTGCCTTCAGGCCATGTGAGGATTGTTTTGTGTTCGATCGCCGTTATCTTTATTAGATGCGTCGATATGGTGTGGCTATTGCGTTTCTTGGATCTTTAAACCCTGCGTGTCGCCCTCCGGAGGCTGCCGCGCCCGTGGTGGCCGCTCCCCCGCCGGTTGCGTCGCTCCCTTCCACGGAAGGGGAGGGTAACTTCACCGTTGGCCCCGACTTCACGATGGATCCCGACCTCACCGACCGCGGCGCGCCAAAGGGGCGGCGTTTCGATTTCGAGATTGCGTCGTCGCAGAGCGCGATCTTCCGTGGCGAGGACACGACGCTGAAGCCGGAACACCAGCACCCGTTTACTCGCAAGATCAGTGTCTATGTTCCGGCGGGATATCTCGACGGCACGCCGGCGCCGTTCATGATCGTGCACGATGGTCCCGGGCCCTTTGACCGCTTGAGCCGTACCATCGACAACCTGTCGATCTCAAAGGATCCCAATCGCCACCTGCCGGCTCTTGTCCTTGTTGCGGTGGCCAACGGCGGTTCGGACAGCAAGGGCAGCGAGCGAGGCCTGGAATACGACACGATGTCGGATCGGCTGGCCCGATTCATCAACGACGAGGTGCTGCCGGCCGTGCTCAACAACGCCGAGCTCCGGTCCGTCTATCCCGGCTTCAAGTTGACCTCGGATCCCTGGGGCCGTGGTACGTTTGGTTGCAGTTCAGGGGGCGCTGCTGCCTTGACCATGGGATGGTTTCGCCCGGATCTCTTTCGCCGGCTCATCACCTACTCGGGCACGTTCGTCGATCAGCAGGACGATGATGCTCCAGAGGAAGCGGCGTATCCACTGGGCGCATGGGAATACCACTCAAGCTTGAAACTCATCGAGAACACGCCGGTGAAACCGCTGCGGATCTTTCTCCACGTCGCCGAGCACGACATTGGCGTGGCGTTGCCCGAGTCGAGCTACCATAATTGGAAGATGGCAAACGAGCGAACAGCAGCGGCGTTGAAGGCCACGGGTTACCATCATCGATACGTCTACAGTGTCGAATCCAAACATTGTGACGGCCGCATTTTCGACAAAACGCTCGCGGACACCATGGCTTGGATGTGGCGAGACTATATGCCTCCGGCGAACTGACCCCTCTGACTGTCGGAATGTTCGATGACACGAATCGCAGGAATCTTCATATTGTTGGCTGGCAATGCCGCGTTGGCGGCGACCCCGTCTCAAATTCGCTCGTACGTGGAGCAGCACTGTCTCGACTGCCACGACGGTGACGGTGCGAAGGCGGGCCTCGATCTTGCGGGCCTCGGGATCGCGCTCGGTGATCGAAAGACCTTTGAATCCTGGGTCAAGGTGTATGACCGCGTCTCCGCGGGTGAAATGCCGCCCGGGAAGAAACGAAAGCCTTCCGCAACACATACCAAACAGTTCCTGAGTGCACTGGCAGATCCGCTGGTCGCAACGGATCTGGCGCGAGAGGCTGCGCAGGGCCGTTCTACCCGCCGAAGGTTAAACCGTCACGAATACGAAAATACCCTTCGCGATCTTTTTTCAGCGACGTGGTTGCAGTTGAAAGATCTATTACCCGAAGATGGTGAGTCGCATCGCTTCAACAAGGTGGGGGATGCGCTTGATGTGTCCTTTGTACAAATGGCGCAGTACCTCGTGGTGGCCGAAGAGGCAATCCGTCAGGTCATTCGAGCCGAGGCCGTGCTACCCGAGTACAAGACGACCCGATATTACGCCCGGGATATGAATAGCTTTGTCGGACCGATGCGCTACAGCGAGTTCAATCGCAGTGCAGACCGTGCGACGTTTCCAACCCTGGGTTACGCGGCGCAACCCGAAGTTCGGGCCGGAACGCAACCCGTGACGGTCGGTGCGTCCGATCCCACCACGCGCGAACTCGAAGGGGTGGGTGTCATTGCGAGCTCGTATGAACCCATCGAGCCGAAGTTCGACCGTTTCGCAGCGACAAGCTCGGGTCTATACAGGCTACGCCTGCGCGCACACACGGTGTGGCTCGAACCGAACGGTCCCGACTGGCACAACCACCGCAGGGTATGGGAGGCCGATCTCGACAAGGTTTCGCGGGGTCGACGTTCCGAGCCCGTCACGCTTTATGCACGTTCCCGGTCAGGATCCTTGCGGCGGATCGATGCGGTCGACATCGAACCCGATCCAACGGTTCGAGAAATTACTGCCTACCTGTCGGCGGGAGAAACGATTCAACCTGACGCCAGCCGATTGTTTCGTTCGCGCCCACCAAAGTGGAAAAATCCACTCGCGACGAGCGAAGGCGTTCCCGGTGTCGTGTTTCGCTGGCTTGAGGTCGAAGGGCCCATCCTGGAAAAATGGCCAACCGCCGGAAACAAGCTGTTGTTCGGCGAACTTGGGACCAATAGGCTGCCGAGTGGCGAGATCGAATTCGTATCCCAATCGCCGGAAGCCGATGCCAGCCGGTTGATGCAGAATTTTGTCAATCGTGCCTATCGACGCCCGGCGACCGCCGACGATTTGAAGCTTTTTCTTGCTGTGGTTGAACGTGCGAAGGGTACCGGGGCGTCGTTCACCGAATCGATGATTGCAGGTTACATTGCGGTCCTGTGTTCGCCCCGATTTGTGTACCTCGAAGAGGAACCAGGGGCGCTCGACGATGTGGCCGTCGCCTCGCGACTATCCTACTTTTTTTGGAATTCACGACCCGACGATCGGTTGCAGTCGCTTGCCGCCTCGGGAACGCTGCATCGACCCGACTCGATTTCGATGCAGGTTGAGCGTATGTTGAAGGATCCCAGATCCGAGCGGTTCATCGAGGCGTTCCTCAATTACTGGCTCGATCTGCGCAAGATCACGGCGACCTCGCCGGATGCCGATTTGTATCCAGACTACTATCTCGACGATCTCTTGCTCGAATCGTCAACCGCTGAAACCCGAGCATTCTTTGCTGAACTTCTTCGCAATAACCTGCCTGCCCGAAATTTGGTCCAGTCCGACTTTGTAATGATCAACGAGCGCCTCGCCAATCATTACGGGATTCCGGGTATCACCGGTGTCTCGATTCGGAAGGTCCCCGTTCCACGCGGGAGTCCACGCGGCGGATTGTTGACCCAGGCCAGCGTTTTGAAGGTGACGGCCAATGGTACCACAACCTCGCCGGTGCTTCGGGGCGTCTGGGTTCGGGAACGCGTGATGGGGCAGCCAGTGCCACCACCGCCGCCCGGGATCCCTGCGGTCGAGCCGGACATTCGCGGCGCTCAGACCATTCGGGAACAGCTAAAGAAACATCGGTCTGATCCCATGTGTGCAAGCTGCCACGCCAAGATCGACCCGCCGGGCTTTGCTCTCGAAAGCTTCGATGTCTTCGGTGGATGGCGCGATCGATACCGCGCGATCGGAACGGGCGAGCCCGTCAAAGGGATCGGGAAAGCCGGTCATGATTTCAAGTTCCACATGGCGCAACCCGCCGATGCTTCGGGCGTGTTGTCATCGGGCCAGAATTTCCGGGATGTCTTCGAGTGGAAGAAGTTGTTGCTTCGACAAGAGCGCCAGATTGCACGCAACCTCGTGCAACAACTGGTTGTCTATGCGACGGGCTCTCCCGTTCGATTCGGCGATCGCGCACGGGTCGAGGCAATTCTGGATCGCGCGGCCAATCGACAGTATGGCGTTCGCACCCTCGTGGCTGAAGTCGCCAAAAGTGAGCTTTTTCTACGCAAATGATCCGTTCCAGAAATACCGTGTCGTTCAAACCCTTGAGCCGCCGTCACACGCTTGCTGCGATGGGGGTGGCGATGGCGCTGCCGGCTCTGGAGGTGATGTGTCCACGCAAGGTGGCAGGTGCCGCGAAGGCGACTCCGCGACGCTTCCTGGCGGTTTGCAACAACCTTGGCCTGCTCAACGATCGTCTGTATCCGAAAGAAACCGGACGGGACTATCAACCGTCTCCGTACATGGAACCCCTTCTGTCACACCGCAAGGACATCACGCTCATCAGCGGTTCGTCTCATCCCGAAGTCGATGGTGGCCATCCTGCGGATATTTGCTTCCTGACGGCGGCCGCTCACCCCGCGAGCGGCGGATTTCGCAATACGATTTCTCTCGATCAGGTGGCTGCCCGGCATATCGGGCACCTGACACGTTTCCCAACACTGACGCTCGGGGTCAACGTCAACAACGCGCCCCGTAGCCTTTCCTGGACACCGGGCGGAGTGGTGATCCCGTGCGAGGAGAAGCCCTCTGTTCTCTACCGGAAACTGTTTCTGAAAGGCAGCCCCACGGAGGAAGCCGCCCAGTTACGGCGGCTGGCGATGGGTCGCAGCGTGATGGATGCGGTGGGTGCGCAGGCGAAATCATTGGAGAAGGGCTTGCCCGCCGTGGATCGCGAGCGGATGGAACAGTACTACACAAGCGTTCGCGATCTGGAACGACGCATTGCTGTCTCCCGTGAGTGGGAGGATGTTCCCAAACCAAAGGTTTCGGTATCGGAACCGAGGGATGCTGATTCGCCCACTGAGTATTTTCGGCGCACGCATTTGATGTACGCGATGGCACGGTTGGCGTTTGAAACGGATTCGACGCGGCTGATTACCTTGATGTTGGACAGCGTGGCTTCACCCGTGGTGATCGTGCCCGGCGCAACGATCAAGGATGGGTACCACAGCCTTTCGCATCACGGAAAGTCCGAGGAGAAGCTGGCCCAGCTTGACGCCATCGATCGCGAGCACATGAAGTTGCTCTCGGATTTGTTCAGCGGTCTCAAGAACGTGAAAGAAGACGGTGCACCACTTCTCGATCGAACGATGATTTTGTACGGGAGTAACCTGGGGGACGCGAACACCCACAGCACGACCAACTTGCCGATTCTGTTCACGGGCGGTGGGTTTCGTCACGGCCAGCATCTGGCGTTTGATAGGACGCGCAACTACCCGCTGCCGAACCTTTTCGTGAACATATTGCAGCGACTGGGGGTTCCGGCAGAGCGGTTCACCGGCAGCACCGGGACGATGACAGGCATCGAGCCTGTTTGAACACCGGAAACTCGAACAACTAGGCCGATACGATCTCGCGCAATCGTGCGACCTGCGCTTTTTCGGCCATCACCACGAGGCGGCTCCCCGCTTCCAGCCGGGTATCGGGCTTGGGGTAGTAGACTGGTTCTTCTCGGGATGGAAACATGACGGCGAGAATGGGGATGCCCACATGTTTTTCAATGCCAAGTTCGCCGAGCGCGCTGCCCGCGGCACGGGAATTGGCGGTGATTTCAATTTCCTCGATGCGCCAAATCGAATCATTCGCGACCGCCACGGTCTGCGCGGGCCGCAACATGCGATCCAGAAATCCTACCACATGCGGCCGGATCAATTCAGAGATGAGACGCATTCCGCCGATCTGGTTGGGGATGACGACGGCGTTGGCGCCGGCGCGGAGCAGTCGATCTCGAATGGCCGGCTCGAAGCCTCGTGTAACGATTCGGGCATCCGGGTTCAATTGCCGAGCCGTAAAGGTAACAAAGAGGTTGTCCTTGTCCGATCCCAGCGAAATGATGATGCCGCGCGCGCTGGCAATGCCCGCCTTTTGTAGCGTCGTTTCATCCGACGCATCCCCAGTGATGTAAAGGAAGGCGCACCGTTCAAGCGCATGATCGAGGTGGGGCTGGCTCTGATCGATCACCACGAATTTTTCGCCGATGGCCGTGAGCTCAACGGCGACATGGACTCCGGTATTGCCGATGCCACACACCACCGTGTGACTGCCAAGCTTTGCGATCTCTTTGTCCATTTTGCGTCTCCGAAGGATATTGGTGAGTTCACCCTCAATAAA
>JAWXBF010000242.1:0-36209 GCA_034439895.1 Deltaproteobacteria bacterium
CACGCGGCGTGGCTGGGTCAGGCTTGCGCCCATTGCCCAATATTCCCCACTGCTGCCTCCCGTAGGAGTCTGGACCGTGTCGCAGTTCCAGTGTGGCTGGCCATCCTCTCAGACCAGCTACCCGTCTAAGCCTTGGTGAGCCATTACCTCACCAACTAGCTGATGGGACGCGGGTTCGTCCAACGGTGAGAGGATTGCTCCCCCCTTTCTCTAGAAACCCCGAGGGGCCTCCAGACGTATGCGGTATTAGCCCTCCTTTCGGAAGGTTGTCCCCCGCCGTTGGGTTGATTACCCACGTGTTACTCACCCGTCCGCCACTTTACTAGGGGCCGAAGCCCTTTTCTCGTTCGACTTGCATGTGTTAAGCCCGCCGCTAACGTTCGCTCTGAGCCAGGATCAAACTCTCCAGTTAAATTTTGAATCGCACCCTTGCGGGCACAATCACGAAACTGAAGCGTCCGATGGTTCCGAAAGGTTTCCCGGTTTGGTCCGGTAGCCTTCGGTATATGAACGCAAATGCTTACAAACTCAAAGTCTTCGGAACGTGTCCGGGTGCACTTGCATGTGCCCGGAAGTTCCGCTTCTCAATTTGCTATTCAGCTTTCAGAGACCGACTCGCGTCGTGGTTTGAAGGTTTCCCTCCAACCACCCCCGCGTCAGGGGTTGGCTAATCTATTCAAAACGACCCGCTTGTCAAAGGTTTTGGATAACTTTTTTGTTTTTTCTGAAGAATGGCCACGATACGGACAAAATCGGCTCTAGAAGCCACATTTCATCATTAGATCTGGAATGAACTGAATGACGCGATACGGAAGGCTTTGAGCTCCCGTCGACCCCTAGAGTAGGCGAGCGGCTTCTTTGGCGTGGTACGTCACGATCAAGTCCGCCCCGGCTCGTCGCATCGAAAGAAGTGTCTCCAGCATGGCCCGCTCATAATCGATGAATCCACGATCGGCAGCCGCTCGAAGCATCGCGTATTCACCGGAAACGTTATACGCGGCCACGGGAACGTCGAACTCGTTTCGTACTTCAGCGATGACGTCGAGGTAAGCGAGCGCGGGTTTCACCATCACGATGTCCGCACCTTCCTCCACGTCGAGCGCAACCTCGCGAATCGCCTCACGCACATTGGCAGGATCCATTTGATACGTGGCACGGTCGCCAAAGGACGGCGCAGACGCGACGGCCTCTCGAAACGGACCGTAATACGCGGATGCATATTTGGCGGCGTACGACATAAGCGTCACACCATCGTGGTGCTGCTCGTCGAGCATGTCACGCACAAACCCGATCATGCCGTCGAGCATGCCGGATGGAGCAATGATGTCGACACCCGCTTCGGCGTAGGAAATTGCAAGACGTCCCAGGTTTTCCAGGGTTGCGTCATTGTCGACGGTTCGACTTGCCGCAGGGCCGCCTGTCAAAACACCGCAATGGCCGTGGTCCGTGTACTCGCAAAAACAGGCGTCGGCGAGCACCACGAGTTCCGGTACGGCCCTTTTGATCTCACGGATCGCCCGCTGGATGACACCCTGGGGATGCCACGCGCCACTTCCAACCGCGTCTTTGTGCTTCGGAATTCCGAAAAGCAGCACAGCTGGAACACCGAGCTTGGCAGCCGCTTCAGCTTCGCGAACGGCTTCATCGACCGACAGGCGAAACTGGCCCGCAAGCGATGCGATTTCGGTACGAACGTTCGTACCTTCCACCACAAAAAGCGGATAGATGAGTTGGTCTTTGGAGAGATGCGTTTCGCGCACCATCTTGCGGATGGTTGCACTGCTGCGCAGACGACGGGGACGGGATTCTGGAAACGACATGGTGCCCGGATTCTATCGGAATCCGGTCCGTAGAAGCAGTTGCTCACAGCGATTGAGCGATCGCGAGAAGGAGACCCTTGGCTGAAGGGGTTTGGGCAACGAACGGATGTAAACCGGCTTTTCGAGCAAGCGATGCGGTCGTGGGCCCAATGACAACGAGGTGTTTGGCTTGCAGGCTTGCCACGCGGTTTCGGCCGAGAAAAGCACGCAATGCGGACGGGCTTGCGAATGTCGCAACGTCGAAAGGGGGCGGATCGCCGAGAGATTCAATCGGGAGGGTTTGGCTTGCAGCAACCACGTCCACGAGACAGCCCTGTGCACGGAGCGCCTGTTCGAGATCGGCATTGCCGCCGATGGCCTGAGGAAACAAGATCCGAGTGCCGACGGCGAGATGACGGAGGGCGGCGGCAAGTCCTTTGCCGCGGGCATCCCTCGGAACCATGTCGACCCGGACGCCTGCCTGTCGCAGGCAACGGGCACTTTCCTCGCCGACGGCGCCGATTTGGCGCCCTTTTTCACAAACGATCGACGCCGTAGGAAGGCGAGACAAGGTGTGTCGCACTGTTGAAGCGCTGGAAAACAAGATCCATTCGTACCGATCGATCGATGCGAGTGCCGCATCGAGTTCGACCCAGGAGGGTGGCGCGTGGACAGCGATTGTCGGATACAAGACGGGAATGGCGCCGCATTCTGCGAGAGCCTCCAACCAGGAGTTGGCTTGCTCCACGGGCCGCGTTACAAGCACACGCAGACCCTGAAGTGCGGAAATACCGACCGACATCCCGCCATGATACCCGAGGCAGGACTGGCGGTGCGCGCTTCCTCGGGTTCTAGTGGAGCATGGGCAACAAACCCTTTCGCGACGATCCGTCAACGGTGCGACCCATGCTCGCGACGTTGGTGGAAACTTACAACCTCGTCGATCCGAAGTGTTTTTACGAACCGAAGCTCGACGGAATCCGCGCCCTCGCGGATTATTCGCCAGGCGCACCGCGGGTTCGGCTGTTTTCGCGAAACGGCAACGACAAGACCGGACAATTTCCCGAAATCGCCCGAGCGATGGAAAAATTGGGAAACAAGTTCGGGCAAGCGGTGCTACTCGACGGCGAGATCGTGGCGGTCGACGCCGAGGGCGAGCCGCTCGGATTCGAGGCCTTGCAACCGCGAATTTTTTCAAGTGGCAATCGGCGCCTGGTGAACCTACAAGGGGCTGCCGTCGGCGGCCATCGCGATGCCCTGTTTGTATTCGATGTATTGCGAATTGGCGACGAAGATCTCAGGCCGCTTCCGCTGGTACAACGGCGAATGCGCCTTGCGCAAATCATGGGCAACAACGATCCGCATCACCGAGTTCGCACCGTCGACTTTTCGATTGGCAACGGGGAAGCCCTGTTCGCAAACGTGGTCTCAAAACAAGAAGAAGGGCTCGTCATCAAACGAGCAGATTCCAGGTACCAGTCCGGACAGCGGAGTTCTGACTGGGTCAAATTGAAGCTGACGTTGACGCAAGAGTTCGTTGTCGCGGGATGGACCGAGCCACGTGACACACACCCTGGCATCGGCGCACTGCTACTCGGGATTCACGATGAAAATGGCGTGCTGCGTTTTGCGGGGGGCGTCGGCAGTGGTCTTGACGATCGAATGCTGACAGCTCTTTTTGAGCGATTTTTACCGATGGAAACGCCGATGTGCCCCTTTTCCAGAACGCCTGAAACGCCGCAGCCAGCACACTGGTTGCCACCGTCGCAGTGCGCTCAGATACGATTTTCGGAGTGGACGCAACACGGCCACATCCGCCATCCGGTATTCCTGGGAATGCGCGAGGATCGAGAAGTCAAAACGATCCGGCGCGAGCAAAAGGTTCGGTCGACTCAGCCGCAGCCACACTCCGATGACGCGGGACTGCAAGCCCTCGTCGACGCGCTCTGGAACCTTGAAAAAGGACGCCAATCGGGATCCTTTCGACTGGGAACCGGTGTTACGCTTGAGGTCAGCAATCTGCACAAGGTGTTTTGGCCGGATCTGGGGTGGACCAAGGGCGACCTGCTGCGCTACTGCGCGGTCGTGAGTCCTGAACTGTTACCGGTGGTTGCCGATCGGCCTCTCGTCATGAAGCGGTTTCCCGACGGCATCGACGGTGAGGCGTTTTACCAACATCGCGCGCCGGAGCCATTGTCGCCCGGCGCGCGGGCAGCGGTTTTGCCGGAAGACGATGTGCCGGCACGTCTCGTTGGCGGAGACTTGTTCACCTTGCTTTACATGGCGCAGCTGGGTTCGATCTCTCAGGATCCCTGGTTTTCCAGGGTTGCCCATCCCGATGCGGTGGATTTCGTCGCACTCGATCTCGATCCGATGGACGACGTGCCCTTTTCTGTGGTCAACGATGTTGCGCGCTGGATCCACGACTTGTTGGTTGAGTTCGAGATCCCGAGTTTTCCGAAGACGTCAGGGGCGAGCGGCCTGCACATCTTCATTCCCATCGCACCGGATACCCGCTACGAATCGGGGCGACTGTTTGCGCAGCTCTTGTCCACGGTTGTTGCGCGCCGTCATCCGAGGGTCGCCACGATTGAGCGGACAGTCGCCGCAAGAGGTAAGACGGTTTACATCGACTATCTCCAAAACATCGAGGGTAAGACGCTGGCCTGTGCGTACAGCGCGCGGGCCAGTCGATACGCGGGCGCATCGACGCCTCTGACGTGGGAGGAAGTTCACGCGGGCGTGAATCCCGGCGATTTCACGATTGCGACGTTGCCACAAAGGATCGCAGAACGAGGCGATCTGTGGGCGCCTACCCGCTTGGCAAGATCTCAGGTCGATCTGAACGAGGCCGTGCGCCGATTGTCGGGGGGGGTTGGTTAGGGGCGAGATTGGGGCTGACGGCTATACTCGGGGTATGCGCAGCCTTGTACTCACGTTGATCGGACCCGATCGCCCGGGCGTCGTCGAACGCATTTCCGACTGTGTGGCCCGACACCATGGCAACTGGCTCGGTAGCCGAATGGCCCATCTTGCGGGTCAATTTGCCGGAATCCTACATTTGGAGGTGCCAGACGAGCACGCTGTAACACTGCGATCGGCGCTCGACAATTTGCAGTCGCGGGACGGCCTGCGTCTCATCGTTGAAGAAGCGACCATCCCCATAGCGCAGGCCGCGGGCAGCATGGTCGTTGTCGATCTCGTCGGACAGGATCGTCCGGGCATCGTGAGCGAACTGTCGGAATTTTTTGCAAGTCAGCACCTGAATGTCGAGGAGCTGGCCACCGATCGCGAAAACGCGGCAATGTCGGGTGAGGCTCTTTTCCGTGCGCGCGTTCGCCTGACCGTGCCACCTACCATGACGATCGCGGAACTCCACCGTGGCATCGAACGGCTCGCGGACGACTTGATGGTCGAGATACGACTCGACGAGGTGAAGTAGGATTCCCGGGGCGGGGGGCGCACGTCACCCTGGTTCTTGCTAGAGCCGTGCGCGCATGACCCTCCGATACGAGCCATTCGATTGGTACGAAACACCGCTTTACTACGACATCATCTTTGATGCCGACACGCAAAAGGAAGCGGATTTTTTGGAGGCGTTGCTGCAGCGCCACGTGCCAGGCAAAAAGGGACGCATCTTGGAGCCAGCTTGCGGCTCGGGACGCATCATGGCGGAGCTGGGGCGCCGCGGTCATTCGGTCACCGGATACGACATCAGCGAGCCGATGGTGGCCTTCGCGAAGGCGCGATTTGCAAAGGCAAAACTGAGGGCACCAAGGGTTCGCATCTCGGTTGATCGCATGGAGTCGTTCACGGTTCCCGAGATGGGTCGCTACGATCTCGGATACTGCGTCGTCAGCACGTTCAAGTACCTGATGGACGACGCGTCGGCTCGGGCGCATTTGCAACGCATGGCCAAGGCGCTTCGCCCGGGCGGAATCTATGTCATTGGGTTTCATCTGACCGACTACAGCCGAAAAACGTTTGAGCGCGAGCGCTGGATCGCCGAACGGGGGAGATCCCACGTCGTCTGCAATATCTACAGCTCGCCTCCTGATCGGAAATCGCGTACCGAAAAGGTCCGCTCCCGCCTCATCGTAACGGAGGGAAAAAGGGTGCGCGGGTACGAAACGTCGTGGACCTTCCGCACCTATGACAACAAGCAGTTTCTTCTGCTGTTGAAGTCGGTCCCGGACCTTGAACTCGTTGACACCCATGATTTCTTCTACGATGCCGATACGCATTACGATTTCGCGAAAGAAACGGACGGCGTCGTCGTTGTCTTGCGAAAGCGGAAATGATCGCGGCGCGGGTGCCGCAGCGACGCCGCTTGCCTTGACCTGGCCGAGCGAAAGGGGCATCGTCCGGACGATGAAAGGCATCAGAAACGCCGGGCTGTTGTTCTCGTTGGCCTCGCTCACCGGTTGCGGTGGAGATTCGGAGCCGGCGGAAATGACCTGCGGCGATAGCGACGATGGCGAGCTGGGCGCCAACAACGAGCTTGCGACAAGCCCACAGGTGAAGTTCGGCCAGACCGTGCGCGGCTGCGTGGACGGACAGGGCGACAAAGATTTCTACTACTTCACCGCAGGCAGCAATAAGGCCGGGGGATTCGTGACGGCAGAGCTGGTGAACAAGGGCGGATCGCGAGTCCAACTCTCGTTTTACCTGGTCGAGGGCACCGGATTGATTCGCACTTTTGAGTCTGCGCCGATGGAGGGACTCACGGGATATCTTGCCGTAGTGCCCGCTGTGCAATACGGCGTGCGCGTTTCGCACAGCCTCGTCACCGACTTTCCTTCGGGCGGCTACGGGTACGAACTGAAGTTGAAACACACCGATGTCGAGGATCGCCACGAGCCCAACGACTTCGAGGCATCACCCGCTTCGATCGGGAAAAACAGTCCGATCAAGGCGCGCATGTTTGCGGGCCATGAAGTCCCGCCCGTACCACGCACCGCGATCGATCCACCTTTGCCGGTGGACTACGACGACTGGTACAAGGTGAAACTGAATGCTGGCACCGCAGGCATTGCGGTCTCGGATGTGCCAAAGAATGTTGCAGTACGAATCGAGCTAAGGGATCCCAAGGGCAATGAAATTGCCTGTCCGGTGAGTTCCTGCATCGGGATGACTGGAATGGATCTGGTCGTCGAGCCAATACCCGTGACCGCGGGAGAACACCTGTTGCGTGTCACGCGGATTGGGCAGCCCGAGGTCGAGGCTGCTGCGATTGGCGTGACGCCGCCGGTGAATTTCACCGATGACTATGTGGTCGAAGTTCGGCAAGAATAGCGCCATGTCATCCAACACCCCCCGCGTTTCCTGGGACGAATACTTCATGAACATCGCCGCCGTGGCGGCGTCGCGCTCGACCTGTCCGCGCAAATACGTCGGTGCGGTCATCGTGCGGGATCGAACCTTGCTCTCGACGGGATACAACGGTTCGATTCGAAAGATGCCGCACTGCTCGGAAGCGGGGCACATGATGGAGAACGACCACTGTGTGGCCACCATCCATGCCGAGGCGAACGCCATTATTCAGGCGGCGAAGAACGGCGTGGCCATCGATGGGTCGACGATTTACGTCACGGCCAGCCCGTGCTGGAACTGCTTCAAGACCATCGCAAACGCGGGCATTCGGCGGATCGTCTATGGTGAGTTCTATCGGGACGAACGGATATTCGAGGTTGCCAGGCAACTTGAGATCGAGTTGCAGCACCTGCCTCCCACCATTTCGGCTCCGAAACCCGAGCCGAGGGGCTGAAGACACGTCGCATCATTCATCGCCCTTCAGATATCGACGCGTGAGGCCGATGAGCTTGGGGTGGTGCGAGGAAGTGTCCAACCTGGAGAGGAAGCCGAATTTGAATCGGCGACACCGACCTCTGTCGGTGACGGCTTCGACAACGAAACCACGAAGCCCCAAGCCACCAATGCGGCTGTTTCGCGGGAACGGGTGATTCATCTCAGCACGCGTTGCGCAACCGAGGCCGAGTTCGTGGAACGGTTCGCCGCCTTTACGACGAACAAGGTGTTGACGATGCCTGGGCGGGTCGACCTTCCGCCCGATGCCACCGCACGATTTGTCATTGCGCTGGCCAGTAGACAGCCCGTGCTGGAAGGTCGCTGCCGCGTCTTGGCTCCGCCTGGAGGCACGCCCGACAACAAGGTCCGACTCGAGTTTGTGGAGATGGGTGCGCGCAGTCTGGCGGTACACGCGAAGCTCATGCGAGCAGCCTCGGCTCCGAAGGCGAAATCCGTTCAGGCGCCGCCGGCGTTGCCGCCCAGGGCACTGCCGCCCCTGACCGCCAGGGCGGCGGCGGCGAGCAAGATTCTGGCGCCCGCGCCCAATATTCCGGCCCCCGCACCTTCACCCTCCCACTTGCCGGTCGCAACAGCCACCGTGCCTGCTCCGTGCGAACGGGTTCCCGGGGCCGAATACCAGCTTCCGGCCAATCCGTTTGGCAAGGTCGAAACGGAGGCCCTCGAGTCGTTCGTGGAATGCACAATTTTTGAGGAGGAGGGATCGCCTCCGCCTCGAACAGAAATCAGCAACGACGGACCGACGGCGGTTGGCCGAATCAAGGTACCCAAAGGCGACAAGGAGGACGTGATTGGGGACTGGGCAGAGGGACAGGAAACGCCTGTCGCTCGCATCCCGAAGAATCTCGCGCAACAGGCCGCTGAGATCATCGATGAACTCCCGGCGAAGCATACCGAGCGAGCGACGGCGAAGTTCAGCAACGATCTGCTGGCGTCTGCATTGGCCGAAGGGCTGACGACTTCGAGACCGCACACCATAGCGGCAACGGAGCCTCCCTTTGCGGCTGCGCTGCCGTCGATGGCGATGCCGGCCGATCCGACCGACCTGATTGCAACACAACAGTCCCCGTACGCGCGGCAACGTGCGAAACGATTGCCGATTTTCACCTTCGGTGCGGGGCTCCTTTTGGGCGCTATCGCGGGTTTCGTATTACGCGGCGAAAAAATGGAACCCGTCGAACACGTGGCAACCGGTGTTGGAAGCAACACCGCGGCTCCCACTGCGACTCCGAAGCCTCCGCCCGCTGCACCCGAATCTATTCCAGTGGCAGAGATGGCTGTACCGGCGAAGGATTTACGGATTCCGCCGCCTCCACCTGGTCAATGTCTTGTTGAGATAGCGACCAAACCGGCGGGCGCCGTGGTGCGCTGGAACAACAAGATACTGGGTACAAGTCCTCTCGTGGGAAACAGTGTTCCCTGTGGCCCGGGCAAGGTCAGCCTACACAAAGCGAAGTTTCGACTGGTGACGCTTGATGTAAACGTCGTTCCGGACGCGACATTCCGGATTGAACAAGATCTGCGTGCGCCGCTTGTGCGCTTGCAAATCACAAGCGTACCACCGGGAGGCATCCTGCAAGTCAATCGACGCAAGATGGGCACCACACCGCGTACGTTGTTCGTCCCGATGAAAGTTGCCACAATGGTGCGCGTGATGCGGCCCGGACACGTGCCGTGGATGCGCAAGGTTGTACCCACGGCGGCCAGCACCGAGGTACATGCGACCCTTGTGCCACTCGCCAAGGTACCAGGCACGGGCGCCTTGAAACCCGCGGCTCAAACGCCGGCGGCGTCCAAGACTGCCGTTGCACCCGCCAAGTTGGCTGCCGTTGCGCCCAAAATACCCTTGGTTGCGCCCAAAGCTGCGGCAATCAAGCGTTAGGGCGCGACTCGGAACAGCCGAAATCAGCGGTAAACCGTGATATTCGCGCGGGTATCGTGGCGAACTCGCAACACCCCGCCCTTGCCGATGGGCTCCCAGGTCCAGCCTTCGGCGTCCAGCGCCGGGCGTTCGGAAAGCACGAGGTCTTCGCCGGAGCCAGCCACGACGCGCGCAGGCTTTTCAACCATTCGTATTACTTCCATTGACGACTTCTCGAAGGTCGTATAACGCAACACGACCTTGTCTTTGCCCGGCTTTCGCGTTGGCTCCCAGTACCGCCCGTCGTCCGCGTTATACTGTACGACGGTTGCGACACCCGTACAACGCAAGAGCCTGTCCTTATTATCCGGCGCCAACTCCGGCGCGGCGGCCATCGCACGCAAATAGTGGCGAATGTAGTCGCCATAGCCATCGGTGAGCCAGACCTCGTCGTGGTAGTACTTGTTCTTTCCATCCTTATCGACCATGTACGTCGCCCAGTTCAGCTGGCGAATCGCCATTGCCTTGCGGCTGAGATCACCTGTCAATTCGGCGAAGCGCAGCTCGGCTGCTGCCTGACGGGACGTATGGCTGTTGCCTGGCACCTTGTACGCCGTCTGTTCATTGATCGCGATCACTCCATATTTTTCCCAGCTGGGATTGCCAAGATTTTCGCTGGCCCAGTCCAGAATGTGGCGCACATCCGATTGCCAGTTCGGGAAAAACTCGCGGTGTTCCATGATCCACTGAGCCCAGGTGACGGCGTTGATCTGGGTGTCCGACCAGCGCTCGATGTCCTCAAAAAATGGACCCCACTTGTTGGTCTTCATCGGGTAGGCCTTCATCCAGACCAACACGGTCTCGAAGGCTTTTTGGTAAGCGGCCACATTTCCCCGCTTCATCCGAATCAACTCCGAAAACAGGTCTAGTGCGCCGCCCCAGTTGGTTGTGTAATCCGAATCGATCCGTGTCTTGGTTTCCGCGCCAACAATGGTGCCGGGTTTGCCGGAGACGGCGTGGACCTTGAACGGCCAAGGTGAATGATTGTTATCCCCTGCCTTGACCTTGGTGACCAAGGTATCGGCAATTCGAGTGGCGGCATCCAGGTAAACGCTGGCATCGAAAGATCGATACTGCACGAGCTTGTAGAGCTCGACTAGCTCGGCTCCGAACGATGCCGCCTTGTCGGGCTGCGTGTATCCCGGGCCAATCACCATGTCGCCGTCGTAGCGACCGGAGTATAGAATTGAGTTATAAGGGTAGGGAAAGTTTGGCCACGCAGCGGTTGCGGGCGAAAGCGAGTGGGCGAGGTAGTAATCCGCGATGAACTGCATGTTGTCGCGAACCTCGTTGTTCTGGTGAAAGCCCTGCGTGCCGCCGCGATACGCAAACAGCAACTTCCAGGACGACAGGGCCATGTTGAATTGATCGCCGCCGAGGCCCCGGCGATCGTTGACCGTTGGCTGCCAGACCTGATGATTCATGTAATACGGTAGACCATTGGCATCGCGACGCATATCGCGCCAGAACACCCAGAGTGATTCGATGATCTGGTCGTAAGCGCGGCCGAGGTTGGGGGATGTGGCGGAGGTGTTCCAGGGCAAGATGTGTCCGTTCTTGTCCACTTGAATCGGATGGTATTGAAGAACCTCTTTCTTCTCGCCGGCCACTGCCGTCGGCAAAGTCGTGATCGCGATGCATACCGACAGCCATGTCGAAACAACTCGGCGCGAGAAAGTACTCGGGGTCTTTGCGTTTCGCATGACGGCCATTGTAGGCCCGATCCGCCGACCCGCGGTCGTTTCAGGTTATGGAGGAATCTGACTCGGATATGGAGGATTTTTTCAGGCGTCGGGAGACCGTCACATAGAAGGCCGGAACAATCAGCAGGCTGAGTCCGGTTGCAAGCAACATGCCTCCGATGACAGCTACCGCCATCGGGGTTCGGATCTCGGCACCGGGGCCCCAGCCGAAGGCCGCAGGGACGGCCGCCATGATGGTGGCGGTGGCGGTCATCACAATGGGGCGGAGTCGGACGGGACCCGCCTTTTGCATCGCCTCGCGGGCACTCATCTGCACACCAAGCGCGGCGGCCTCGGAACGCACCTGATTGGCGTAGTCGACCAAGATGATCGAGTTCTTTTTGACGATACCCATCAACAACAAAAGGCCAATCATTGAGAACAGATTCAAGGTGCTTCCAAAAAGGGTAAGTGCCAGCAATGCGCCCGCGACCGAAAGCGGCAAGATCGTCAACACGGTGAGGGGGTGGATGAGGCTGTTGAACTGACCGGCGAGCACCATGTACGCAACGATAATTCCGAGCAATAGCGCAAACAGAAGCGAACGCATCGAATCGGCAAACAGGGTACTCGCGCCTCCCGGTACAACGCGATAACCATCTGGCAAGTCCGCGGTCAACTTCTGGGCGATCTTGAGAACCTCGTTCTGGGTGTGCCCTGCGGCCACGTTGCCAAACACTGAAATCGCTCGCTCGCGATCAATTCGTGTCACAGCCTGCAAGGCGGGCCGTTCTTCCTGTGTGATGACGGTTGAAAGTGGAATGAGAGAACCATTCGAGTGTCGGACTCGCAACCGACCCACGTCTTCGGGACGCGCCCTTTGATCGGCGAGCAACCGGACACGCACATCCACCCGGCGACCACCCGTCGAGAACTTTCCCGCGCGAACGCCTCCCACGAGGGCATTGATCGAGGTGGCCACGTCCTGGATGGATACGCCCATGTCTCCAGCGCGGGTGCGGTTCGGCAAGATCTGCACCTCGGGCATGCCGAGCTTGTAATCCGAATCAAGGTCCGCAACGGTACCGCTTTCGGTGAGCCGATCTCGAAGCGTTTCGCTCAGCTTCACGAGCTCGTCTCCATTCGGACCCCGTACAGAGAGATCGACAGGATAGCTCCGTCGCGTGGAGAAGCCGCGCTGGGACTGATCTTGAACAAATAGGCGCAAGCCAGGAACGATTGCGAGAGCCGCGCGCAGGCCCTTGGTGATCGTTTCTGCGTCGGGACGTTGTGATCGCGGCTTGAGTGTCAAGAACATCATGCCGCCGTTGAGCTGGCTGCCGTTGAAACCACCCACCACCGTGTAGTTGCGCGCGATTTCAGGCCGCTTGTTGATGATGGCCTCGGCCTGTCGGACGATCGCATCGGTTTCCGCGAGATCGGAGCCGAGTTCAGTCTGGAAACGCAAGATCAGACGACCCTGATCTTGCTGTGGAACGAGTTCGCTCGGAAGCGCACGGAAAAGTGCCCATGCACCGACCAGGATAAAAATAGCCCCGACCAGTACAAGTCGCGAATGCGCCATTCCGGTTCTCAACAGGCGCGCATAGAGACGCTCGAAAATCGAGAACCTGCTGGGCGCCGACGGATCAGGCGGTGCGTGGCCTGAGTGAGCACGTTTGGCTTCAAGCTTGGCAAGCAACTGAGCCGCGCGCGCGGGCGCGAGGGTAATGGCCTCGATGTAAGACAGCAGAACCGCAACACAAAAGGTGATCCCGAATTCCAGGAAGAAGTAGCCGATGACGCCTTCCATGAAGACGACTGGAAGGAAGATGGCGACCACCGCCATCGTCGCGGCGAGTGCGGCGAATTTGATCTCGGCCGTCCCCTCTCGCGCGGCATTGAAGCCAGACTTTCCCAGATCGCTGTGGCGATGGATATTCTCGAGGACCATGATCGCGTCGTCGACCACGATGCCGACGGCGAGAGCCAGTGCCAACAAGGTGAAGGTATTGAGGGTAAACCCGAGGAAGTAGATCACCGCCACGGTGCCGAGCAGTGACATCGGGATGGCCATGATGACGTTCAGGGCCGTCGATAGCGAGCCGAGGAACAGCCAGCAGACAAGGGCCGTCAAACCGACCGCAAGCAGCAACTCGAATTCTAGCTCTTCAACCGACTCCTCGACGTAGATCGTCGAGTCGAAGTTGATACCGAACTCCATGCCTTCGGGTAGATTCTTGCGAATCTCGTCAACACGATTGCGAACGGCACGCGCCACTGCAACGGCATTTGAACCGCGCTGTTTTCGAATGCCAAGGCCCTGAGCGGGCTCTCCGTTGACACGCGACAAACGTCGCACATCCTCGAAACCATCCTCGACCAGCGCAACGTCATCGAGGTGAACGGGGAAGCCCTTGACCTCTCTGATGACGAGTCGACGCAGCGATTGCAGATCGAGTGCCTCGCCCATCACGCGGACGCCAATTTCACGTCCCTCGGCCTCGATGAAGCCGGCTGGGATTTCAACGTGTTGCCTTTGCAAGGCGCCGATGACATCGGAGACAGTCAGATCTCGGGAATCCAGTTTATTGGCGTCAATCCAGATGCGAACGTTGCGCTCGGCGGCGCCACCGAACATCACCTCGCCGACGCCCGAAATGGTCTGCAGCTTCTCCTTGACGGAATAGCGCGCGGTGTCGGCCAGCACCTGCGGCGAAAAGGGTCCGGACAGGGCGACCCACATGATGGGGTTGTCGTCGGGATTGCTCTTGCTGACGATGGGCGCATCCATGTCGCGAGGCAGACGTTGTTGCGCCTGCGAGAGGCGCGTCTGGACATCTTGCACCGCCGCATCGATATCGCGCTTGAGATCGAGTTCCAGCGTGATGGTAGCGGCGCCCTGCCTGGCCGTGGACGCGAGCGTATGAATGCCCTGGACCTGCGAGAGCGCTTCCTCGACGATCTCGACGATGCCGGTTTCCATGGCCTCGGGCGCGGCACCTTCCCACGTGAGGTTCACCGAGATGACCGGGTGATCGACGTCCGGAAACTGGCTGACACCGATTCGTGTTGCGGCAACGGCACCGAAGATAACGGTGGCCGCCATCAACATCCAGGCGAGGATGGGGCGGCGAATGCAAATTTCGGTAACACTCATGGCGCGGCCGGTGCGGCGGAAGGTGTGCCCGAGATCGAAAGTGAGTCACCCTTCGCCTGCGTGATCACGACGGGCACGCCTTCGCGCAAGGCCTCGGCACCGCGAACCACGAGCTGGTCGTTGACTGAAAGGCCAGCCCGGACCTCGACCCGCCCATCGCCGGTGCGCAAACCCAGTTGCAACACCCGCATCGAAGCGCGACCGTCCTTCACGACATAAGCGACGAATCCCTGAGCCCCGGGGCGGATCGCCGTTTCCGGAACAACCGGAGAGGTGCGATTTTCACCGAGCGGAACCGTCACCTCGGCGAACGCGCCCGGGCGAGGCCCTTCATCGTCTTTTGCCGTCTTTTCTCGGGATTTCGGCAATGACTCTACCTCTGCGGTGATGGTCACCATTCGAGTTTCGGCGTCGGCTGCCGCTGAAACGTGCGAGATCTTGGCGTAGTGCGGTTTCTCGGATTCCTGCACGGCGAACTCGACGCGCTGACCCCGCGCGACGTGGCGGGCTTCCGAAGGAGGAATTGCAAATCGCAACAGGAGGGGATCCCGCTGCACCAGCGTCGCAAGCACGATGCCGGGTTGCACGTATTGACCCGTCTGCGCACTTCGCGTCTCGATGACACCGGCAACCGGTGCGCGAACATAAGCATCGCGCAACGCGAGTTCCGACTGAGCAAGCGCGGCTACGGCGGCGGCGACATCGGCATCCGTACTACGTAAACGGGTGCGCCAGGTTGCGACTTCTTCGCCGGGAATGAGCCCCGGGTTTTTCTCGACCGCCGATTCACGGCGTGAAAGGCCTGCCTGGGCATCGGCCTTGCTGGCGTGTGACTTTTCAACCGCCGCCCGCGCGGCATCGGCGGCGAGGCGATATCGCAAGGGCTCGATCGTCGCCATGATCTGTCCTGCTCGAATCCGATCGCCTTCACGGAAGCTCACCCGTTCGAGTACACCGGCCACACGGGCCGTCACCTGGACCCGCTCGAAGGCCTCGACCGTGCCCACGCCCCTTATTACGAAGGGGACGGCTTCACTGCGTACGGACTCGATCGCCACCGGGAAAATGGCCGGTTTGCGAGCGCCGGGACCCATCCCGGGACCCTCCTTCACCTTGGGTTTGCACGCACCAAGGCTGAAGAGCGCGAGAAGCAGGACGATTCGACGAGAAGAAAAACAATGCATTGCGAAATAGCCCGGGAAGGCCGCGACGAGCGTAGCCGATCCCCCGTCGGCTCAAAGTAAATCCCCGGTCAGTCTTTGGGTGCCAGCGTTGCCGTGGGCCGAGTCGACTCGGGATCACCTGCGGGGGGTAGCATGCCGTGGGCAGACATCAGATCGAGGTAGGCCAGGGCAAGCGCATAGCGATCGCTTGAGGACGCCACCTCGGCTTCAAATCGTTGCTGGTTGGCGTCGGCAACCTGGAGGGCGGTGGACAAACCCTGCCGATAGAGCTCGGTCGACTGATCGGCGTTGTGGGCGGCCAGTTCGGCGGCACCTTGGGACAGGCCTCGCGTCACGCGGGCGTTGCGCAGGTTGATATCGGCACGTTGCAAGGCAATCCTGGCGGCGCGTTGCAGACCCGTTCTTTGCAGGTCCATCGCCCGCGCGGTCGCTGCCCGCGCGCGGCTCTCGGCGCTTCGGTCGCCGCCATCCCAGAGCGACCAGTTTGCCTGCAACGACGCGGAACCGTTGTAGTTGCGACCCGACAATCCCGCCTCGTTCGTATAGCGACCTTCGGCCTGCAAGGACAGCGTCGGAACCGCCCGATAGTTGGGTTCACGCGCGGCCGCCTCGGCAGCCTGCGTTCTAAGTCGGGCAGCGCGGACATCCAGGCGCGCCTCGACCGTCACGCCGGCCTTCGAATCCGGGGAATCTTCGGAGGCTGCGGCCTGCAACAGGCCCTCGGGCGGTACCAGCGCGCCGTCGATCTCGGCCCACAGCAAGGCGCCAAGCTCCGTGCGCGCCAGCGCCACAGCATTTTGTGCGACGACGAGCTGCCGTTCGGCATTCTTCATTTCGAGCGCACTCCGGGTGGCATCGTTGGAGCTGACAAGACCCGCTTCAACGCGCGCCTCGGCATCTCGCAAACGGTCACGCGAAAATAGAATGCGTCGCTCGGCGGCACGCAGCACCTCTTCGGATCTCAGCACCAACAAGAAGGCATCGGCCGCTTCAAATCCGATGAGCCGCTGCTGTTCGGCATTCGAAAGTTTCGAGGCCTCGTTTTCGAGAGAAGCCTGGCGATAAAGCGGAAACAATCGCGCATCCAGCAAGGGCTGGCTGATCATCATCTGCCCAGTCAAAGCGTAGTACTTTTGGATAACCACGCTGCCACCGTCGGACAATCGACGGGTCACCTGAACGGGACGCCGAATGAGCGCGCCATTGATTGTCACATCGGGAAAAAAGAATGAACGTGCCCGCAGTACATTTTCCTCGGCGACCTCGACCGCAGCCTGCGAAATGCCAACCCGGGCATCGCGCTTGAGCGCCAGGTGGATCGCCTGTTCAATCGAAAGGCTACTGACCTTGACCGGCGCGTCGGCTTCTTCTGCCTCCGCCGATTGCGTCGGGGCGAAAAGTCCCCACAGCGCCATGGCCAACCCCACGGGGCGTCGGAGGGATCGTTGAAAAATCACGTTGGTCATGAATCGAGCGGAAGGATATCGCGCTGCGGACCGCACCTGGCAAGCCAGGTATCGGTAAAAAAGTGCCCCACAGGTCCCCGTGACCCCTCCGCAACCGAAAATACACGCAAGGGTCATGCGAAAGTTCTGTCGAGCGGACATCCGTTCCGTTATTATTGAACTGCGTTCCAGCAGTACCACCCAATCGCATTGCAACACGCCTGTGCCGAACAAACACTTCGTATTCGACACCAACATCCTCCTTCACGACCCGCGGGCCATTCTGCAGTTCGGTGACAACGAGGTCATAGTTCCCATCTTCGTTCTTGAAGAAATCGACACCTTCAAGAAAGAGGCTTCGGATCGCGGTCGCAATTCGCGCGAGGTGGCACGCCTCATCGATGGGATGAGGGCAAACGGCGCGAATAATCTCTCGGTGGGAGCGGTCCTGCCGGGTGGGGGACTTATGCGAGTCCTGTCCAGTCAGCGTTCTGTATCACCTGGTCTGCGTGACAACCAGATCGCCGATCACCTGATTCTGAACGTTGCACTCGATGTTCGAGACGCCAACCCGAACGAGCCGACGATATTCATCACGAAGGACGTGAACCTCCGGATCCGCGCCGATGCGCTGGGTTTGACGGCCATGGACTATGAAGCCGGTCAAGTCGATGCGGAAGATCTCTACACGGGCATCTCGGAGCTTGAGGTAAGCGGCGACGAGATCACAACCTTCTACAACGAGAACACCCTCGATCTGTCGCACCACAAGGTGGTGCCAAACGAATACCTCCTGCTGAAAAATCAGGATAGCCCTTCGCACACCGCGCTCGGGCGTGTTGACGGACAAACCGGACGACTCGTGCCGTTGCGCAAACTTCGCGAAGGCGTCTGGGGCATCCGCCCGCGTAACAAAGAGCAACACTGCGCGCTCGACCTGTTGCTCGCGGACGACGTCCATCTCGTCACGCTCATTGGCAAGGCTGGCACGGGGAAAACCATGTTGGCGCTCGCCGCTGGCATGCAAAAATCGGTTGAAGAGCGGGCATTCCAACGCCTGCTGGTTTCGCGCCCCATCTTTCCGCTCGGCCGTGATGTGGGTTATTTGCCGGGAGACATCGAGCAGAAGCTGAATCCGTGGATGCAGCCAATCTACGACAACGTCGAGTTCCTGATGGGGCTCAACAAGAACGACACCCGCGCGGGCCGTGGCTATAAAGAACTCGTTGACATGGGATACATCGAGATCGAGCCACTGACGTACATCCGCGGACGTTCGATTCCGAATCAATTCATCATCGTGGACGAGGCACAGAACCTGACGCCCCACGAGGTCAAGACCATCATCACGCGCGCTGGAGAAGGCACCAAGATTGTACTCACCGGCGATCCGCACCAGATCGACAATCCCTACGTGGACGCCACGTCCAATGGACTCACGATCACGGCGGAACGCTTCAAGGGCCAAAAGATAGCCGGTCACGTGACGCTCATGAAGGGCGAACGTTCCGAACTGGCCGAGCTCGCGTCGAACCTCCTGTAACCGCAGTTCAATGGCACGACGAATTCTCTATTCGTCGTGCAGCTCGACGTTCCAGTACGACGCGGTTGGCAGATCCAGAAACGGCAGCCATTCGTCGTAGCGCACGCGATCCATCGCCGCGCGGAAACTCGGAGACCAGCGAGGCCGTTCTGGCCGCTTGAGTAGACGCATGCGGGCTTGCTCTGGGGTACGAGCACCCTTGGCAAGGTTGCACTTTACGCAGCAACACACGATGTTTTCCCAGGTGGTTCGTCCCCCTTGGGCCCGCGGCGTGACGTGATCAAGATTGAGATCCACACGGGGAAGATTGCGTCCGCAGTACTGACAGGTGTTGCTGTCCCGCAAGTAAATGTTGTGCCGCGAGAACCGCACCCGAGTACGGGGAAGCCGGTCGAATAATTGCAACACGATTACCCTTGGGACCCGAATCACGCGATCGATCGTGTGCATCACATCGTCACTCGAATCGGATGAAAGCTGCGCCCAGCTCTCAAAGTCAAAGACGCGAAACTGCGCGTCAATCGCCCGCGCCGCGCCCAAATACAACAGCGAAAAGGCGCGCTTGGCGTTGGTAATATGAATCGGCTGGTAGTTGCGATTAAGCACCAGCACAGCAGAGTCGCTCATCTGGGTACCTCCATCGGCCACTGCACAGCCAGAATCTAGCAGAGATTCAGGGGCTTAGTTTGTTTCGCATCACGAGGCGGGGCGCTACACTTGTCACGGGGCTGTAACAAGCCTATGCGAAAGCACAGGTAACCGTTGGACACTCAAGCACTTTCAGCACTGGTCGCAACCATCGTGGGGCTCGCCATCGGCGGCTCCGTGATCTTGCGCGAACCTCGCCGAACCGCCAACGCCTTCTTCGCGACGTTCGCGTTCAACATCGCAATTTATTACCTGTTCTCGTTTCTGTCACGCGGCCTTGACTCTGAGTTCTTCGACTGGGCGGCGATGCTCGCGGCAGTGTCACTGCCCGCAACGGCACAGCGATTTTTCCAGGCGTTTCTTGGTGAAGAGGCCGGTCCCCCACCGCTATCGCGTTCGACGGTAGCGGGTGCGGTCATATTCTATTTCGCGTTGTGTTTTTCGCGTTTCCTCGACCCCATTCACCTGCAAAGCTGGTTCCGCTGGAGCTTCGGCGCCTACGTTTTTACGGGGCTTTACCTCTCGGTTTACTACCTATATCGACGCCTCCGAACATCACCATCCCGCGTCGAGTACTTGCGCCTTCGCTATCTGTTAATTGGCGGCGTCGCCGCGGTTTCAACCTCGATGCTCGAGGTATGGCTAGGTGGGATCACCGTCGGGACGATTCTCGTCATCATCTATCTTTTCTTCCTGTCCCAAACGCTGGTTCGATACCGATTGCTCGACCTCAACGAGCTTCTCGGCCGAATGGTGGTGCTCGGTACCCTCGTTGTCATCATCACGGTGATCTACGCCGTGCTGGTGCTGTGGGCAGCGCCGCAGCAAAAGGGCCTGTTCATCTTCAATGCCCTTGTCGCTTCAACGGCCATCTTGATCTTGTTCGAGCCACTTAGAACGCGGGTCGAAACCGCGGTGAACAAGTGGATGTTCAAGGAGCAGTACGAATTGTCGTGGCGCCTTGAGAACCTGCGCCAAGATCTGCTCAACGTCATCGACGTTCGCGACATTGTCCCGCGCGTGCTATCCGCCCTTGAGGATTCGCGACGGGTGACCCATGCGGCAGTCTACGTCGTCGATCCGGATGGATCTGGCTACGAGTTGATGGGACACATCGGACCCCGTCCCGAACCCCGCATAGATGCCATCGCCCATCGCACGTTTTTCGATCGATTGCGAAAAGAATCCATGCTGACCCTCGAAGGGGTCGAGCGCGAACTGTCGCTGCAGCGCGCCCAGAAAAGAACCGAAAGCGACGAAAAGCCGCTGCGCTCCCTGATGTTGCGAACCCTCGAAATGATGAACGGCTCGGTAGCGCTCGGGATCCAGGGTGAAGAACAGCTGCTAGGCGTCCTGGTTCTAAACGACGAACGCCTGCGCGAGGCCTACTCGTCCAACGAACTAGAGTTGTTCCGCGCGGTCGCGGCTTCCATTGGTGTCACGCTTCAGAACTCGCAGGTATACGAGCGCATGAAAGAGCGCGATCGCCTCGCGGTTCTTGGCCAGATGGCGGCAGGACTTGCGCACGAGATCCGAAACCCACTTGGCTCAATCAAGGGTGCGGCACAGTTTCTCTTGCCAACTGGCGGCACCGGGGATCCGGCCTCGCGCGAGTTTCTCGACATCATCGTAGAAGAGGTAAACCGTCTCAATAAGATTGTGTCCCAGTTCCTCGACTATGCGCGACCCTACAAGGGCGATCAGAAGCTCCTTGACGTGAACGACTTGATTCGAAAGACGCTCGTGCTTTTGCAAAAGGAAGAGGCAGCTACCGGCATCGAGATCACGACGAATCTGCCCGAGTTGCCCGCGGTTCGGGCCGATGCCGAGCAGCTCCGCCAAGTCTTTCTGAACCTGTCCATCAATGCCATGCAAGCGATGAACGGCGACGGCAAGTTGCACGTTTCGACTGGCCTGCGTCGGGCTGCGCGTCTGGGTGCCGTCGCTGCCTTCCTTGAAATACGATTCCGGGACAGTGGATCCGGCATACCCGACGGCGATCTCAAGAACCTCTTCATTCCCTTTTTCACCACCAAGGACAAGGGAACGGGCCTGGGCTTGCCCATCAGTCAGCGCATCGCCGAGAACCACGGAGGCGCGATCGAGGTGCGTTCGCGAGCCGGCGCCGGCTCGACCTTCATCGTGATCCTGCCGGTCGAGGCGGACGTCTTCGCCACATATAACGAAGGGCGCCGACGTCCTCCGCCCATTCCGGACGAAGAGCCCGCGCCCTCGTTACCCCCACCCGTCCCTTTCAATCCGACTTCCTGGATCGAACCGAAGCCGGGCCAGGAACCACCCACTGCCGACTAGAATGTCGGACAGCAGAGGGCAACGGTCGTCAATTGCATATTGGCCGTCGTGTTGTTCTTGCAGCGGTAGCCGCGAGCGATCGTTCCCGCCCCCGAATTGATCTCGTTCGGGTTGACGATCGAGTCTAGTAGAATGCCCGCTGCGCCAAAGATGCTGTTGCCGTCGAATGCTGCGCAGTGGCCGCTCACGACAACCTCGCCGGCGCCGTCGCAAAAGGCATCGGACTGCGGGCTAATGATCGTGTTCGACACCCAGCGGCACTGAGCCAACAAAGCCGTACCGGCGATGCCAGGGTCACCCTTGTCTCCTTTGTCACCTTTGTCGCCCTTTTCGCCCTGGGCTCCGGGAGGACCGGCAACACCAGACGCACCGGCAGGACCGGCAGGACCGGCAGGACCGGCGCCGCCAATCGTCACACCGATGGTCGCCAACAGACCGGAGAATGGGTGATTGTTGCGCTTGAGCTCAAGGAGATAGCTGCCGGGCCCGAACGCCGGCAACTCAAGGACCAAGTTATTTCCGGCCTGTGAAAGCACATCGACTTGCTGACCACCGACAAATGCAAACAGGGGCGATGCAGGGAGATTTTCGCCCGTCACCAGCAGGATGCCCGCGCCAACATCCGGCTGAGCCGAGATGACCCGCATGGGTCCAGCGGCGCGCACATTGCCGGTCGCAACGACGCTTCCGAGCAAGGCCAAGGTCAACATCGAAACGCGCTTCAGTGAGTACATGGTCGGGGTCCTTTTATAAGTGGTGGAGGGGGGAGCGGGAAGCCAGTTTACATGGGAGCGAAACGATTCCACAAGGCCAAATGGGGGAGACATTGACTCAGTATTGAAACATCAATTCGCTACCTCTGACATATAACTACATGAAAACGTGATAAAGCTTACGTTTTATAACGTAGAATCTGTGTCTTGGCTTCTCCTCTTCCTTTCTATTCGTTGCGACCCGAGAAGCGTTATCCTCAGGGTTTCTGTGGACGCACCGAAACTATTTCTGATGACTTTGTCCAAATACCGGTGGACGGGCCTCGCCATTGTCGCTGTCCTTGCAGTTGAGGCCGCTTTTTTTACAATCCCTACGGCAAGCGCCGAGGAGGGCGCCTCCTCGCAGGCCAGTCGCAAGGCGGCCGCAAGAGGGCTTTTTGAAGAGGGCGTGCGCCTCCTGTCGGAACAGAAATGGGCGGCTGCGGCCGATCGTTTTGAACGTGCACGAACGCTCCAGCCTTCACCCCGCATCACATACAACCTCACGTCCGCGCTCACTGAAATGGGTCGATTTGTTTATGCTTCGGAGCTGCTGCGTGAGCTCGTGAACACGCAGCAGGTGGAACCCGCGCTACAGGATGCCTCGAAAGCGCGCCTCGGCAAGATTCAGGCGCAGATCGCGGGCCTTGTGGTGATGGTCGAGGGCGACACAACGGCAGCCGAAATCACGCTCGATGGCCGCGTGATCGAAATGGTGTTGCTGTCGGTGCCCGTTCCGGTTGATCCGGGTGAGCACCGCCTCGTCGTACGAAGGGCCGGCAAAGAGGTACTGACGCGCGAGATACGGATATCCGAAGGCGAAAACCAAAAGATCCATCTGGCCTTGCCCGCACGGCCGATTCGAGACGACGCGACGGAGCCGATGCCCGCCGTTGTCCCGCCGGTAAAGCGCAATGACGCAAACGCAATCACGATTTCCGACGTGGCCGACAAGGAATCGAGCGACGGAAACCATTGGCTGTGGGTCGGCAGCGCGACGCTGGCCGTTGCAGCCGGGATCGCCCTCTACTTTGTGCTACGACCCGAGCAAACCGACCCAGTCAGGGGCGAGGACGGGATGGTGACATTTCGATGAATCGCCTCCGACAGAGCGTGTATTTTCTTGCGTACGCATCGACGTTCTTGCTGTCGTGCAGTGAAACGGTGCCTACCGAGATCGTGGTCATTGTGGAAGCAAGCGATGGCATCCGCAGCGTGGTCTCCGACGTTCAGTTCTCGGCACAACGAGAGGGTGAAGAACAGAAACTGCTGCCGCTGGCAAAACTTGCAACGCGACCACTTTCGTTCGCGCTCCTGCACGAAGTCGGCTCCCTGTCGGTACAAATCGTGGTGCGAGGAAAGAACGCAGCCGGCACCGACGTGATCAAACGCCAGGCCAGCACGGAATTCGTCCCCGGCCGCATCAAGTACCTGCGCATGGATCTGTACGACGAATGTCGCAGCGCCGCCTGTGGCGAGCCAATGACCTGCACACAATCCGGATGCATCGCCGATACCATCGCAGGCGGCTGGTTGCTTGACGATCGCGGCGTACGGCCGGCCTACACGGGGTTGGCACCGGACGCTGGCACGGCGCAAACCGGAGGCACCGGCGGCTCGAGTCTACTTCCGACGGATGGAGGGATGGGTGGCGCCGGTGGCACGGTGGTCAACGGCGGCACCGGTGGTACGGTTGTGACCGGCGGCACCGGTGGTACGGTGACAGGAGGGATGGGTGGTACGGTTGTGACCGGGGGCGTCGGCGGCACCGTTGTGACCGGCGGCGCGGGGGGATGGGCAGGAGATCTCGGAACATGCAATCTGGCAGTATCGAACGGTCGACTGACCACGCCGCTTGGTGGGGCCGTGAAGACCGATCTCTACAACACCTACCTCGCGGAACTGGTCGCGGCGCAGCCAACCCTTGTCCCAGAATTCGGTGGACAGCCCGATCGAGGCTTTCCCTGGATTTCGGTTCCCGAGGGACAGCCGAAGGCCAGGATCATGAACACGCTTGGTGGTCTCGGTCCGAACGCGCCCGTACCCCCGGATGCGCCGATGCGCATCGACACCGAACAACTCATCGTGTTGCAGCTCGGAACCTGTGCCACGTACGAGGGATACAGATGTAGTTTCGTTTCGGGACAATACCGCTGCCAGACCTCGTCGACCCAACCCGTGTCGCAAGACAGCACACCGCAGGCGGGTACGGAAGGCGGCGATCCCTCGGGTCTTGCGTTGCTTCCACTCCTGATTCGAAAAGACGAGATCGACGCGGGTCAAATCAACCACGCCCTGCGAATGACGATTTCTCGCCTGCGAAACGTCCACGTCTTTCCAGCCATTTCCCATCGCAGCTCGGAAACAAGCACGAGCCTGCCACCCTTCGGTGCCAAGATCCGACTCAAATCCAGCGCCATCAATCTCCAAGACTATGGACCCGAGGCGCGGGTTGTGTTACAGGCCCTCATCACCTACGGCGCCATCCTCACGTCCGAGGGAACCAGCTTCGCGATATCCGGTGAGAAACGCAGCGACTGGGCTGCGAAGATGCTGACGGATCTTGCCAAGGTTCCCACTTCGGCCCTGGAGCTCATGGAGCACGGAACCGTCGTCAGCAATTGAGGCAAGCGCGCGCTCAGGAGCCCAGTTCCGCTCCGGACGAATCGAAGAACTCAACGCGGCCGGAATCGATGTGATAGATGCCGCCCACGATGGCAATGTTGCCTTCGGCCAACAACGCGGCGATCTTTTTGCTCTCGGTTTGGACGGAGTCCATAACCCGTAGCACGTTTCGGCGGGCAATCTGATTCACGTAGTCCGCGCGCCCCGCGTCCCCCTTCGCTGGGATTTGACCGCCCGCCGGCATGGCGCGCTGAATGTCCTCGACGACGGGATCGAGATGGTCGCATCCCGTGGCTTCCAGCGCGCTTCGGCCGCTTTCGCGCAGGTCAACAGCGGCGGTAATCGCCCCGCACGAGGTGTGACCGAGGACGAGGATCAACTTGGCGCCCGCAACGCCACAGCCATATTCGAGACTACCCATGATCTTGTTGCGCGCGATGTTGCCAGCGACGCGAATACTGAAAATGTCTCCCAGCCCCAGATCGAACAACAACTCGACCGGCGCTCGACTGTCCATACAGCTCAAAACCGCAGCGAGCGGCGCCTGCCCCTGTGACGTTGCTGTCATCTGGCGAATCAGATCGCGGGTCAAGCGATGCCCCGTTCTAAATCGACGATTGCCCTCGGAGAAAATGGCTAGAACCGCCGCAGGCGTGAGCAACTCGCGAACCTCTCGGGTGGTGTGATCGACGAACTCAATCCGGTCCTCAAGTTCCTTGTAGTGGTCCTTGAAGCCCAGAAAACTGACCCCAATCCGGCGTGCGGGCGCCGCTTTTTCTCGAAAGTCGTCGATCAGGTCAAGCACATCCGGATCAATGAAATCGGTACGCCGGGCATCGATCAAGACGTGTCCGCCGCGCGGAATGGAACCCAGTTCCTTTTCCAGTCGCGCTCGGCTAAAGAAGCCAACCTGGCTGGAGAGTTCAATTCGCAACACATCTTGCGACGCATGCTTTTCCATCACGCGAATCAACGGATGATTGAAGGAACTCTTGAGTATGTACGCGATGCTAACGGCCAATCCTACCAGGATGCCGATCAGCAAATCGGTCGCAACGATTGCAACGACCGTGATCACGAAGGGGAGGAACTGTCGCCGCCCTTCCTTCCACATCGAACGAAACAGCGAAGGGTTTGCGAGTTTGAAGCCGGTCGCCAGTAATATTGCAGCAAGACTGGCAAGGGGAATTCGATTGATGACCGCCGGAAACAGGGCGACGGCGCCGAGGAGCAGCACCCCGTGGGTGATCGCGCTTCGTCGGGTTTGGCCTCCCGCAGAAATATTCACGCTACCGCGAACAATCACGCTGGTGATGGGCAGGCCGCCGAAAAGACCCGCCAGGATGTTGCCCGTTCCCTGTGCGACGAGTTCTCGATTGGGAGGAGAAAATCGCTGCTGCGGATCGATCTTGTCCACGGCATGCAAGTTCAGCAACGTTTCGAGCGACGCGACGACTGCAATCGTCATACCAGCAAGATAAACCCTGGGATCGGCAAAGGCTGCCATGTTCGGGAAAGAAATGAGCTCCAACAAACCGCTCGCCGACGTGGCCACCGGAACCTGTACGAGGTGCGACTCGGAAATGACCCAGGTCTCGCCGAAAAATTGAAACACGGCATTCAGTCCGACGCCGAGGGAAATCACGACGAGAGAGGCAGGGACGGGCAGTTGTTTGAGCCATTTGGTTCGGTTCCACAACAGAAGCAAACCAAGGCAAACGAGCCCCACGGTCGCGGCGCCGAAGTGCAGGTCGTACAGGGTTTCAAAAAGTTCGCCAAGCGTGTTGCGACCGTCCGGTTGCACAAACGACATTTCACCTTCGGGATCGGGATCGTGTCCGAGAACGTGAGGAATCTGCTTCAGGATCAGCAACACACCGATGGCTGCCAGCAAACCCTTGATGACGCTCGATGGAAAGAAGAGCGCAATCAGGCCGCCGCGCGAAAGACCGATCACAATCTGCAATAGCCCTGCGATGACGGTGGCAGCGAGCAGATTCTCGAACGAACCCAGTGTGGCGATCTGCGCGGCAACGACGGCTGCGAGGCCTGCTGCGGGTCCGCTGACGCTCGTGTGCGAGCCGCTCAGAAAGCCGACGACGATGCCGCCAATCACCCCGCTGACAAGACCAGCGGCAAGGGGCGCATTGGACGCGAGGGCAATGCCGAGACACAGTGGCAAGGCGACGAAGAAGACGACCAGTCCTGCGAGATAGTCGCGAGCGGCGCCGTGCACGCCGGGCAAGGTAGGGGCAGAATTTGACGGATCCGTATTGCGCATAACAACTCCCGAGACAGCGAATGAACGAGGGATTGTGGTGGTTTCACCCGATCCCGGCTCAGAGCAGCCGTCGCTGGTGGAGCTGGTACAGACTGTCGCCACTGAAAAGCGGAATCCAACGAGGGCGTTGCGAAAAGACTGTTTTTCCCCTGGGCAAAGTCCTTCTGCTGCCACGGGCCGGCCCGCAAACCGTCGAGCGGCCCGATGGGTTTCGCGCGGATGCGCAGAATTCCACGGCCTCAACCTCGCCGTCTCGTGCGAATTCTTCCGATTCGCCATTCGATTCACTGGCGAATCCGAGGACGAGCGACAGCGGCCCTGCGGTCAGGGCAGAGATCGCGAAAAAAAGAGCCAGGAATGGTGCAACCCGCCCTCGTTGATTGAAGACCTGTCCCATCGATCGGGCCGGATCATAACAGACAACCGTTCAGGAGGAGCGCTTGTTGTCGAGGATCTCGCGAACGGCTCGCACCAGGGCATCGGGCTCGTAGGGCTTCTGTAAGAACGCCACGCCAACCTGTCGCACGCTGGCAAGGGCATCGGAATATCCACTGGAGATGAGCGCCGGAACTGCGGGCGAAAGCTTGCGAATCTCTTCCAATGCCTGGGTACCATTCATGCGTGGCATGATTGCATCCAGGATCACCAGTCGAATCTCCGTTGCCCGTTCCGCGAATTGCCGGACGGCCTCGACGCCATCCATGGCGACGAGCACTGAGTAACCCGCCTGAGTGAGAATGCGACGCACGATGTTCCGAACAGGTTCCTCGTCCTCGGCCAACAACACGAGTTCGCTGCCACCGACCGGCGGTGTTTCGATCTTCGCTCCAATCGCACCCGCGTCGCGATCCGCCACCGGCAGGTAAACCTTGAAGGTCGAGCCCTTGCCCGGCTCGCTGTATGGATGCAACAGTCCCCCGTGTTGATTGACGATGGCGTAAGCCGTCGCCAGTCCAAGGCCGGTGCCCTCTTCCTTGGTTGTGAAGAACGGCTCGAAGATCTTCTCCATTGTCTCGGCAGACATGCCGATGCCCGAATCGCTAACCGATAACAACACGTAGCGGCCGGGGCGCGCCCAGGGATGCGTTTCGCGAAAGCGTCCGTTGATGAGGACAGACTCGGTTTCGATGACAAGCCGACCCCCCGAAGGCATTGCATCGCGGGCGTTGATGCACAGGTTCAACACAACCTGTTCGATTTGACCGCGATCCCCAAGAATCGGCGGGAGGCGATGACCCTCGATGAAATCGATCGCGATCGATTCCGGGATCAACCGACGCAGCAACTTGATGGTGTCGGTCAGCAGGGAATTCAGATCGATCGCCGATTCGTGTAACGGCTGCCGGCGGCTGAATACCAACAACTGGCGCGTCAGATCGGCCGCATTCTGGCTTGCGCGCAAACCGTCCTGCAAAAGCCCATCGCGCACGGCCGGATCGGATTCTCGGCGCGCCAGCTCTATGCTTCCGGTGATCGCAACGAGCAAGTTGTTGAAATCGTGCGCAACGCCACCTGCGAGTTGGCCGATGGCTTCGAGCTTGTGTGCACGTTGAATGCCCGCATCTCTAATCTTGCTGCTCGACACATCCACCATGCCCCCCACAAGGACGGTCGGCTGACCCCGGGCATCGGCGACCAGTTTCCCGGACGCCAAAACCCAGCGCATACGGCCGTCTCCAAGTGGCACACGGTATTCGAGATTTCCGAAGACAAGCGTCGCAAGTGACTGGCTGATGTGCGCTTCGACCCGCGCCCGGTCGTCGGGATGTACGACCTGTAAGAACTTCTCGTACGTAATATTGTCGTCGGCGCCCCACTCGAACAACTTGCGAGCGGCGACATCCCACGTAAAACGGTTGGCCACCACATCCCAGTGCCACTGCCCCATCCTGGAGGCCTCGATGGCGAGTGAAAGCTGTTGTTCCTTGAACGAAAGCGCTACCTCGGCCTGCCGCCGCGCCGTCGTGTCGGTTCCGATAGACAAGACAAATTGCACGTCGTCCTGTGCGTTCTTGATTGGCGCCAGTCGGCTCTCCCACCACAGATCGCCCTTGCTTTGCAGCTCGAAGTGTTGCGGTTGTCCGGTCTGACAAACCCGTTGGAGGGCATCAACCCATCGCTGTCGGTCTGGTTCGGGGACGAACTGGCTCGCGGACATCCCCAACAGATCGGCTGCCGTTTTCCCCGGAACCATCACTCGGTTCAGGTAGACAAGCAGGCCTTGCGGATCAAGCACGCTTATCACGTCCGGCGACAATGCAAGCAGACTGCTGAGCCAGGCCGAGGTGTCGATGCCGATCTCACCGAGCGATACCATTGACGCTTTGGCTTCCAGACCCGCTTGCAATCTCTGCAAATCGGCTATCAAGCTCTCGATCTGTTTGCGATCCATCCTGAACCACCCGCGACCGACGATGGTACACGAGCAGGAAGATGTCGCCTACCCGGATGTGTCGGCTTCTTTCCACTCTTCGGCAGTATTGATGTTCCGAAAGTGGCGATCGCCAGGGTCCGCCTGTTTCAAAATGGCCTCGGCAATCCAATTGGTTTCGAGCGCGACGAGCAGGTCCGCAGCCTTGAATTGCCCTGCTCGGAGGCGCGAAACGACCGTTGGCAGGGCCGTGCGCGCGTAACAAGCCGACATCGGTTCCGGAAAACCCGCCTTGCGAAAGGCCACGGCCTGCGCCGTCCCGTCCTGAAAACGCGCTTGCGCCTCTTTCAACACAATGCCAATCACGTCGGGGCAAAGGAAGGGCAAATCACCGGCGACGCAAAAGGCCCCGAGCTCGTCATCGGAAAGTGCAGCCAGCGCCGCATCAATACCTGAAAGCGGCCCAGCCCCCGACGTTCGATCGGGAATCACCTCGACAGCGCGGGTTGCGAAAGATTCGGGGCGCGGAGAAACCACGAGGATGCGCGAAAAAAGACCGGTCAACACCCCCAGCTGGCGATCCACAATCGCAACACCTCCAACCGACAACAGTGCCTTTTCTCGCCCCTGCAATCGTGTTGCGCTACCCCCTGCGATGATCGCGCACGCGATTGCCGTTTGCGGCACTATAGAACCTTGCGCATCCAGGTCGCTTCTTTCGATCGAGCCATCCGGTATTCACTGGTGGTCGTGATGGCGTATTCACAATCTTTGTGATCGATGGGCTGCCATCCCAACTTTTCTCCGAAGAAGCTCTGCGCGCCATCGGTTACGAGGTAGAGTACACGAATGCCTTGCCGGCAGGCCTGTTCGGTGGCGGTTTCCACCAGCAGAAATCCGAGGCCCTCACCGCGACGCTCGGGCGCAACCGCCAACATTCGCAGCAACCCAGCTTCGTCCGTACGTTCGATGGCCACACAACCAAACAGGGCAACGTCCTTGTCGCCTGGAATCACGAGATAACTTGGCCAAAATTTTTCCAGCTGCGGATGCTTCAGGCCAACGCGATCCAGCAACGAAGCGATGCGTGGCTTGTCGTCGGAATTTGCTTGCCGAACCGGATCGCCGAGCTGTTCAAGCAGACGATCGTGCAACCCACCGTAGTCACCCGAAGACATCACCACAACCGTATCACCCGGGACCACCCGATCGACAAGGTGGGCCACCGTGGCCTCGACCGTGGGCCAAACCCGGGCCGGGGTATCGCGGTTGCGCAAGTCGCGCGCAATTTGTTCAATGTCGAGCCGATCGGCCTCGGCCACCTTTTCCGGCGCGAACACGGGCGCCAGCGCGACTTCATCCGCGATGGCCAGTGCGTCGGTAAAATCCTGCTGAAAAATCTTGCGACGGCTGGTCGCCGAACGCGGTTCGAAAGCGCAAAATAGACGACCCGGGCCGTAGCGACCCTTCAGCGCGGTGAGGGTTTCACGCACCGCCGTGGGATGGTGTGCGAAGTCGTCAATCACGGTCACGCCCGAAGCAATGCCCCGGAATTCCTGGCGGCGTTTCACACCGAGGAATCGTTGTGAGGCCCGCTCCATCATGGGGAAGCCCACCCCCAGACGATGCGCTGTCGCGATCACGCCTATCAGGTTTTCGAGGTTGTAAAGCCCGGGCATCCCGGACTCGATCGTACCCACGACCTGTCCCTTGCATGCGATCTGCAATACGGAGCGTCCACCGCGAACGGTATCCGTGATCTCGAACGACCAGTCCGCATCAAAACCGGGTCGTGCGTAGGACGTAACCCGGCAGCGCGCGCTCCGGGCGACTTCCATGGCTCGGGGCGACGCCGCACACACGATGAGTTCGCCGCTCGGAGGAATTCGTTCAACGAATTCGCGAAAGGCATCGGTCACCACGTCGATATCGCGAAAGATATCCGCGTGATCAAACTCGACCGACGTGAGAATCACGATCTTGGGTTTGTAGTGGAGAAATTTGGATTTTTTGTCGAAGAAGGCCGTGTCGTACTCATCGCCCTCCACCACAAATTGTTCCCCAGCTCCAAGGCGCCACGAACGCCGAAAGTTTTGCGGCACGCCACCTATCAAGAACGACGGATCCCGTCCCGCTTCGACGAGCAAGTGCGCCATCAATGAGGACGTCGTTGTCTTGCCGTGCGTTCCGGCGACCACCACCGATTGTTTTTCAGACAGAAACAGCTCGGACAGGAGGGCCGGAAAACTCGTGATGGCGATGCCGCGTGACTGCGCGGCCAGTACCTCAACGTGATCGCGCCGACACACGTTTCCCACTACAACCCGTTCAGGCATCCAGTCCAGGTTCTCGTCCTTGAATCCAGCGAGGATCGGGATACCCTGTTCCTCAAGCTGGGTGGACATCGGCGGATACACGTGTTCGTCCGAGCCGCGAACGTCGTGGTTAGCCGCACGCAGGAGACCCGCCAGGGAGCCCATGCCTGTTCCACAAATCCCGATGAGGTGAATCTTCATAGGTCGTCCTACAATCGTATTACTTCTGGACACATTCGGTGGAGCCAGGCGCGAACTGCGTGTCGAATTTTTTCAGCACCATCTGAAAGGTCACGGTGAAGTCGCGGAACAATCCGCCATCCCGGTCCGCCTGTCCACCGGAAGTATCCCATCCGAGGCGCGAAACGACGGCCGATCCACAGGGATCAAGGCGGCCGCGCTTCCGGCTCGAAAGCGTCGCCTTCCAGTCCTCCGCACCTTCGCGGCTGCACCGGCCTAAATTGCCGCGACAGATGACCCTCAGCACGTCGTACCAGTAGGGCCCCGTGGGGCCATATTCGGCGATGAAGGCGAACGGTTCGATGCCCGCAGCCTCGTCATCGGCGGTCGCTGAAAATCGGTAAGCGCTTTCGCTACCCGCGGGAACATCCACATAGAAACAGCGCTCGGTTGCGCCCTGTACCGACAGCGTTCCAACCAGAGGGGATTCGAGAATCGCGTTCCCGCCGGCGGCAGACATCCGAATTTCGAGGCGTTTTAGCCCGCTGGCAGGGGGCGTCTCCTCGACTGCATCGCCGGCACCTCGACAGGCGCAACCAACCTGAGGGGAACGCCCCGCGCATCGGCTTCCCGCAAGCGACACCGCCTTGTTGCCTGCTGACACCGACGGGTTCGCGCGTTCGCCCGTTTCCCGCTCGCGCAATCCAAGGGGTGAGGGCGCACGCTGGGATCCCCCACAGGCCGTCAGAAACAAACAGAACCACGACGCAATTTTCAGCGCCCGAAGGCTTTCATGTGACTTTGAAGGGTCACGAGGTCCGATCTGGGGTGAAAAACGTCCTGGGCGGACGCTCCTACATGGACGGCGGGTCATTGGCCGCCGTAGGATACCGCAATCCCGTGAGCCGTCTGCCCCTTCGTCATCTCCTTGTGTTCACCCTGGCAACCGGGTCGATAGGACTCGTTGCGTGTGCCTCCGACAGCGACAACGGCGTCGAGGTCACTTACTCGGCAACGGCACGCCAGAACTACGAGAAGGCGCTCGGAGAGCTGAAGGATGAAAACTTCCCCGAAGCGCGCAAGTTGTTTGCCTTCGTCCGCTCCAAGTTTCCGTTTTCAAAATACGCCGTACTGGCCGAGCTCGCGCTTGCGGATACGCGTTTCGCGATGGGCGACTATCAAAGCGCCATTGATGCTTACAAGGCCTTCATGCGCTTGCACCCGACCCACGAAAAAGTCGAGGACGGCTACGCATCGTTTCGCATTTGCCGCGCGTACATCGAGGAAATGCCCGAAGACTGGTTGATCTTGCCGCCCGCGGCCGAAAAGGATCAGGCGGCAGTGCAAGACGCTGCGCGCGAGCTCTCGGACTTCATCGATAAATTTCCCGAGTCAACGTATCTGAAGGATGCCCACGCCGCTTACAAAGTTGTGTTGCGCCGCCTCGTCGAGCACGAGGTCTACGTGGCGCGCTTTTACCTTTCGCAGGGCTTTCCAAGGGCCGCCATCCTTCGACTGGAAGGCGCAATCCGCCGCTATCCGGATTCGGGCAAAGAGGCCGAACTACTCCTCACCCTCGGACAGACCCATCTCGAGATGGGCAATCCCCTGAGCGCGCGCCGGACCTTCGAGAAGGTCATGGTGGAGTACGTCGGAGCACCCCAGGCGGATCGGGCGCGCGTCTACGTTGAGTTCATCGAAAACCGGTTTGGCAAGAAACCGGTGGACAGCCAATCGGAAGGGCCAGCGCTAAAGCCTGAACCTCCGAAAACGGGCAAGCAGGCGGGCTAACGCAAGCGGGGAAAAACCAAATGGACGATCGAATTCGATCATTGCTAAGCCGTGGACGCGAAAGCTATCGCGCCAATGAATACACGGAGGCGCAAACCGCACTGTCCCAGCTTGTGGAGGAAAAACGCCCGTTTCCTGATGTCTACGACATGATGGGCGTCATCTACCACCAGCAAGGCAAACTCCCGGAAGCCGAGTCCATGTTCGAGGAGGCCTTGCGGCTCAATCCGAACTATACCGAGGCCGCCCTCAACCTGGCCGTCACTTACAACGATCAGGGCAAATACGACGAGGCCCGCCAGGTTTACGATCGCGTGCTCTGCGGCCACGGCGAAAACCCCAAGAAGATTGATCGTTTGTTCAAGGGCAAGATCGCCAACATGCACGCCGAGGTGGCGCACGCCTACCTCGATGCAGCGCTGTATGTCGAGGCGGCTGACGAGTATAAAAAGGCGCTGTCTCTGTGTCCGGAGTTCCATGACATCCGAACCAAATACGCCATGGCGCTGCGCCAGGCGGGACAAACAGAAGAGGCGATCTCTGAACTTGAAAGGGTTCGCGAGGAGAATCCGCGATTTGTCGCAGTACGTTTGAACCTTGGCCTTGCCTATCTTGCGCAGGGCCGCAGACACGACGCAGAGCGCGAATGGCAATCCGTATTGGCGCGCGAGCCAAACAACAAGATGGCGCGCCTCTATTTGTCGACCGTGGCCGCAAACAAGTAGATCCTGCGTGGCCGTTTTTCAGTCGTCACCCGAGACGTTTCTCGTCGAGGAAATCCCCGCGTACCTGCCTTCGGGCACGGGCGAGCACTGCTTCATTTTCCTTGAAAAACGCGACCTCACAACGCCCGAGGCGTGCAAACGACTTGCGCGCGCGCTTGCGATCTCCGAACGCGACATCGGCTGCGCGGGGCTGAAAGATCGCCACGCTATAACCCGACAGTGGCTCAGTATTCCGGCAGCGGCCGAAGCGGGGCTTTCAGGTCTGGCGCTTGAAGGAATGCGCGTCTTGCAACACAGCCGTCACAACAACAAACTGCGCACCGGGCACAACAAGGGAAATCGTTTCACGCTTGTGCTACGAAATGTTTCTGACGGCGAGCGACCCCAGATCGAGGCGCGATTTGCAACGCTGCTTGTCGAAGGACTGCCGAATCGTTTCGGTGTCCAGCGGTTTGGCCAACAGAAAGACAATGCCGAGCAAGGCCTCGCGATCTTGAAGGGGGAACGGCGCGAACGCGACGGGCGCAAGCGCCGGTTCTTGTTGTCGGCACTGCAATCGGCCGTGTTCAACGAGGTTCTCGCGTTGCGCCAGGCGCGCGGCATCTTGCGCAAGGTCATCGAGGGCGACGTGCTACAAAAGACCGACACGGGCGGCGTTTTCTACACCGACGATCCCGTGGCCGATCAGCTCCGCTTCGATGCGGGCGCCATCACCACCACCGGCCCCTTGCCCGGCAGCCGGGTGCTCAACCCGCCCCCCGGAACCGAGGCCGAACGCCTTGAGACCGCCATCGCAGCCACGATTGGCCTGTCACGAGAAGCGATTCTGGCGGTCGATCACGACCTTCCCGGTGCCCGCCGGGCGCTTCTCGTCCCGGTCACGCCTGAAGTATTCTCAGATGAATCCGTCGAAGCACCCTTGGAACCGCAATCTCTTCGACTGTGCTTCCGTTTGCCGTCCGGCAGCTACGCCACGACACTCATTGAGGCCCTTGGCGTCACCTTGTGCTAGGTTTTTCACGCTTGAGCCTGACCGAACGCCTCCTTTCCTTCACGTTGCTCGGCGCCGAATGGGTGCTGTGGTTGCTTTTGCTGCTTTCGATCCTATCGGTGGCGGTGATGGTGGAACGTTTCCTATTTCTGCGCGCGCGCCTTCCTGACAACGACACCCTCGGCAAACTGCCGCGAATGTTGGCCAAGGGAGAAATTGAGGGTGCGAAAACCACACTTGGCGCGGGTGATTCACCCGAGGTTCGGGTGGCCCTTGCAGGGATCGCGGAACTCGATCGCGGTCGCACCGCTTGCAGCGATGCAATGGCCAGCCAGAAGGCGCGCGAACGCCTGGGTATGGAACGTTTTCTGGGATTCCTCGGGACGCTTGGCAACAATGCCCCGTTTATCGGCCTCTTCGGAACGGTGCTGGGCATCATCAGGGCATTTTCGGATCTGTCGCGCAATCAAACGGGCGGCGCCGAGGTTGTCATGGCGGGCATCTCGGAAGCGCTGGTTTCGACCGCCGTGGGCTTGCTGGTGGCCATTCCCGCTGTCGTCGCATTCAACACTTTCCAGGGCAAAATTCGGCGCGCCGTGGGTCGCATCGATGCCATGGCCCACCTCATCCTGTCGACCCGCGCGGACGACGCTCCTG
>JAWXBF010000243.1:0-2853 GCA_034439895.1 Deltaproteobacteria bacterium
CAAACCCGACCAGACCGACCAGGACACCCTGCCCCCGTACGATCTGCTCGACCGAATCCTCGAACACTACGTCGAGGAACAACGGACCGCCGCCGATATCATCGCCCTCGGCTACGACGAGGCCACCGTCCGCTGGGTGGCCCGCCGGGTTGATCTTAACGAATACAAACGCGAACAAGCCGCGCCCGGACTGCGCGTCACCAGCAAGGCGTTCGGCGCCGGTCGCCGCATGCCGCTCGCGCAGCGGTTCGTGGATTGAGCCCGACCCGCGCCAGATTTCCCGAACGTCCGCGATCACCTGCACCGGACTGCTGGCGCGACGGATGCCGGGAGCGAAGCGACCACACATCCGGCGTGCCAGCGGGGAGGTGTTTTAGGCATTTACCGCTCCGGGACGAACCCGAAGATCGCGCGCAACTTTGAAGCGTTCAACCCGTGCGACTCCATCGCCTGCATCACCCAGCACATCCCGGACAAGAGCCTTCGATCCGTTCCCCGACGATCCCGTGGTCACGTTGTCAGGTGGAACGGGCCTGACGTGGCGACAACGAACCGGTGTTCGCGGAAAACTGACAACCCCGGCGGCGGCAAGGTGCGACGAGGGGCCTCGCATTTGGAAAGCCCGGAACCTTCGGTTTGCAACAGCCCACCCGCACCCCGCCTTTTCGGGGTGCTGTCTTTTCGGGGTGCTTGACTCTCGATCCCCACCCTGCCAGCGTCAAGCCATGGAAACAGACGCTTCCAGCCTCACACTTCGGGCCAACGCCCCGGAGGGCCAAAAGCAATTTCTTATCAAGTAAACTCGGTCGGATCGCGGTCGCTGCGTAACCATGCACATCGCTTGTCGGGCGTGTTACAGCTATGCGGGTGCCGAGGGATATTGATCACGAGCCTATTTTTGTACCGAGCGAGGAGCGGGGCCAATTGATTGCTGCTTTCCCCCTCTCAGTCCGGTTGGCCAAAGTCCTGGAGGCGGCAAATGTGCGGCTTTCCGGTGATCTGCACGGGCGTTCATTTACTCAATTCGCGAGTGTTCGGAACTGCGGGAAGAAGACAATCGACGAACTGCGGGAGATTGTGCGCTCGCTGCAAGTTGGCGGTTCCGAAACTTTGCCCCCACCCGCAGTACGGCGCGATCCGAACGTGGTGCAGGTTTCGTCGGGAATGCGCGACGTCTTGCTGGCCGAGTTGCCGTTGTCGGTGCGCTTGGGCGGCGTATTGCGCGCCTTCGGGCATGTGCGGTTGGGCGATCTCCACGGTGTCAATACGAACGATTTGCTTAAGGTGCGTAACTTTGGTCGAAAGTGCATTGTCGAATTGCAGGAGCTTTTGCGGAGTGCGGAGGCGGGAGAATTCACGGCAACATCGGTCGCTGATTTTGGCGAATCGTTACGCATCGTGGCACAGCTATCGATTATGGTCTCGAGAAGGTCGCCACGCGAAACCGGCAGATTTTCGAACAGCGTCTCTTCGGCAATGACGGCGAGCCGCGATCTCTCGAAAGTGTCGGCGATGAGTTCGGCATGACTCGTGAACGGGTGCGGCAGATTGTGAAGCACGTATTGGCCCGTATTCGCCTTGGGGGCGGGCCTGTTCTCGCGCGGGCGATTGAGGCACTGGCGAAAGAATGCGACGCGCGTGTCATCCCGGTCACGCCGGAGCTTTTTCTACAACGCGTCGGAACCGAGGCCAATTGCGGGGAACAAGCGGCGCATTTTTATGTGCGCGTGCTCGATTACATGGCACCCACCCTTCCGGCGTGGTCGCCGGGCTCAACGCGCGAAGGGTCGGACGATCCGCGGGTCGAAACGGTGGATGACGAGATCGAGGAATGGCTGCGCACAACCGGTGCCCAGCCGACCGCGGCTGAGGCAATCGCGCATTTTCGAACGCAGCCGACGTGGAAAAAACTGCCGACGAGCCTATTTCTCACCGCACTCCGCCGTTCCCGAAGAGTGGTCGTCAATTTTCCCGAGCCCGATCAGCCTAGACTCCAGCTCCGGCGCCTTCGCCTTTTCGATATTGCGCTGCTCGTGCTCGCCGAGAGTCTAGAGCCGCTGATCCCGGAGGAGATAATCGAGCGCGCCCGTGCACGCTTCGGTGCTGACGCCATAGCTTTGACGGGACGTGCCGCGAAAAATGCGCTCACGGCATACCCTGGCGTTTTCCGACTCGGGCCACGGGCGTTCGGGCTGCGTCAGCATTTTGTGTCCACGGAAAGACAGTGGCCGCAGGTGCGCGATCGATTTGCCGCCCTGCTGCGGAAGGAGAGCCGTCCGATCTCCAGTGTCGAGGCGCGAGGATTCCATTGCGCTCTTCAATCACGTCGCCCGCGCTCATTCAGCCGAGTTTCTCGAAAAGATCTCTGCCATCCAACCTGGGCAGGGCAACGCGCAGCTTCCTGATGGTGAACGCTTTTCGGACAACTATTTCAGCCAGGCCTACGCGCGCCTACACCCACAGGGGATCGGCTTCACCATTACCGCGCACTTCCGCAATCCCGGCTCAGGTCGGTTCACGCATTACCGCGACAACCGCTCTATCACTGTCCGAGAGGCGGCCCGACTCCAGTCGTTCGACGATCGCTTTATCTTCCACGGCTACGATCGCGATCAGGAGCGCCACGTCGGCAATGCCGTGCCGCCGCTGATGTCCGCCGCACTCGCCCGGCACTTCGGTGCCATGGTCGCAGTCGCATGATCCGCAGGGAAGAAGCGCTCTTTCACACCGATTGCCGTCCCAGGCCGTCGGCAACGTAACAGTTTAGCCCGATAGGTTCGGCACTGGCTGGCTACCGAAAATAACGTCTTGGGCGTGATGGGGGGAGGAGCGGAAGAGGGCGCGAAACATGTC
>JAWXBF010000244.1:0-3292 GCA_034439895.1 Deltaproteobacteria bacterium
CGCAGTCTCGAGCACCCATTGCAACGAAGGAAACGCCTGCGGAGCCGTCTGCGCCTGTACTTTCGGGGCAGTAAGAGCCAGGCCACCGGCCAAAGCCATAACTGGCAGCAAGGCCTTGAAAAGGTGGGGATAAGCGGTGGAGGAGATCATCAGCAATGTTTGGGTGGTGGGTGCTGCGGCCGGTGATCAAGGGGTGGCCCCCGAAAAAAGCAATCCGCCGAACGCCGGTCGCGAAGGCGTTCTGTCCGAGCGTCGCCGCGCCTGCCGCAATCGCCGCGACCACTGCAATGCGTGAAGAACCGCGTCGAATCACCCTCACTTATGTATCCGACATTGCGTAAAACAAGATGTTTCTTGTTTTGGGAGGTCAATCTCGCCATTCTTTGACGGTGAAGACCGTTTGCGCCTTCTCGGTGCTCTGCATTGGCCTCGCAGGCTGTCCCATCTCTTCGCAGTCAATCCCGACCACCGACAGCTGCACCAACCCGACACCGGCCGTGGGAGTGACCCGCGTCGAAATCGGAACCGACAACTCGCCGTGGACGCCGCTGCCGATCAACAACGGCATCCCGATTGACGAGGGGTTTCAGGGCGGGTCGATGTTGCTCGCACGCTTGCGTATCACGGCACCGTCGCTACCCAAATGTATTGCGCAACGGTCCGAGATCAATGTCACGACCACTCTCGCGAGCGATTCCCTTGCCGTTCCGGTTAAATCCAATGGCGACGGAACCTGGACCACCAACACGATTGTGATGCTGTTGGACCACGTCGATGAATCGGGTCCCGCCACGGTGACCGCCACGGTGGGCGGCGTGACGGCGAGCACGATTGGGCTATTGCACTACTCGTTCAACAAGGTCCGTCTGCTCGACGCGCTCGATTCAAAGGATCCCATCCCGCCTGCTGCTCCGCCCGTCGGCACGCTATAGGCCGACGAGTGGTCCGGTTGCGGGATCCATATTGCCGAACTTGTTGATGTCCATTCCAAAGGCACGTCCAACCGAGGTCAGCACCCGTTGCGTTGCAGGCCACTGCTTGTCCGTCGCCATGCTGTCCGGTTTGGCTGGATGGCTTAGCTTTAAATAACGACCCGTCTTGAACGCAAAGTTGCTGCCGCCTGCCATCCACAGGGGAAAACGCCAGTGGCAGTGAGCACCAAGCCCAAGGGACTGACCGCTGGTCGTGTCGCTGCCAAACAAGATCAACGTGTTGTCGATCATGCTGGGGCCGTCTGCGTCTTTCAGTTCAGAAAGCTTGCCAAGCAAATACGCCCAGTGACCCGCGAACCAGGTATCAAATCGCCTGTGATTGGTGAGGGTCGTTTGATCGCCCGGCTTGTCACCCACATCGTGGGTGGTCGAGTGCTGGTTGAGTCCGCTAAACGGATCGAGACCACCGTCACAGTGCCCAAGTTGTATCGCAACCGAGCGCGTGTAATCGCAGGCCAAGGCTGCAACTGCCAAGTCCATGAACCCCCGAACGCGCTGATCCAGCTCGCCTCCCACCAGACGTGTCGGTGGTTTACAGGCTGCGTTCGCTCCGCCCCCACCACCGCCCGCGTCGATCTTCAAACGTTCCTCCAGGACCCGGATGCCATCCAGATGAGATTCACACTTGCGTTTGTCTTCGACTCCCACCGCGTCGCAAATGCGATCCAGATCGCCCTTGACGAGATCGAGTACGCTCTGCTTTTGCCGTCGCAGCCGGTCCGCTGCCGTCGTGTCGATCATCGCCGGCATAAAATCTTTGAACAGCATGTCGAACACAGCACCTGGGTTCAAATACGGCGTCGTCGGCGTCTGTGCGGCCGAAAAGAAGCATGATGCGTAATAAGACGGACTGCCCGAATTCACCCCAAGGGTCAATGACTTCATCTTGGTTTTGGTTTGCGCGTAAAGGTGACTCGCCACGGCCTGGTCGATCGACGGACCCGAGGCATAACCCTCTTTTTTTGCGCCTGTAAAGATCATCGACTGACCCGAGGCGTGCTCGTTGTCGTCATCGGGGTAGTACCATTGCGCACCGTAGAGCAAGAGCCCATCGGCGAAGATCAACTTGCTCTTGTAGGGTCCGGTTCCGCTGTCTTGCAAAAAGCCGCTGGTGTCGGCGTCGAACTTCAGCAGATCGTTCACTGCATTTTCGTACTGCACCCGCGACAGCCGTCGCCAGTTTCCCGGACCCACATTTGCGGGATCATCGCAGGAACTCAGGTCCACGGTGCCGTTCGTCCCGCCGACCACGCCGCCGCCCGAACCCGAGCCGCCCTGCCGTTGCCGCCTTTGCCGCCATCCCCACCGAGGTCGCCGACGGACCCCGAACAGGCCGCCAAGGACCCCAAGGCCAGGAAAACCAAAGATGCGCGCTTCATTCGGACCTCATTTGTTGACGCTGTATGCCGCACGTTAAGTCGGAGGGGAGACTCCGCCATTTCGGCTCATCTCAAGGTACGAAACGACCGAAAAGTGGATGCTCTTGAGGAAAACGGGCGATTCGGGGGCTACCCCTCCGAAATAATGGCGCGGTCCCGCAAAAAGCCGACGATGCGCTCCACACTCTCACCCACCGTTTCGGCGTCGGTATGCAGAGTCAAAGCCGGAGAAACCGGTCGTTCATAAGGCGAGCTCACCCCCGTGAAGTCCTTGACCGTGCCGGCGCGTGCCTTGACGTAAAGGCCCTTGGGATCCCGCTCCTCGCAAACCGACATCGGCGTATCGAGAAACACCTCAAAAAAACGGTGATCTCCTGCAGCAAGTCGGGCCCGATCCCGATCTTGTTGATAAGGCGAAATGAAGCACGCCACCACCACCGTGCCCGCATCGGCCAACAATGCCGCGACCTCGCCCACGCGCCGGATGTTCTCTGAACGATCCGCCGGCGAAAAGCCCAAATCGCCGCACAAACCGTGGCGAACGTTGTCGCCGTCGAGCGCAAAGGCCAGCACCCCATGGCTCATCAACGTCTGTTCCAGCGCGAAACCCACGGTGGACTTGCCAGCGCCGGAAAAACCGGTCAGCCAAACGACGGCCCCCTTGTGCCCCAGCAGCTTTTCCCGAGAATCCCGGGACACCTTGCTCGGCTGCATGACAATGTTGGTTGACGGTGACATGACTCCAGAAGGTTCGCCGTCCTTCGGGGATCGGTCAAATTAAAGCGCGCAGCCCCCGGCTGCCACCAGCATGTTGTCGAAGTAGCTAGCCACCCGGACATTCAGCGAACTGGGTTCGATGCGGATATCGAGAGCCCTCCGTGCGGGCAGACTTGGCGATGAATCTGTTTGTGAGCATTTTCC
>JAWXBF010000245.1:0-5839 GCA_034439895.1 Deltaproteobacteria bacterium
ACGTTTTTTTACGACTACACGAAGAACATCTCGCGCGGCGGTACGTTCATCAAGACAGAAAAACCGTTGCCAAACGGAACGCTCTTTTTGTTCAAGCTTTTTGTGCCCACCCTCGAAGCGCCCCTCGTGTTGCACGGTGAGGTTCGCTGGGTGGTGGCGGTGGGCGGCCATCGGCCGGACCAGGCAGAGCCGAGCGAGGAGGCCGGGATGGGGATCCGTTTCGTCTACGAGGACGAGCGACAACGCAACGACGTTGAACAAACCGTCGAGAAGTTGATGGTGTCGCAGCTGGGTACCGTTATTTTCGAGCATCTCAAAAGTGAACGGGAGGACTGATCCGCCCGGGTCAGCGCGGCAGGTAGAACTCGACTGCCCCCGAAGGCAATTCCTCTTCCGCCGGTTTCTGGGTTCCACCCACGACAAGGATCGTTTTCTTGTCGGGCATCCTGGCGACACCCGCACCGTAACGGGCCGCCCCCGTTTGCGTCGGCAACGCCGTGAAGGGTACGGTCGACACGTCGAAGATCTCAACTGTCGCGATTGGGGTCCCCGCCTGATCGCGTCCGCCGGATACCACCAGCTCATTGCCGGCTACAAAGGCCGTCGCGTCGCGCCTAGGGACGGCCAGGGCAAAACCGGCGGGGGTAAAAGTGCCGGTGTTTGAGTTGTAAGCCACCACATCGCCGCGAACCGAGCCATCCGAGTTTGCGCCCGCGATAAGCAGGATACGCCCATCCGGAACGAGGAGGGCGCTATGTGCAATACGATTGCCACCTTCGTTCACCAGTGGAATCAGGCTGGGGGTTGGGGTGGGAACGAACAGTTCGGCCGCGCTCGCCGTCGACGTCGGATCCAACCCACCAAAGATCAAAATCGCCGGTGTGGTACTGTTGGCGCCCGGCGTGACGGTGCGCGTTGCCGTCAAATCCTTGCGGGCTCCCGCCATCTTTGTCGATAGCACGGAGAGGGCGGCCGAAGGGGTCGGGTTGGCCGGATCGATGCGTACGATCGTATCAAGTGCGATCGTGTCTCCCGTCGGAGCTCTCCCGATGCCTCCGAACGCGTAGACCACATCGGCCTCGGCCATGGCTGCATAGGCACGGGCAACACCTGGATCGGGGCTCGACATCGGCGGCGCGGGCACAATCCCGATGTCGACCGGCGACAACCGCTGCAGCGTGTAGGCCTCGGCAAGGCCTGAAAATGGTGCGTTTGCGCCGGCGGTTTTGCCTCCAAATGCGATGGCAGACCCGGTCCGCGTGGCCACGATGGCTGCTCCGTACCGGGGCGCAACGCTCTTTGCACCCAGCTCGAACTCGAACGCGTGTAGGGCGGGGTTAAACACAAAAGCTGAATCCAGAACCTGAGACGCAAACGTGCCGTCTTGGTTGAACACAAAGTATTCACCGCCAAACACGAAAGGAACGTCATAGGTGTTGCTGCTGGAACTCGCAGGTATCGACGTGACGGCCATGTGTCGCAACGCCGGTTCGAGTTGGCCGTATCCCGGGGCAAAGGTTCCGTAGCGTTGCACGAAAACGGAGACCGCCACCGCCGTGGGGGTCGCGAGGATTTCGAGCGGAGGAGACTCGCCGTGCGCCACCGGAATGCCGGCGGCGTTGAAGGCGGTAATGCCAATGGTTTCGATCTCGTTCGGTTTGGGACGGATCCCTTCGAGCGAGAGCGAAAAGGGTTCGCCCGGCGTGATCATCTGGACTGCGCGCTCTGCCCCGCCGATTTCAAGCGCCACCCGGGTCGCATCGAAAAAGGGATCTTGACCCGATGGTCCCAGGATCAGAATCGAATACTTCGGCTGTAGCTCCTCGGCACAACCGAATGGCAAGCCCAGGACAAGCGCAGCTGCGAGAAATGTGCTGCGTTTCATTTGACCTTTGGAAGTTTGAAGATCGAAGGGTTGAGCTTGGGATCCCATTCAATGCCTTCGAGACGAATGTCGAGCATTGCGGGTCCCGCACTGACCTCCTGACGACGCGACAGCATGATTCCATCCTGGAGTGCATAATCGAGGAACTTCACCAGATAGGGCGTTTCGCCCTGAGGCGAAACCGCAGTCCCCTTCATCGTTGTGGCCAGATGGGTTTGTTTGTCGAAGCATCGGACGATGGGCGGACTGCCCTTCGTTGCAAGTTCAACACATTCCTCGGCTGTCGTTTCCGATGGCGCAATCTTTCGCGTGGGGTACACGGTACGCAAACGCAGATCCGCTTGCCACATCGATTCAAGACGCGCCTGGTCAGCTTCGTTCCCTTCAAGGATGCGCAGACCGTTGATCTTGTCCTGTGACCAGATCACTTTTCCGTTGCTTGCCTTCGTGAGTTTGCCCACCACGGGTAACTCTTGAACGACCAGGAACGCGCCGCCTTTGGTCTGAATCGTTTCACCCGCACCTTGCAGGTTCATGCCGCGCAACGACACCACCTGTCGAATGCGAACGGCCTTTCGCTTTTTCCAGGGATTCGTTCCGCCTGACGCTTTTTCGTAGTCGCGCAGGATATCGTCCGGCGTTCGTTCGGCGGCGTTCGCGGTGCCAACGGGGGCGAACAGGGACAGAGCGATGGCGATTGCGGTGATGTTGCGGATGTTCATTTTCGGACGTTGTCCTTGCGTGCGCGGATGAGGTCGAGCGCGGTCTCGAGTACCGGGTCGTGTCCTTCTTGCAGAGCGCGACGGCTCTCAATCACGATGCGGTCGGGTTGTACGCCGCGTCCTTCCAGCAAAACGCCCGCGGGTGTACGAAAATCCGCGATGACGTACTGAAGAATTGCGCCGCCCGGAAGTTGTTCGATGGCAGACGGCAACGCCGCACCGAGGGTCATGCCGCCCACCACCGTGGCACGTTTCGCTTCTTGCAGGCCTGCAGCCAGGATCTCCGAGGTCGAGGCCGAGCCTTCGTCCGTCAAAATCACCACCTTGCCCGTGTACGGTTTCACATCGAGGCTCGTGGTCGCGACGAAATGGTTTTCGTGGTCGCGAAACTGCATGGTGCCAAGCGAAGTCTTCTTGCTGACAAGGCGGGAAGCGATGGAGATGGCCATGGCGGCCATGCCGCCCGGATTGCCCCGCAGGTCCAGGATCAATCCTGGAGTTTTCGCAACACGATGTTTGTCGATGGTCGTCGTGATTTGATCCAGGAGATCGCCCATCATGAAGAAATCAAAAGCGATGATGCCGATGTCGCCTGCCTGGTCGGCGCGAAACTCGGGGTAAAGCGCTGGCAAATTGCCAAAACGTACCACTTTGCCCGTTGGTGCATCGCGGGTCAGTGTCGCCTCTGCGGGACGGTCTGCGTTGTCGATGTATCGAATCGTGATGCGAGAGCCAGCGGGACCTTGCAACAGGCGATCGGCGGTGCGTCGAAGGTAGAACCTCTGCTCGATCGGGCGCAAGGTGCGTCGCGGGTGGTGGGCGGTCAACGGGCGGCCGCCGAGGTTGGTGACGATGAACCCGGGACGCATGCCCGCACGCGCCGCGGAGGAGCCGGGCCGAACACGGGTGATGGTCGGCTTGCCCTCGATGTCGCGTATGACGATTCCTGGATTTCCGGGATCGCCGCCCGCGCTGGTGCTGTTGTCTTTTTCAAGCGCGTCGAGTGGGTTCTCGTCGCCCGGCCCCGTGATGAAAAGGTGCGATTGTCGAAGCTCGCCGAGTAGATCGTTCATCACACGATAAAACGTCGGCTCATCGGGCGCGCCGAGTGCAAGGTTTCGATACTTTTCTTTTGCCGCATTCCAGTCGACGCCGCCCAGCGCCTTGTCGTAATGTTTTTCGCCAACGGTGCGCCACGCTGCATCGAAGATGGCGCCGCGCGAAGAGGCATAGGGCGAGCGGTTCTCGATCTCGGGCGTCGACGGAGGTGGTGCGGTGGGGGAAAACGGAGCCGGCTGTGTCTCGATTGCACCCGCCGGGTCTGCACCCCCCGTCGGGTCCTTTCCCGCTCGACCGGCGCACGCGCCAAGGCCGACAGCAGAAAGGAGGAACCAGGCGAACACGGTTGGGCGAAAAGGGGAGGGCACGGTTGGACGAAATTTACTGCATTTTCATCGCGCCACTGATAAACCGCCGGACATGCAGACATTTTCCCGAATTTCGACCCTGGCCGCTGCCGGTGCGTTTTTCTTGATTGCAGCCCCTTCCTGTAACAAGAAGGCGGAAACGCCGCCCGCCGCTGAAAAGCCGGTCGAGCCCGCCAAACCGACCACGCCTCCCCCGGCGCCCGACGAGCCCAAGGGCCTTCCTGCCCCCGAGGATGTGGCTGCAGCTCCGGCGACCGCGGAAAAAACCGCGTCTGGCCTCGCTTCCAGGGTGCTGCAACCGGGAACCGGCAAGGTCAAACCCGACGCCGTGGATCTCGTCAATGTGCACTACACGGGCTGGTCGAAAGACGGAAAGATGTTCGACAGCTCCGTGATGCGTGGCAAGCCAACGAGCTTTCCGCTGAACCGCGTCATCGCAGGATGGACCGAGGGCCTTCAATTGATGGTCGAAGGCGAAAAGCGCCGCTTCTGGATTCCGGGTGCACTCGCCTACGGCGACACGCCTTCTCGCCCCGGTGCTCCGTCCGGCATGTTGGTATTCGATGTCGAATTGCTCGGCATCGTGAAGTCTCCGAAAGCCGTTCCCGGTCCGATCAAGGCGCCGAAGGACGTTGCGAAGGCACCGAAGAACGCGACCACCACCCCAAGCGGCATCTCCTATGTCGTGTTGACCAAGGGCACAGGCACGGCTCACCCAACAGCTGCGAGCGAGGTTGCGGTCATTTACACGGGCTGGACGCTGGACGGCAAGATGTTCGACAGTGCTGCGGTTCGCGGCGAAGCGGCTGTGTTTCCGCTCAACGGTGTCATCCCTGGCTGGACCGAGGGTGTGCAGTTGATGGTGGAGGGTCAAAAGACCCGCTTTTGGATCCCGGGCAGCCTCGCCTATGGCGATACGCCTTCGCGACCCGGTGCGCCGGCTGGTACGCTGGTGTTCGACGTCGAATTGCTGAAGATCTTGAACTAACTCACCGTCGCTCACCGAATAGAGCGGTGCCGATCCGAACCAACGTCGCCCCTTCCGCGATGGCAACTTCAAGGTCCTGGCTCATCCCCATCGAGAGAGCGGAAAGGGCCACATGCTCTCGTGATACCTTTGCTTCTCGTTCAAGCAACGCGCGAAGTTCCGCAAATATCGGTCGAACGCGCTCAGCATCATCGCCAATCGGCGGAATGGTCATCAATCCGACGCAGCGAAGCCTGTCTGCCGTTGCAAAAGCGTCGAGGAGCTGTCCCAACCGGGACGGTGCGATCCCTCGTTTCTGAACCTCGCCCCCAACGTTGACCTGCAAAAGACAGTCCTGCGTTTGGCCGTCGAGCGTTCGTCGATTCGTTTCTTCTAGCAGTTCGACGCTGTCGATGGTGTGCAGCAGGGCAGTGTGCCCCGCCACGTAGCGGACCTTGTTGCTTTGAAGTGGTCCAATGTAGTGCCAGCGGATGTCTTCGCCGTCGAGTTCCACGCGCTTGTCCCGCAATTCCTGGGCGTAGTTCTCACCGAAGTCTCGTTGCCCCAGAGCAATCGCCGCACGAATGTCATCGGCCGGCATCTTCTTGCTGACTGCGATCAACGTGACCGATCCTGGGGATCTTCCCGCGCTCATCTCGGCCTTTGCGATCCGTTCTCGAACCCGCTCGAGATTGTCGCGGATCTCTTGCGCGCGTGCGGCGTTCACGGTGTTTCACCGAAGGCGGTCGGTGGGTAGTTCGGTAGTGCCTGCAACGCACGCAGATCGGCAATGACCTCGGCTATCGGCAAGCCGATGACATTGGTGACCGACCCCAAC
>JAWXBF010000246.1:0-10205 GCA_034439895.1 Deltaproteobacteria bacterium
AGGCCGAAAAGGCCGAAAAGGCCGAAAGCACGATCGATCCGCAACTCGCCTCGATCATGATGCCTTTGCTGGCTTCCGAGTTGAGTCCGGGTGTAGCACAACTTGTGGGTGGTCCGATTCCCATGAAGATGATGGCAGCGCGCGGGATCTCACCGTTGCGGCCGCCCGAGCTTGCCGTGGCGCTTTTCCAGCTAACCTTCGACGCCGAGGTAGGCATTCAGAACGCCGCGCGAGGCGCGCCGGTTGCACTGCCGGATGCCCTGTTGCTACCGATGTTGAAGGAGCCGCTTCCGCCGCCCGTTTTGCATTTCCTCGGAACGCACCTGGCGGAGCACCGCGGCTCTGCCATCGAGGCGTTGTTGTACAACCCACGCACCCCGGACCAGACCTTCGTGGTGCTCGCGCGTAAATTGTGGGGCGAGAACCTCGAAATCATCTGCCAGAACGAACTCCGTCTGTTGCGTTGCCCTGCGATCGTGAAATCGCTATTCGGTAATCCGGCCGCTCGCATGTCGTCGGTCAACCGCGCGATCGAGTTATGCGCGCGCAACAACGTCGAGGTCGATATTCCGGCCTATCGCGAGATTGCAAAATCCATTCTCGACGATCCGCAAGCAACCTCCACGACCGAGGACGAAGCATTCGACAGTGTCGCCAAGCTCGCCGCGTTGGATACCTTGCCACCGGAGGTCGAGGCGGAGCTGCTGGAAGAGATCGCAACGGAGGCATCGGATGTCGCAACGGAAGTTCCGGCAAAACCGGTCGCCGAGCGGAAAAAAAAGAGCGCGGTCATCGATTTCACGCGGCTTAAGTTGGCGCAGAAAATTCGGCTGGCGACCTTCGGAAACGAGTACTGCCGCTTCAATTTGATTCGCGATGGGAATCGCCTGGTTGCCATGGCGGCTGCCCGTTCACCCAAGATAGGCGACCGAGAGATCGTCGCTGCGGCTGCCAGCAAGGCGGTTCATCAAGATGTGGTACGGTACATCTCCGGCCGCCGTGAATTCTTGCGGATCTACGCGGTTCGGATTGGCCTCGTCACGAACCCGAAGTGTCCCCCGCAAGAGTCCATGCGCCTTGTCAGTACGCTGATGATCAACGACATCAAGCGCCTGGCAAAGTCCCGCAACATTCCCAATGCGATTCAAATCGCAGCCAAGCGCATCATCGAAAAACGGGGGCAGAGTTAGTTGAGTCCCGTGGGACTTCCCGGTGAGTCCAGCGCGGCCGCTTCCCTGGTCGACGTGGGGAAGCTGCCCGCAAGGATCGGCTTGTTGTTGGCGCGCCCGCGGACGGCGCTTTCCGTCATTGAGAGACAAGGTGGTGGCTTGAGTGATGCGGTGGCGCTCGCTTTGCTTGGCGTCGTTTGTTTTCGCAGCGAAGAACTCGTGCGCCCGCTATTCTCACTTGGCACCGTGTCGGTTCTGGATGCTGTGTTGCGAATGCTTGGCATCGTTGCGGGCGAAATGCGCTCCGGTGCATTGGTGGTGTTACCTGCCGCCGTCTTGCTGACCATCATGGCCGGGCGGGGCCGCCGCGATCCTTCGTCGGATCTCGAGCTGGCCTCCGGCTGTTTCGCGCCTTATTTCGCGGTGTTTTCCACCATCCGGATGCTGGAACTCGATGCCTTTTTCGGGCCGTTGCCGGTTCGACTTCGTCAGGCTGCGCTTGCGGTGGCGGTTGTGTGGGCCGGATCCGTCTTTCTGATGGGCCTTGGCATTGCTCGGGGCCGCCCGGATTCCACCGCAAGAACCATCCCGCCAACCGCGCTGCAGGGACGGTTTCCGCGCGTTGCGGCCTTGGCCCTCTCACTGGTCCTTGGCATCGGATTGGGTCTGAACGTTGTTTGGATGACGCGGCACCCGAGCGCCCTCGCGGGACTCGGTCGTGGCAGCGCTGCGCCCGATTTTGAGCTGCCCCGGGTTGATGGCCAGCCCGGCAACGTTGCACTTTCAGACCTGCGCGGAAAGGTCGTCTTGCTCGATTTTTGGGCCACCTGGTGCCCGCCCTGTCTGCAAATGTTGCCAGTACTCGATGGGTTGCATGCTGAATGGAAGGACAGGGGCGTTGCCTTCGTGGGCGTTCATGCCGGCGACACACCTCCCGCCGAAATCGCCGCGTTTTTGCGGGAAAAGCCAGCGCCTTACCCCATTGTGCGGGATGACGACGCGGGCACCGTGTCCGGCCGATTCAAGGTCATGGCTTTGCCACAGTTCGTATTGCTTGGCCGCGATGGCGAAATCCTCCGGCAATTCTGGGGCTACACCACGGCCCCAACGCTGAAAGAGGCGTTGCAGCGAGCAGTCGAGAACTAGCGCGCGCCACCGCCCCAGCCCCGGCGTCGTCGCGTAAATTCCGGCTTCTCGCCTGGGCTGGTATGCTTCCCGTGATGCGGTTTGGGCGCTACATCGCCATTGAGATTCTCGTTGTGTTGACGGTCTTCGGACTTGGCGGCGCGGGGATCGTGCGCGGTGGCTCGGCGGCGGTCGCGCACTTTTGGGCGTTGCAACGGGGGGTCGTCGACGCGAGTACACCGACACGTTTCGCCCTGTCCGACGTTCCCGTCGCCATCGTACGTACCGAACCGTCGGGGATGTTTCTTGGCATGTCGGACGATCTGCTCCTCGCGCGGGTTGCCGATCAACCGGTCGTTGCGACCAAGCTAAACCGCGGCGGATCTTCGATATCCTTTCGACTCGAGTTTGCGGATGGCTCACGTGCGGCCTTCAAGCCCGCGCAAACCAATCTGCAATCCATTCCGCGCAAGGAAGTCGCGGCGTACCGGATCAATCGTCTCCTCGGTCTGAATGCTGTCCCACCGGCGATCCCGCGCAGCCTAAGTCGAGAGGAATTACTCGCGAATCTGCATCCGGAAAGCCGGGCGATGGTGCCCCGCATCCTCGCGGAAACCATTTTCGACAGAGCCGGCCGTACGGTTGGCATGGCGCAGTACTGGATCCCCAAAATTGTGGAGTCCGGCCTCGATTCGCAGGAGGGGATCACGCGAACCTTTGGATGGCTGACGATCGGAAACGACATTCGTCCCACGGATCGGTCGATGGCCGCTCAGGTCTCGAACCTGGTGGTATTCGACTTCATTACGGACAATCCCGATCGCTATTCGGGCGGCAACATGAAGATGTCTCCCGATGGCGACAAGCTGTATTTCATGGACAACACCATGGCTTTCTATTTAAAGCCCGATGGTTCCGAGTCCACGCGGAGAAGCTTGCTGCGCTCCCAGCGTTTCTCTCGCAGCCTCTACGAAAAGCTCGATCGATTGACGCCGACCGCCATTCGCTCCTCGCTCTCAGAGTCCGGCCTCGATCCCGAAATGGTCCTGACCGCCGCTGAAACACGTGCGGTCGTCTCTCGACAGCAATTCGTCAAACACCATATCGATGACTTGATTGCGCACCACGGCGAACCGCTGGTGTTGCTCTTCCCTTGAGTTGTGGCGTTTTCGGGTGCAAAGCCCCGATTGGGCGGCTAACGTTGCCGACCGTGTCCACTCGCGTCCATTTCGTATCGCTTGGCTGCCCCAAAAACCGGGTCGATACCGAGGTCATGCTGGGCATGGTCGGCCAAGCCGGCCTTGAGATCGTGACGGAACCCGGGGATGCCGAGGTCATTGTCGTCAACACCTGCGGATTCATTGGTGAGGCCAAGCAGGAATCCATCGACGCCATCCTGGACATGGGCAAGTTCAAGGAGTCGGGCAGCTGCAAGCGACTGGTCGTCGCGGGCTGCTTGTCCCAGCGTTATCCCAAGCAGCTTTCCGACGAAATGCCCGAGGTCGACGCCTTCATCGGTACGGACGAGGTGGGGAGAATCGTTGAGACGATTGGTGGGGGTGGCACCGAAGAGCGCGTGCACGTCGCCGAGACCCCGCGCTACTTGTACGACGACCACACGCCACGTACGCCGTCCATGGCCACACACACGGCCTACCTGAAGGTCGCCGAGGGGTGCGATCGACCTTGCGCATTTTGCATCATTCCCAAGCTGCGCGGTCCCCAGCGCAGCCGAGATCCCGATTCCGTAGTACGCGAGGCCGAATCCATGGCGGCCCGGGGCACAACCGAGATCTGTCTTGTCGCGCAAGATCTCACCACCTATGGTCGCGATCTGCCGGAGGGTAAATCCGAAGCGGGTCCGAACCTCGCACGCTTGCTTGAACGCCTTGCCCGCGTCGAGGGCCTGCGTTGGATCCGATTGCACTATGCCTATCCGACTGCGGTCACAGACGAGTTGCTGCACGTGATGGCACGCGAGCCACGCATCGCCAAGTACCTGGACGTGCCGGTGCAACACATCGACGACGAGGTCTTGAAGAAGATGCGTCGCGGCTACACTGGCAAAACCGTTCGAGACATGGTCGAACGCGCCCGCCGCATCGTTCCCAACCTCACCTTGCGTACCACGTTCATCGTCGGGCATCCAGGTGAGGACGAGGCCGCCTTTGAACGGCTTTGTGACTTCGTGCGAGAAGCCCAGATCGATCGCGTGGGCGTCTTCAACTATTCGCGTGAAGAAGGCACGACGGCTGCGCTGCTGCCCCACCGCGTTCTGAAAAAGGAAACCGATCGCCGGCGCAAGGCGCTGTTGCGGATACAGCGCGAGATCTCGAAAAACAAGATGCACGCGATGCGAGGCCAGGAGATCACGATCCTCGTCGAAGGCTCGTCCGACGAATCGGAATACGTGCTCATGGGTCGCCACGAAGGACAGGCTCCCGAGATCGACGGACAGGTCTACCTCGAACTCGGTGAGTACTCACCCCGCGCAGGCGAGCTCGTTCGCGCGCGCGTGACGGGTTCGGCCGATTACGATTTGTCGGCGCAGGTTATCGGACCCGCGTGAGGTCGTGAACTCACCCGCGCACGATTGTCGCCCGGCCTGACCGGCTCGGCTCACGGGCGCGCCAGGTCAATCATGCGTAGCATCGCGCGCGCGGCGCCTTCCCGCACATCCTCGGGGACCGTGATTCGCTTCGCCTCGGGCTCGTCGCGCAAGGTTTCGTACAGGTTTTTCAGATCGATGGCCTTCATGAAGCGGCAGATGCGACAGGGCTTGTAGAACTGCTTTTCGGGGTGTTCAAGCTCCATCCGTACCACAAGTCCACACTCGGTGAGGATGGCGTACTTGTCCACCTCCGGGTGCGCATCAACGAACTTCGCCATTTGTGACGTCGACATCACGTGATCGGCAGCCCTTTGCAGTTCCGGTCTGACCTCGCCGTGAACGATGACGGTCGTTCCCGGATCCTGAACCCGAATCTTTTCGATGTCGTCGCAGGTCATTTCGTGGTGTACGTGGCACGCGCCTTCCCAGGCGAATACATTGCCCTGCAGCCCCTGCTTTTGGCCCTCTGCAATGAGCGGCAGGACCATCTCGCGGTACTCCCGCGGCGAAAAAGCATTCGGATCCGGCGGCGGCAGGTACATCCGACGCGTTTTGATGGCGACCTGATAGGCCAGATTCTGATCGGGCACGAACAGGATATCGGGCTTGCCAAGGCGGTCCGCTATCACCGCAGCATTGGAACTCGTACAACAAGTGTCGGACAGTGCCTTCACGTCAGCATAGGTGTTGACGTAGGTCATCGTTGCGAAGTCGCGTCCGAGTTCGCGCAGAAACTCTTGCCGCTCGATCAGATCGGCAGGATCCATCTCCGCGAGTGAGCACAGAGCCTGCGGATTGGGCAGGTATACCGGTCGTTCTGGCGCCAGCGTGTAGCAACCCTCGGCCATGAACTTCACACCGCAGAACACGACAAAACGCCCCTCGAAGGCCTGTGATTTCACGGCCAACTCGAACGAGTCGCCAACCGTATCGGCCACCGCTTGAACCTCGGGCAGCTGGTAGTTGTGGGCCGGAATAAACGCCTGCTTTTCCTTCTTCAGCCGACGGATCTCGTCCCAGAGGTATTCGACTTCCCCCGCCTTGTCGGCCTCGACGTGCCCGTGTCGCACCAGTTGTTCAACGCTAAATAGTTGCATGGTCATAAACCCCGAGCCGCATGCTGCAGCGTCTGTTTGCCTGTGTCCCGCGCGCGCGCCATTGCCGCTCGACGCAATTCTCCGCCCGTCGGACCCTGTCCAAGTCGGGCGCGGCGGGCCTTTCCATGGCCAGGACCCAAGATGTCCCGCAGGTACGCGTCATACGCAAAGGTGTCCGAGTGTTTTTCGTTGTGGCAGCCAAGGCAGGTCGTCTCGGGCGTCTCAACCCGAACCGCTGGTGGGTCCTCGAGCCCCTTTTCCGCGACGTGAATCGATCCGGGTCCGTGACACGTTTCGCACTGGACGGATTCAAGATTCCGCGTGAATCCCAGTGCCGAACCGCCGACCTCGCCATATCCCGTGACGTGGCAGCTGACGCACTCGAGGTCGAGGTCTTTTCCACCATCAACGAGGGTTCCCCAGGCGCTTGCATGGACCGTCTTTTTCCAAAACGCGGTCGCTTCTTTGTGGCAGCTTGCGCAGGCCTTTTGACCCACGAAGGTTGCGCGGCCCGGCTTGGCCACGGGAGGCGCAACCGCCTGCTTCAGATTCACTTTCCCAATCGCCTTGTCGAGCGACCGCATCCCCGACGTGACGCCCTTGTCCTGCGGCAACACCCGCTGAATGCGAATCAGCCGATTGACGAAGTAGGACCCGGTCACCGGCGCCTGCCAGGTGGTTCCTCCCAGCGTTTGACGTTCTGCCTCCGCCGCCGAGAGTTCCGCCGTTTTGCTGGCGACAAACCCAGGATCGGTGCCTTTTTCGCCCTTTTTCCAGCGATCAAGCTGCGCTTTCAATAACCCGATCTTTTCGGTCAGTTGTTCCTGCCGGCGCGTTGTTTCTTCCGGGCTTCCTGCATCGGCGATGGGCCCCGCCGTACGGATGATGAGGTCGAGTCTGCCCGCGCGTTGTAGCTCCTCGCCCGCTGCCAGCAAGGTGCTTTCACCCACGCGCGCTGCCTTCTCGAGTCCCTCTCCGGTGTGTTTGCCGTAGATAACAAAATCAATGTTAGTGCGTGCTGCGATTCGTCGCGCACCGGCGCGATCAAGCGCCACGAGCGCAATCACGACTTCGGCACCCTGTTTTCGCAGTTCCGCGGAGGTTGCGACGGCGACCGATACCGGATTTTCTGCCGGCAATCCAGCCATCTGAGCCGCGTCGGGATCGGCGATCCCGAACAGGCCCACCCGAATTTTTCCAACGGTAACGATGCGCGACGCTGCAATCCCCTCCAGCTTCAGATTTGCGGAAAGCCTGAAGCGCCCCAGGCCTGAAGCACCGAGTGCGAGATCGCCTTCGCCAACCGGACTGCCCGCAAGCCCAAGGGCTTCCATCTGTTTGACAACGAAGGCGGCGCGCAAACGGCCTGCATCTCGCTTGTTGGCGGGTACGCCGGCCGTCGGATAGAGCAGGTTCCCCGCATCGACCAACAAGACAGGACCCTTTCGGGCGGCCGACCGCACCAGCCCGGTAAACCGATCCAATCCGCCGAGCGGATCGCTGTTGCAACCGCAGGGCTCAAGTGTCCCTTGTACCGAGCCCGTGTAGAAAACGGTGATGCGACGTTCTTTCGGCGGTTCGGACTGCGCCGCGGCGGCGGCTTTCGGCATGAGCATCGCCGGGCAGAAAACAAGGGCCGCAAACACTGCACCGAGGGGCCGAATTTTTTTCGTCGAAACCATGTCGAATCGCAGTTCTCGCTATGGGAGGGGTCGCCCATTCGCAGTCTATGACACAATGGGTCCAAGTCGAGCGCACAGATCCGCGCACGGAGTACTCACTTCGCCTTGACACTTGCCGTGCCAGCCTCTAGCTTGTCGGACTGTTTATCACAAAGGAAAGCCATGTCCGTTTCTCTTCGTATGACACGCGCGGGTGCTAAAAAGCTCCCTTTTTACCGAATCATTGCAACCGATCGGCGAAGCCCCCGCGACGGACGTTACATCGAGCAGCTCGGGATTTTTGATCCCCTTCGTAGCCCGCCCGAACTCCGTCTCGACTTCGATCGCATCGACCACTACATCAAGACCGGTGCGATACCGTCGGAAACCGTGCGGGGTCTTATCAAGACCGCTCGCAAGGCGGCCAGCGGGGCAGCGCCGGCTTCCAAGTAGGAGCTTTCGTGATCGAAAGCGACAGCGATATTGGTGGCGGTGAGGGCCTAGACGGTGGCGCATCCGATGGTGCAATGCCTTCTTTGCGCGAGCTATTGGCCTTTCTTGCGCGCTCCTTGGTTGAGCACCCGGACAAGGTCGAGATTACCGAGATTGTCGAGCCTGACGCGCTTGTGTTTGAGATTCGGGTTGCCGAATCCGACCTTGGGCGCATCATCGGTCGTCAGGGTCGCACGGCGAAAGCTTTGCGAACCGTGATGGCTGCGGCATCCGCGAAGCAAAAGCGACGCGTGATCGTAGACATCATCGAGTGAAGGCGTCTGCTTATCGGTACGATCCCGAGACGTTGCCGATCGCAATTGTGGGACGCACGCACGGGGTCCGCGGCGAGCTGCGCGTGCACCCCTTTAATCCCAACAGCCAGGCTTTGCTTGGACCCCCCACGCCATTCACAGTGGCGCTTGAGCCTGGAAAACCCGGTCCGGTGAAGTGGATGACGGTGGGCACCCTGCGTGCCGCCCACGATTACATTCTGCTTCAGTTCGCTGCAATCACCGATCGAGACGTGGCGGCGTCTCTCACGGGTTCAACCTTGCGGATGCGGCGATCAGATCTACCCCCGCTCGCTGCGGGCGAGTACTACGTCGAGGATTTGGTTGGATGTTCGGCCAGCGCCGTCGACGGTCCGCCCGGCGTGGTGATTGGAACGGTGACCGCAATCTTTTCAAATGGTGCCCAGTCCGTGCTCACGATAAGTCGACCGAAGGGCGAAGAATTGATGGTTCCGATGGTGCCGGAACATCTGCGCGAGGTCGATATCCGTGGTCGAAAGATCACCGTTGTCGTCCTCGAATCAGCGGAGGTGGTTGATGCCGAACCCCGAATTAGAGTGTGAAATCATCACGCTTTTCCCGGAGCTATTTGACTCGTTCCTGAGCGCGAGTTTGCTTGGCAAGTCAATCGAGGCTGGTCGTGTTGCGGTTCACCGAACGAACCCGCGTGATTTCGCACCTGGGAAACACCGAACCGTTGACGACACGCCCTACGGTGGCGGGCCAGGCATGATCTTGCAGCCGGGTCCCGTCGTGGACGCCATCGAACACGCCACGGCGCAGCGAGGTGCGGCGCATCGAATCCTGCTGTCACCGCAGGGCCGGTTGTTTGATCAGAGTTGTGCCGTTCGACTGGCTCGGCAGAAACGGCTGTTGTTCATTTGCGGGCGGTACGAGGGTATCGACCACCGGGTCGAATCGCTGGCGGTCGACGAGGTGATGAGTATCGGGGACTACGTCCTGTCAGGGGGCGAGATCGCGGCTGCCGTCATCATTGAGGCCGTGTCGCGGCTGGTTCCGGGGGTCCTTGGATGCGGTGATTCCATCTCCGACGAGTCCCACCAGGATGGCCGTGTCGAATATCCGCAATTTACCCGACCCATCGATTTTCGCGGTCTCAAAGTACCCGACGTGTTGACGGAGGGCGCTCACGTCAAGATTGCCCGCTGGCGACGCCAACAATCGTTGCTGCGAACGGCCGCGCTGCGTCCGGACCTTCTGCTCCGATATCCCCCCTCCCGAGAAGAGCAGGCGTTGCTCGACGAAGGTGGCGCAGATCCATCCCAATTCCAGCTCCGTCCCTTGACTTAACCCCGGGCGCAGCGTAATACCGCCCCCCCCGTCCTGATCGGAAAATACTCGATGAGCATGCACCCGGTATTGAAGCAAATTGAAGACGAGTTCTTGAAGAAGGCGATTCCAGCCTTCCGCCCCGGCGATACGGTTCGCGTTCACACGCTGATCCGCGAAGGTGACAAAGAGCGCGTCCAGATATTCGAAGGCATCGTTATCGGCCAACACCGTGGCGGCGTTCGTGCAACGTTTACCGTTCGCAAGGTTTCGTACGGCGTCGGCGTCGAGCGTGTATTCCCGCTTCATTCTTCACGCATTGAGCGCATCGAGTTGATAAGCCGCGGCCAGGTGCGACGTGCACGATTGAACTACTTGCGCGATCGTCAGGGCAAGGCCGCTCGCATCCGGACCGAGATGGTGTACGCGAGCAAAGAAGAAGCGGCCGCCAATGCGGCTGCGGCTGC
>JAWXBF010000247.1:0-32243 GCA_034439895.1 Deltaproteobacteria bacterium
ACCCGCCGCCGAAGCAGCGCCCGCCGCCGCTGAAGCACCCTCGGCGGAGGCGCCCGCCGCCGAAGCAGCACCCGCCGAGTTACCCGTGGAGGCGTCGGAATCGGCGGCCGTCGAGCTGTCCGCCCCTGAGGCAGCGATTTCGTCGAAGCCCAATCAAGGGTTCCAGCTGGAAGTGGGTCTCTTCGGCGGCCTGCACGTTTTCGCAACCGATCTTGAGCTCGGCGTCCCGGACGGGGCTGGTCTTGTTTCACATATCAAGCCCGGCCCTGAGTTCGGACTGCGGCTTGCGGCCAACTGGCTGCCCTGGTTTTCAATCGAAGCCGAGTTGGGTGGCATCCCGTCAAAAGACGATCCCGACAACAAATCGGTGTTTGTCATGGCGTACAAGCTCCACGCCTTGATTCACGTCGCACAGTTGATCGATGGCCGCGTGCGTCCCTTCGTGCTGCTCGGTGGTGGCGTGTTGCAGGTCGCTTCGACCGACGGCTCACCTGCTCCGAACGGTCTCGGCGTCGGCATCGAAAATACCGATGTGGACGGCGAGTTTCACGTAGGCGGTGGTGTGAAGTTTGACGTGACGGACGCCATTCTGCTGCGCGCGGATGCCAGGGTACTTGTGCTACCAAACTACTCTGCCGGTGGATATTCGCCCGACTTCGAGTTTCTGCTGGGCGCGTCGTACAAATGGGGTCCCAAGGCCGATGCCCCACCGCCACCACCGGCGACACCTGTCGATTCCGATGGAGATGGTCTGATCGATGGCGAGGATCAATGTCCCGCCGATCCGGAAGACGCCGATGGTTTCCAGGACGCCGATGGCTGTCCGGAGCTCGACAACGATGGCGATGGGATTGGCGACGATACCGACAAGTGCCCGACCGAGCCCGAATCGGTAAACGGTGTTGACGATGAGGACGGCTGCCCCGAACAGGACGAGGATGGCGACGGTATTTCCGGCAGCGCTGATCAATGTCCCACCGAGGCCGAGGACAAAGACGGTTTCCAGGACAAAGACGGTTGCGCTGATCCCGATAACGACGGCGACGGCGTGCTCGACGCCGAAGATCGCTGTGCTACGGAAGCTGAAACCAAGAACGGTTACGAGGACAAAGACGGTTGCCCCGACGAGATTCCGGCCGAAATCAAGAAGTACACCGGCGTAATTCCGGGTATCAAGTTCCGCAAGAACGCATCCTCGATTCAACGCACCTCGTTCAAGGTGTTGGGCGAATCGGTACGCGTTTTGAAGGACTATCCGGATTTGCGCATCCTCGTTGAAGGTCACACTTCGAGCGAAGGCGACGCGGCGCTCAATCGCGAGCTGTCGGAGAAGCGAGCTCAGTCTGTAAAGGCCTACCTCGTGTCGGCCGGCATCAACGCCGATCGCGTCGAAGCCAAGGGTCTGGGTCACGATCGCCCGATCGCGCCCAACGCGACCAAGAAGGGCCGTGAGCAAAACCGACGCATCGAATTCCGATTGCTACAGCAGTAGTTCGATGCGCTTGCAGGATCGTGGACCGAGGGCTCGCATCACCACAATGCGAGTCCCATCGGCCAAACGATCAAGGCGCAGATCGAGGTGATCGGCCGGCAGGACCTCGGGGAATTTGTCGGGCCATTCAATGACAACGACGCCTTCGTCGAAAGCTTCATCCAGGCCGAGTGTGTGCAGTTCGCCTGGGTGATCGAGTCGATACAGATCGGCGTGAAATAGCGGGATTCGACCACCGCGGTGTTCGTTGACGAGGGTAAAAGTCGGACTGGTGATTGCGACCGTTTCCGGAACACCGAGTCCGCAGGCGATCCCCTGGGTCAAAGTCGTCTTGCCGGCACCGAGCGGCCCCTTCAGTGCCACGGCGTCACCTTGCTGCAGCACGGCACCCAGGCGGATTCCCAGGCTGCGCATGTGCACCGCCGTGGGAATACACAGTTCGGGAAAAGAAACGGGAGTAAATACGGGACTCGACGCCATGGGATGGAGTGGTATTTTCCCTGTTCCCGGGCAGCCGTGTGTGGTTTTTCGTCCGGATTTTTCTCGACCCCGAAAAAGGATAATAAAGTCATGATTCGCAACGCCAGCGCCCAGTGGAAAAGTGGTCTCAAAGACGGAAGCGGTACGCTCGCGACCGGAAGCGGTGCCCTCAAGGACTTCCCCTACTCCTTTACCCAACGTTTCGAGAACGAAGCCGGCACCAACCCGGAAGAGTTGATCGGAGCCGCCTATGCTTCGTGCTACGCCATGGCCCTGTCGGCCAGCGCCGAGAAGGCGGGCCTCAAGCCAACGCGTGTGGAGACCAAGGCCAGCGTCACTTTTGAGAAGACCGACGCAGGTTTCACCATTACGGGAATTCACCTGGAAGCGGTTGCCACGATTCCTGGCACCAACGCCGCTGACTTTGCGGCATTGGCCGAATCGACCCGGACGGGCTGCCCGATCGGCCGCCTGTTGTCGTCCGGAACGAAGTTGACCGTAGACGCAAAGCTCGCCTGAAGGTGGTTTCCCAATCCAGGCTTTCTCGCGATCGCGCGGAAGGCCTGGATCGCCCTCGCGGATCTCAAGTCGGCCTACTGTTGTGCCCGCGTCAGTTTTCGATAGATGACGAGATGGGCAAAGGCTGCATCGGGCCGGCCGCACAGTTCCAACAGTCGAGCCAAGTTGAAATGGGCGTCGGCGTTGGTCGGATCGGCTGCGATGGAAGCCTGGTAGGCCCGGATCGCCTCGCTTGAGCTGCCAGTATCTTCGAGCGCCACACCCAGATTGAATGAGGCGGTCGGATCCGCAGGGCGAACCGAAAGCGCAACACGGTAATGGGCCAGCGCTGCATCGGGATGGCCCGATTCGTGAAGCAGTCGACCCAGGTTCACGTGAGCGTCGGCGTGCCTCGAATCCTGTGCAATGGCTTCGGCGTAGGCCGCGCGCGCAGCTTCGGGATCGTGATCTTCGAGCGAGCAGCCCCGCTCGAATGCGGTCAGGGTTTCAGGAGGAGAAGGATTTTCTTCGGGCAACGGTGTGTTGCGACTCCGACGAACTTCTGCGAGGGAGATGACCTCGGGCATTTCCATCCTGGCTGGTGGCAGGCAATCGGAGGCAGGGAAGTCCATCAGCAACTGTCCGGAATCCGCTCGCCATCGCGTGCGCCCTTCCTGGACCACGACGGTGTCGCCTTCAGCCCGCAGTTCGACGCCAGAAAGCGGTTGTCCCGTACCGACCACGCGGCGCAGGTGCTTCATCGTCCGGTTCTGCTGCTGGGGCGAATCCGATCCATCGACGAGGCCATGGACCTTGCGAAGCACCACCAGGTCCTGAAACGAAAACAACAGCTCACCCGCGTTGGTTTTGCTCGGTTGTACAAAACCCGCACGCATGAACGATCGGAGTTTTCCGGACGGAAGACCAAGAACATTCGCAACCGAGCGAGCTGAGTACATCGTCGCGGCCGATGATAGACCCATGTTTAGAATCCGTCACGAAAATGATCATGAATGGAAAAGTTTTTGAAGCGAAATTGCCGACTGTTTGGCACGACTACGTTTGTTTTCGTGCAGCAGATGCCTGTGGATTGTTCGCTTCGTCGCCTGCGCTGTCGGCGCTCTCCGAACGGTGGGCTGGTCTCCGATCGCTTGATTCGTGCGACTTGGCCACAGTCTGTGGACTGTTTGAGACCGATCCAGAAGGTGTCTTGTTCTTGTGCGCGCCCAGGCTCGCTTTCAGGGCTTCCATCAGATCAATGATCTGAGCGGGCGCGGTTTCAGGCGCGGTGGTTTCGATCTCCTGGCCGTCTATCTTGCGCTGGATATCTTGCATGATCCGCTCGCGGACCTCGTCGGTGTACTTGGTCGGCTCAAAGGTTTGCGAGGCGATCTGCTCGACCAGTTGCCGGGCCAGCTGCAACTCGCTCATCTTCACTTCAATCTCGGCTATCGGGACATCGGAGAAGGGGCGGACTTCGTCTTCATACAAGAGTTGTTGCATGACGAGTCCGTTGCCAGCTTTGCCGCCCGGCAGTTTTACCGGGCGGATGATCACGAGGTACTGCTTGCCCCGTGCGGCGTATCGGGCGATGGCCGAGCGGCCAGTCTCCTTCATGACCTCGGTCAACAACCGGTAGGCCTTTTCGCCGCCCTGCTCGGGCGCAAGGTAGTAAGGCTTGTCGAAATAGATCGGATCGATTTCTGCGATGGGGACAAATTCTGTGATGTCGATGGTGTGCGTCGATTTCTCTTCGAGCGCCTTCAGTTCATCCGGTTTGAAGGTGACGAACTGTCCCTTTGCAAATTCGTAACCCTTGACCATGTCGTTGCGACCGATGATCTGGCCGTCCGAGGGTCGTACGTACTGTTGCTTGAGGCGGGATTTCGTCTCGGCGTCGAGCAGGTTGAAGGAAAGTCCGGCCTTCGGCTCCGTGGCGCTGAAAAGCTGCACGGGGATGGCGACCAGGCCAAATGAAATGCTGCTCGAACCGATGGGCCTTGCGGGCATGGCAACTCCTATCGACAGTATAGAGCCAATCGGACCAGGTAGGAAATTATCCTACCTTTGCCATTGCTGGCCCTGCGGGACGTGGCTTCAGCCTTCAACCTTCAACCAAGCTTTTCCGGATAGAAGGTCCCGCACCATTGCTTGTACGCGAAGCCACTCGTTCCGGTCAAAAGGCGCATCGAAAGCTCCCTCAGTTCAACGATTCCGAGACACCGAGGCGGAAGGGTGCAACCTCGGCCTTGAAGGTGTCACCGCGCTCCTCGCCGGTCTTGATGATCATGTCGTAAAGACCCTTCATCGAACCCGATGGCGTGGGCAAGACACACCAACTTGTGTAACGAAAAGATTCGTTGGGTTCCAGGATGGGCTGCTCGCCCACCACCCCTTCTCCTTGCACCTCGCGAAGCCCACCGGTGTTGTCAGTGATGACCCAATACCTTCCCAACAACTGGGCCGTGAACGGTCCTTCGTTGGTGATGGTGATGGTGTAGGCAAACGCGTACTGCCGACTTTGGGGCCGGGAGCGATCGGGGATGTAGCGACTTTCGACCGAAACGCGAATGCCGCGTGTGACCGCAGTAGACATGGATCCACAACGTGCCAAAATGCCAACCCAATGGCAACGGCTGCGTTGCGTGTTATCCGGGTATTTTACGATCGTCGGCACAAGGAGCGGACAAGATGGACCTCAAACTGAAGAAATGCGTTCCCTGCGAAGGGGGTTTACCAAGGATTGAGGGAGCGGTTCTCGAGGCCATGTTGGCGCAGGTTTCGGGCTGGAGTCTGCAAGGCGGCCGAAAGTTGCAGAAACGATTTCTTTTCGATGACTTCGTTTCCCTGATGGCCTTTGTTGGCCGCGTCGCCGAACTGGCAGAGGCCGAGGCGCATCACCCTGATTTTTGCGTCCACTACAGCGTGCTCGATTTCGAGATATGGACCCACGCCATCTCGGGATTATCCGAGAATGACTTCATTCTTGCTGCGAAGATCGACGCCCTGGCGGAAACCGCACCGGGTCGCGCCTAATCGTCGGCGCCTTGTTGCTCCAGTGCTTTTCGGATGTCGGACCACTCGGTGGGCTGCACGCGAAGAAAAGCGGCCACGACCTTTGGATCGAATTGCGTTTCGTTGCAGCGCTCGATTTCGGCGCGGGCAATGTCATAGCCCCGTGCCTTTCGATAGGGTCGATTCGACGTGATGGCGTCGAGCGTGTCGACCACCGAAAAGATGCGCGCACCGATTGCGATCTTTTCGCCCTCGAGGCCCGCCGGATACCCACTGCCATCCCACCGCTCCTGGTGATGCAGGGGAATGAGGCGCGCCTCTGCAAGAAAGCTCATGTCCTTCAAGATCTCGAAGCCCAGAGTCGGATGCCGTTTCATCTCGGCCCATTCGGACTCGTCAAGCGGACCGGGCTTTTGCAGCACAAAATCTCGAACACCAATCTTGCCGATGTCGTGCAAGATAGACCCGCGTTCGATGTCGTCTAGCTCTTTGCCGGTAATGCCCATCTCGGTGGCCAAGCGGCGCGCATAAAGGCCCACGCGTCGCGAATGCCACTTCGTTTCCGAATCGCGCATGTCGAGCGCCGCAATCAGGCCCTCGAAGAGATTCTTGGTGCGCGTATCAATCTCCGCATCGAGCGACCGGTTGATGCGTCCGAGCTCGGCGGCAGCGTCGCGCAATTCCTGCTGGATCCGTGCGTTTTCGCGCAGCAGCGTCACGTGTTCTGCCGCAGCCTGTACGGCTCGGATCAACTCATCGTTGTTCCAGGGTTTGGTGAGCAACCGATCGATGCCAACATTGTTGATGGCCGCTTGAGCCGTCTCAAAGTCGGCAAAACCTGAAACCAACAGTCGACGTGCTTCCGGTCGCGAGCGTCGCACGTTTGTCAGAAACTCGATGCCATCCATTTCGGGCATCCGAAGATCGGAAATTACGACATCGAAACCACACTCTCCAAGACGGGTGAGTGCTGCTTTCGGCGACGTGAAAGTTTCCAGCTGGATCGTACGATGACGACCGAACATCCGCTCCATCGACCGGCACAGGTTGACCTCGTCATCAACATAGAGGATTCGCGCAAGCCTCGTGAGCGAACCGGATACCGACAAGTTTGATGCTGCGTGACCCATTGGTGATTATCCACGTTCGGCAGATGCGCAAAACTGCTTGAGATACATGCTCGAACAGGCGTATGATGACGCAGCGAGCAGATGGATTTGGTATGACAAAGCCTCCGGAGACTCTCGATGACCGTATGGATTCTGCAGGTTCCGAGCGAATCCAGACCGAAAAAATGGCAGCGCTTGGTCGGCTTGCAAGCGGTGTGGCACACGAGATCAACAATCCGGCATCGTTCGTTCTGGCCAACCTCGACTCGCTTTCCGCGCTGCTAGCCGACCTTGACGATCGCCTCGAAAAACATCCTCAACTGGCGCGGCAGGCCGGCGTCGGCAAGTCTTTGTTCGAGGCGATGACCATCCTGCAGGAGAGCAAGGAAGGTATGGCCCGTATCTACCGCATCGTGCGGGATCTGCGCGCATTCGCGCGCACCGAAGAAGGGAACGCAGTTCCCGTGGATGTGAATGTTGCGGTGGATTCGTCGTTGCGAATGACACGCAATGAATTGAGATATCGTGCCACGATTGAAAGGGACTTGCGATCACGCTTGTTCGTATTGGGCGGCGTTTCGCAGATCGGTCAGGTTTTGGTGAACCTCATCCTGAACGCGGCGCAGGCGCTCAGTGAAAGCGATGTGGCCCATAACCGAATCATTGTGCGAACGCACGACCGGGGCGACTGGGTTGTGATCGAGGTGCAAGACAACGGACCCGGGATTGCTCCCGCCATACTACCCCGGATCTTCGACAACTTTTTCACGACCAAGCCGGCCGGACAGGGCACGGGTCTTGGGCTTTCGATTTGCAGGGACATCATCCGTGGCCTGGGGGGACACATCTCGGTCGAAAGCTCGCCCGCAAAAGGCGCACGCTTTATCATCTACCTCCCCGCCATGCCGGAAGACACGCCCGCGCCCGAAACGGTTCGTGAGCGGATTCTAACCCCGTTGCGCCGTCGCGTACTTGCCATCGATGATGAGGCTCTGTTGTTAAAAGCCTATCGCCGGATGTTGATCGATCACCACGACGTCGAAACGAAGCACAGCGCTGCGGACGCGCTGAGCCTTTTCGAGCAAGATCGTGCGTTTGACATCGTGCTGTGTGACTTGCAGATGCCAGGTATGTCGGGGGCGCAGCTTTTCGAGGAGGTCAAGCTGCGGTGGCCCGAACTCGCAGAGCGCTTCATCTTTGTGACGGGTGGCGCCTTCACGCCCGATACCCGAAAGTTTCTGGAACGTGGCGTTACGGCTTTCATCAACAAACCTTTTCAGCTTGGTGAACTCCTGGAGCTGTTCGAGAAGCGCGTGCAAGGCGTTCCCAATGCGCGTGCCCCGATCAACGGACCGGTGGGCTGCGCGTAGCTTCGCATTCCATGTCGAGTGCGCGTGCTCAGAAGGTGGTGGTGGCCGCATTGATTCGAGCGGGGGCCACCGTTTTAGTTTCGCAGCGGCGCGCCGATCAATCCTTTCCCCTGTGCTGGGAATTTCCCGGCGGCAAGATCGAACCGGGCGAAAGCGCAGAACAAGCGTTGATTCGTGAGATCCGCGAGGAACTGGGCTGTGCGATCGCCGTCGGTGCCCTGTTTCATCGTGTAACGTTTGCCTACGAGGATTTCGATCTCGATATGGCTCTTTACGAGTGCACGGTTGTTTCCGGCACGCCTCACGCAGTCGAGGTGGCGGCCGTCGACTGGGTCATACCGACGGTGTTGGCAACATTGAAAATGCCACCTGCGGATCTCCCGATGGTCGAACTGCTCACGAAGGGTAGAGCGTCTTGAACACGTCGCTTGCCCGAGGGGGTCGTCCACCGGGTTCACGTTCGAGACATGCAGCGATCGCATGCGCCCAGACCGGAGATACCACAATTCCAAGCGAGCGCGGCGTCGGCGCGGGCTGCGAGAGGCGGGCGTGCGCGATCTCGAAGGGCGTCGATCCGGCAAGTGGCAGTTTCCCTCCTGTGATGAGTTCAAAGAGGATCACGCCGAGGGCGTAGATATCCGTCAGCGGCGTGGAGCGATGGCCACGAAGTTGTTCCGGTGCGGCGTGAGTCAACGTTCCGGCAAACTGGCCGCCGATGGTCGAAAGGGGCCCTCCGGGCGACGTGGTTTTGGCCAGGCCAAAATCGGTGATGACAGCGCGAGGGGGGCCGCGGTCGCTATCCACAAGCAGGACGTTTTCGCTTTTCAAATCGCGATGGATGACACCTGCGTTGTGTGCCGCTTGCAGTCCGGCCGTGATTTGAAATACGAATGGACGCGCGGCGTCCTCGTCGAGGCGGCCCTTTTCCACCAGATATTTTCGCAGGGTCGTTCCGGGCAAATATTCCATGGTCAAAAAGCAGAGGTCCGACGTCGCGCCAAAGTCGAAAATGCGGCAGACGTTTGGATGGGTCACCTGGCGAGCCATCAGCACCTCGCGACGCAACCGCCGCTGAGAATCCTCCTGTTTCATCTCGCGCACGGTCAAACTCTTCAGACCGACGACGGTATGCAACATGAGGTCTTCGGCTTCATAGACCTCGCCCATGCCGCCCCGGCCAATGAGCCTTGTGATACGATATCGTCCAGCGACGACAGTACCCGGTGCAATGGTTCCCATCGTATCGCGCGCAAGCCATCCGCGACTTCCCGTTTTGCGGTCGCCCCGCATCGCGTGGAGCAATTCGCGACAGTTGCCGCATCGATCCAAATGTTCTTCAAATTCGGCCAGAGCCAGCTTCGCCAGCGTCCCTTCCGCAAACAGGGAAAGCGCCTCCTCAGAGGGGCACTTGCTTGGTGCGGAGGGCAAAAGGGGCACGGGTCCCTAGTTTGATTCTGAACCCGAATCGGTCTGGGGCGCGTCGGTTGGCGCCGATTCGGGTGCCCCGGCGTTCGGAGCTTCCGATTCGGTAGAAATATTGTCCGTCGACGACGGACCGGCCACCGACTGAGGTTCGGTCGTGATGATGATCCGGCGCCGAAGCTGCTCCCGGGCCTTTTGCCGATCGGCCTCGGTCAAGTCGCGTTTGCAAGCGCCGCAAAGCTTGGGTGCTTCCCAGTTGCCGAGATCCGTTTGCAACTGGCTTTCGGGCGGCCAGAAAATCGGCGTCGCACATTGAGCGCACGGGATCTCGATCGTCATGTGCGACGAAAGGAATTGTGAACACTTTGCACAGTGTCGAGCCGGAGGTTGGATCTCGCGGCGACGACGTCGGCGACGGCGCTTTTTCTTTCCAGCGGCATCTCCGCCGGCACCCTGTGCCCCGGAACCGGCCTCGGGGGCTTCCGTTCCTGTGGTAGCTCCTTCGATCGGTACTTTCGCATCCGCGGTGGATTCAACCGCGTCCGTTTCCGACGGTTCCTCACCGTCGTCAGACGCGCCTTCGCTTGCGGTTTCCGGCAATTCCGGGCGAACCCCTGCGGCAAGTTGTTGGTTTTTGGTCCAGGACCAGTGACCGTCGCAGCCGTCGGTTTTGCAGCTCACCTGGCGGTCTTCCAGGCTTCCGAGGGCAGCCGTGTGTTGCTCACAATACTGGTGTGGTTCACCAGTTTTGCCACGCAATGCGCGCGCGAGTTGTCCCCCGCGACGATCCAACCAGGTGTTCTTGCAGCCTGGGTGGCGACAGGGCCGCGCGACATCTTCGAGTTTTTCCCAGATACCGAAGCAACGCTCGCAAAGGTGAGCTGGCGGCTTGGGGAAGGGCTTGTTGGCCACACAGGCGTCAAGCTGTTCTTCTCGGACCCACGTCCAGTGATTTTTGCACCCGGAGGCCCGACAGCGCACGTCGCGGTCAGCGAGACTCCCGAAGTTTTCCCGGCAGGGAGAACACATGCGGCGCGGCGAGTTTGAGCTCTTCCCCGCTGCAAAAGCCTGCATTTGCTCGGCCTTCGACCAAATCCAGTTCCGTTTGCAATGGTTGATGCCGCAACCGACTTCGCGATCTTGAATGCGACGGCTTACGTCGGCACAAGGCTCGCACATCGGTCCGGCAAGAAAATCGCTGTTTGCACCGGCTTCGGGTGTTTCGGGCGTCGCACCCGGGGCGGCAGCCATCAATTGCTGTCGTGGCGAGATGGTTCCCTTGCGTGTGCATCCGGGAACCCCGCAGTCGAGTTCCTTCGGCGTGAGCGCTGCGAGCTCGTCTTCGCAGCTTGCACAAAGGGCTCGCGGTGTGGGGCGGCCGGTGGCGAACAACTCGATCTGAGCCTCGCGGTCCAGCTTCCAGGTACCCGTGCAACCTGTTCGGGCGCATGGCTCGTCCAGGTCCTTCAGCGAAGGCAGCTTCTTTTTGCAAGGATCACAGAGACCTTCGTTTCCACTTCCGCCACCAAAAGTTGGTGAACTGGAAAGGTCAAGCCACGTCCTCTTGCAGCCGCGGACGCGGCAATCGACTGTCTTTGCGCCAAGCCGGTCGCCGAGCGTGAATCCTCCCTGGGCCATGATTCGTCGTTCCTGTCTCGGTTGGGGCGGCTAATCTGGACGACGTTCCTCGTGGTTGCAACCCCCCTTGCGGATCATCCGTCGTTTTTTTTGCGCTGCGCGGCGTGTTACCCCTGGCCAGCGACCTTCGCAAAAGCGCGGTGTGGAGGTTGACGGGACCGCCGTCGTCAACAATAACTGCGATCTCTCCATGCAACTGACCATCGAAGACCTGTCACCAGTCGAAAAGCGGGTTGATTTTGAGCTGCCCTGGGGTGATGTCGCCCCCCGCCTGGATCGTGCCTACGACGCATTGCGCCGTCAGGTGACCCTCAAGGGCTTCCGGCAAGGCAAGGCGCCACGGCCCGTTTTGGAGCGGCTGTATCGCGAACAGGTTGAAAACGATGTGGCCCGCGAACTCATCGAGAGCTCGCTCGGTCAGGCCATTCAGGAAAAACAGCTGGAACCGGTGGCGCCACCGCGGGTCGACAAGCTTGAGATGAAAAAGGGCCAGCCCTTCAAGTTCTCGGCCATGGTTGAGATTCGCGCCAACGTATCGCCGAAAGACTATTCGGGCGTTGCGATCGAGGTTCGCCCTGCCAGGGTGAACGATGAACAGGTCGATGCGGCCATCGAGGCGCGACGCAGGCAGCTCACGCAGTTCGTTCCGACGACCAGCCGTGAAAAAACCAATCCCGACGACATGGTGCTTGTCGAAGTGGCCGGCCGTGTGGGTCCTCACAAGATCAAGAAGCGGACGACGGTGGTCGATCTCGCTGACGAACGGGGTGGTCCCTTGCCCGGTTTCGCGCAGCAGCTGCGCGGCATCGCAACCAACAGCGAGAACCTCGAGATCAAGTACACCATCGGTGACGATGTGACGATGCGCGAACTGGCTGGCAAAGAAGTCTCGCTGCGCATCTCGATCAAGGAAGTGCGCGAACGAAACGTTCCGGCGCTCGACGACGAGTTTGCAAAGAAAACCGGCGAGGCCGAGACCCTCGCGGGTCTGAAAGAAAAACTGCGCGCGCAGTTGCTCGAAGCCGACAAGGAAGCCGTCAAGAGCGAGACCAAGCAAAAGCTGGTGGAAGAGATCGTCAAGAAGAACGACTTCCCGATCGCCAAGGCACTCGTTGCCCGTTACGAGCAGGCCATGTTCGAACGCTTTAGGATGGAGATGATGATGGCGGGGATCGACCTGGAGGCCGGGGGCATTGACCCCGCGGGTTTGCACGCGGAGCTGGGTCCCAAGGCCGAACGCGAAGCCCGTGCATCGGTACTATTGCAGGCCATCGCTGAGCGAGAAGGCGTGACGGCGAGCGATGCCGATCTGCAAAAGCGCATCGCCGAGATCGCCGCTGGCCGCAAGGAAAGCGCCAAAAAAGTTCGCACTGAGCTCGAGCAAAACGGCCGACTGGCGGGCGTCCGTCGTCAGTTGACCGACGAAAAGACCCTCGACCTCTTGGTATCGCAGGCCAAGATCACCGAAGTTGACCCGGCGAAGTAGGTTTTTTCAAAGGGCTCTGGCGCCCACGCAGGACCTCGGGGATACTCGCTGTCATGGCGAGAGACGAACAGGACCTGCAGATCCGAAACATGATCATTCCCACGGTCATCGAGCAGACCCATCGGGGTGAACGAGGCTGGGATATTTTTTCGCGCTTGCTGAAGGATCGCATTGTGTTCCTTGGTACCGCCGTGGACGACATGATAGCCAACGTGGTCATCGCGCAGCTCTTGTTCCTCGAGAGCGAAGATCCGGACAAGGACATCATGCTCTACATCAACTCGCCCGGTGGCTTGGTGACAGCAGGCCTTGCCATCTACGATACGATGCAGCACGTGCGACCCCAGGTTGCGACGGTGTGCATGGGCCAGGCTGCTTCGATGGGTGCCTTCCTGCTCGCCGCGGGTGCGAAGGGCAAGCGCTACGCTTTGCCGCACTCACGCATCTTGATTCACCAACCGCTTGGTGGTTTCTCGGGCCAAGCGACGGACATCGACATCCACGCTCGCGAAATCCTCAAGACGCGTGACACGCTCAACAAGATCCTGTCGGAGAACACCGGACAGCCGCTTGATCGTATCCGAAACGACACCGAGCGTGACTACTTCATGAGCTCGGAAGAAGCCAAGACCTACGGTCTCATCGACGAGATCATGCACAAGCGGGATGGCAAGGGCGAAAAGACCAAATAACGGCCGTGCTACCCCGCTGTTAATACCGTGCTAGCCTGAAGTGACACCGTGGCGGAGCGACGAAAAGACGAGCAGAGCAGTTTAGCTTGCTCCTTCTGCGGCAAAAGCCAGAAGGAGGTCAAGAAGCTCATTGCTGGCCCCACGGTTTATATCTGCGACGAATGCATTGGCCTGTGTAACGACATCATCGCCGAAGAGATCGAGAAAGAAACCGAGACCTTCGGATTCACCTCGATTCCGAAGCCACATGAGATCAAAGCGATCCTTGACGACTACGTGATTGGCCAGGACCGCGCGAAAAAGATCTTGTCGGTTGCAATACACAACCACTACAAGCGCATCGACCACAAAATCGGTGAGAAAGAGCGCAAGGAAAAAGGCCAAAAGACCGACGATGATGTCGAGCTTGGCAAGAGCAACGTCCTGCTGATTGGACCCACGGGTTCCGGCAAGACCTTGCTTGCACAGACCCTGGCCCGTGTGCTGAATGTGCCCTTTGCGATCGCCGACGCCACCAACCTCACCGAAGCCGGTTACGTTGGCGAGGACGTCGAGAACATCATCGTGAATCTGCTGCAAAATGCGGATCACGACATCGAGCGCGCACAACGCGGTATCGTATACATTGACGAGATCGACAAGATCGCCCGCAAGGGTGAAAATCCGTCGATCACGCGTGACGTATCGGGCGAAGGTGTTCAACAGGCGCTTTTGAAGATTTTGGAAGGGACGGTTTGCAACGTTCCTCCGAAGGGTGGTCGTAAACACCCGCAGCAAGAGTTTTTGCAGGTCGATACCACCAACATTCTTTTCATCTGCGGTGGTGCATTCGTCGGACTTGAGGACGTGATCGAGCAGCGGATCGGCAAAAAGCAGATCGGCTTCGGTGCGGTGATCAAGTCGCGAGAGGAGCGCAAAATCTGGGATCTGTTGCGCGAGGTTCAGCCCGAGGATCTGCTGAAGTACGGCATGATCCCGGAGTTTGTGGGACGTTTGCCTGTGACGGCTCCCTTGCACGAACTCGACGACGCCACACTCATCGAGATCCTGACCAAACCCAAGAACGCGCTCGTCAAGCAGTACCAGCGGCTCTTCGAGCTCGACGGCGTCAAGCTCAAGTTCTCCAAGGGGGCACTGACCTCCATTGCTGCCGAAGCCAAAAAGCACCTTTCAGGTGCCCGTGCACTGCGTGCGATCGTCGAGCACGCCATGCAGGACATCATGTTCGAGGTCCCCACCTCGTCGCCCGCCATCAAAGAGGTGGTCATCAGCGAAGACACCATCGACAAGGGTCAGCGACCGGTCGTTGTTTTTGAAAAGGGCGTTGTCGGCAGCCGCAGCCGCAGCGGCAACTAGCGCGCCTCCGGTCGCTTTCCAGCCTCCGACCTGGCGTTCTGGCCTGACGGATCGTGTACGAAAATTTCCAGCCTGGATCGGTCGTTGGTACGCTCAGTCGCAAATGGCCGACGATCGCGAATTGCTAGAGTTGCCGCTGCTGCCCCTTCGCGACGTGGTGGTATTTCCCCACCAGGTCGTCCCGCTCTTCGTGGGGAGGGAGAAATCGCTGCTGGCGCTCGAAGAGACGATGTCGAAAAACGGGCGAAACGACATCTTTTTCGCCGCGCAGCGCACCGCCAATGTCGACGAGCCGACCTCGACCGATCTTCACGCTGTGGGGACCATCGGAAGCATTCTTCAGCTGTTGCGGCTCCCGGATGGCACGGTCAAGGTTCTGGTCGAAGGCGTCCGTCGCGGGCGGGTCACCCGGTACCTGCGCACCGACGGTTGCTTCGAGGTGGAGGTCTCGCCGATCGAAATTCCGGTCGAGGAAGGGATCGAGCTTGGACCACTTTTGCGCGAGGTCCGCAACGCGTTCGAGACCTACGTCAAGCTCAACCCTCGCATTGCGCCAGCGATCCTCAACGCCGTTGAAACCATCGAGGATCCGGGCCAGTTCGCCGACATCATCGTGGGCCACCTGCCGCTCAAGCTTGAAGAAAAGCAGGGCTTGCTCGAACTCGTTTCGCCCACCGCGCGCCTGACGCGTCTTTACGAAATCCTCAAGGAGGAGATCGAGGTCATCAAGGTCGAGCGGCGGATCAAGACCAAGGTTAAACGCCGTGCAGAGCGGAATGAAAAACAGCAGATCGTCAACGAACAGATCCAGCATTTTCAACGCCAGATAGAAAACGATGCGGGCCAAACCAACGACGGTGGCGAACGCGACGAATTCAAGGATGAACTAAACGAGCTGGAGAAGCGCGTTCGCGAAAAGAAGCTGTCGAAGGAAGCGGAATCGCGGGTGCTCAAGGAGATTCGCAAGTTGCGCATGATGGCGCCCATGTCGGCCGAAGCGACTGTGATACGAAACTACGTCGACTGGGTGCTTGGCTTGCCCTGGGGTGAAAAGTCAGTTGCAACGATTGATGTGGTGCTTGCCAAAAAGACGCTCGATGAGGAACATTTTGGCCTCGAAAAGATCAAGGAACGCATCATTGAGTACCTTGCGGTAAGAAAACTTGCGCCACGGTCGCGCGGACCCATCCTTTGTCTCGTCGGCCCTCCGGGCGTCGGCAAAACCTCCCTGGGTCGCTCGATTGCACGTGCGACCGGTCGTACGTTTGTGCGCCTGGCCCTCGGCGGTGTGCGCGACGAGGCTGAAATTCGTGGGCATCGACGAACCTACGTGGGCGCGTTGCCGGGCAAGATCATTCAGTCGATGAAAAAAGCTGGCAGTGACAATCCGCTCTTTTTGCTCGACGAGGTCGACAAGATGACGTCGGACTTCCGCGGCGATCCATCGGCCGCCCTGCTTGAAGTGTTGGACCCGGAACAAAATACGGGTTTTGTCGATCACTACCTCGATCTCGATTACGACCTGTCGGACGTCATGTTCATCACGACGGCCAATTACCTGCATGAAATTCCGGCGCCCTTGCAAGATCGCCTTGAGATCATTTCGATCCCAAGCTACACCGAGCACGAGAAGGTCGCGATCGCGATGAACCATCTCATCCCTCGGCAAAAGCGCGACAACGGCATCGAACACGTCTCGCTCAAGTTCCCCGAGGAATCGGTGCGCAGCCTCATCACTGGCTACACCAAGGAAGCCGGCGTTCGTGCGCTTGATCGCGAGATCGGTGCCGTTTGTCGCAAGATCGCCCGCGAGGTTGCCGAACATCCGGACAAGCTCGTCTGGAAGGTCAGTGGCAGCCTTCTGTCGCGCTTTCTCGGCCCGTCGAAATACCGGCAGGGCAAGGCGGAAACGCAGGACGAAATCGGCATGGTCAATGGCCTTGCGGTCACGTCTCATGGCGGTGACTTGTTGGCGGCCGAGGTTTCGATCGTCGCCGGACGCGGCAAACTGGTGCTGACCGGAAAGCTCGGCGATGTCATGCAGGAGTCCGCGCAGGCGGCCCTGTCGTACCTCCGCTCGCGGGCGCTGTCGCTTGGCCTCGATCCCGAGTTTCACCAGCGCGCGGATATCCACGTTCACCTGCCAGAGGGTGGGATCCCGAAAGATGGTCCGTCCGCGGGCATCACGATCTGCACAGCGCTCGCGTCGGCTCTATTGCGCATTCCGGTTCGCCGGGATGTCGCGATGACGGGTGAGATCACGCTGCGAGGCCGGGTGCTCCCGATAGGTGGGCTGAAGGAAAAGGTCATGGCGGCACATCGGGGCGGGATCAAGCGGGTCATCGTTCCTCAGGATAACGTACGCGACCTGCGCGATGTCCCGAAGCGCGTGCTGTCCCAGATCAAAATCATTCCGGTCAGCCACATGGATGCGGTGCTGCGTGAGGCGCTGGCCCTGACGGATCCAGCCGAGTTCCTGAAGGATCCGTCGGTGGCGATGGACTGGCGAATTCCGGGTGAGCGCCGCCACAACGAACGTCGGGGCGAACCGGTGGCGGTGGCGTCGGCGGTTCCGCCTGCGGGGATGCCAGCCGAAGCGCCGATGCTTCCGGAGTTGCCGGATGTACTCGACCGCGTCGGTGCGCCCGCAAAATCGGAATAACCGGGCCCTTGTGCCCGAACGCGACCCCGAGTATGTATACGGGCCTCCAAGGGGGTTGGGTCACGGAGGGGTGGCCGAGCGGTCTAAGGCGGCGGTCTTGAAAACCGCTGAGGGGTAACCCTCCGCGAGTTCGAATCTCGCCCCCTCCTCAAATTTATTGAAAACTAAATATAGGTTCCTGGAGAGATGGCCGAGTGGCTGAAGGCAACGGTTTGCTAAATCGTCATAGGGGCAATACCTCTATCGAGGGTTCGAATCCCTCTCTCTCCTCCAATCCGCGCGCGCAATTCGCATTGCGAAGGTCGTGCGTGGTCGCTAGGTTGTCGCAAATATTTTGATACCGCACCCGTAGCTCAACTGGATAGAGCACAGGCCTACGAAGCCTGGGGTTACATGTTCGACTCATGTCGGGTGCACCAACTCATAGCGGCGGCGTGCGACAACCGATCGGGCCGTCCTTGACGTGCTGATCCGCGATGGACGGAGGGCTATCGATTTCGTGTGCAACAATGCGCCGATGCTGATGCCGCTCTATTTCTTGCGCGTCCCTGTCATTTCATTCGCCGCGGTGATTGCGGTTGCATGTGACGGCGGTTCAGCCGAAATCAATGAAAGCTTCTCGATGCCCGATGCGATGGGCCCGGGCATGGCTTTGGTTCCGGATAGCGATCTCACCGTACCTGGACCGGGATACACGGCACCCGGAGCCCTGGCATTTCGGGTGGTTGACGGCACCAACGGTGCGGTGGTGCCACCCGCAGTCTTTTGGCAAGCACTGTCCGTGGCACGGTTTGTTTGCGCGGGTGAGGTTCATGATGATTTTTTTGCCCATTCTTTGCAGTACCTGGTTGTTCGGACTCTGGGGGCCGCTCAACCCAGAGGCCTGACGATCGCCTTTGAGCAATTTGAGGTGGGCTTTCAGTCCGTGCTGGATCAGTTTGCTGCGGGTCTTGTTGACGAAACGCAACTGCTTGCGCAAACGCAGTACGAAACCCGTTGGGGGTTTGACTGGCCATTGTATCGACCCATCGTCTTGCTCGGGCCGCAGCGGACGCATCCATTGTTGGCGGTGAATCCCGCACAGGAGCTCACGCGAAAGGTTTCCGAAAGCGGATTGGTTTCGCTGACGCCCGCCGAGCAATCGCAATTGCCGGAGCTTGATCTGACGCAGAATGCCCACCGGGAATGGTTTCGCGCGCAGATTTCGGGCGCGCATGGCGTCGTCACCGGGGAACGCTTTGAGCGGCTCTACGCGTCTCAAGTCATTCGGGATGAAACCATGGCAGCGCAGATCGTGGGGCGCCTGGCGAAACCCGGTGCCGAACGGGTGGTGGGTGTCATTGGTTTCGGGCATTGCGTTCGTCACGGCGCGCCGCTGCGGGCCGCCCGTCGGGGGTTAACCGGAATTCTGACGTTTCGCACCGCCCTTCCCAATCAGTCCTCCGTGGACGAGGCGCTCGCCGGGGGTCTGTACGATTTCGTCGTCGTTCCGGGTCCATGATCGCTCCCCTGGCGGTTGAATACAGCGCGCGGTCGGGGAGCCGTTGACACCCCGCGGGGTTTACCCTAGGTTTGCCGCGGCTTGGCCCTGCCTGCCGGACCTCAAAAATGGCCTTGGAGTTTAACGAACAAACCAAACAGCACGTCGACCGCATCCTGTCTCGTTATCCAAACAAGCAGGCTGCGTTGATTCCCGTGCTTCACGTGTGTCAGGAGGAATTCGGACACCTGTCCGAAGAGGTTGTGGACCTTGTGTCCCGCACCCTCTCGGTTCCCCACGCACATATCCATGGCGTCGTGACTTTCTACACGATGCTTCACGAGAAGAAGGTGGGCCGTCATGAACTGATGGTGTGCACCAACATCTCGTGCATGTTGAAGGGTGGCTATGACATCCTTGAACATCTCGAAAAACGCCTTGGAATCAAGCGCGGGGAGACCACCGACGACGGTGGCTTCACGCTCATCGAAGAGGAGTGTCTGGCCGCATGTGCCAACGCGCCCATGATGATTTGCGGTTCCGAATACTTCCTCGACCTTACCCCGCAAAAAGTCGACGAGATTCTCGTCCGGCTCGGTTCGGTCGGCAGCGATTCCGGTTCGGCGCGTCCGCGTCGAGCAACACCCATTCCCCGCAAAGCCTAGGAGACGAACGTGGCCTGGCCTGAAGGCAAAGACATCAAGATCGTAACCAAGAATTTCGGTGTACCCGGATCGAACAAGATCTCGGTATACATGTCGCGTGGTGGTTGGCAGGTGTTCAATAAAGCACTTGCCCAGGAACCCGCGGCGCTCATCGAAGAGGTGAAGAAGTCGAACTTGCGAGGCCGTGGCGGCGCAGGCTTCCCCACCGGCATGAAGTGGAGCTTTTTGCCCAAGGATGCGCCAACGACTTACCTCGTCGTGAACGCAGACGAATCCGAGCCCGGCACCTGCAAAGATCGAGAGCTGCTCGCGCTCGATCCGCATCTGTTGCTTGAAGGCATGCTGATCAGTTCCTACGCGATCGGCTGCAAACACGCCTACATCTACATTCGTGGCGAGATGATGCGCGAGGCGCAAATCGTTCAGAATGCCATCGACGAAGCGTATGACGCAGGGTTTCTCGGCAAGCCCCTTCAGGTCGCCGGAGGCAAAACCTTCAAACTCGACATCACGTTGCACCGCGGCGCGGGGGCCTATATCTGTGGCGAGGAAACCGGTCTTTTGAACTCGCTGGAAGGCAAGCGGGGCTGGCCGCGCATGAAACCGCCGTTTCCGGCGATCAAGGGCCTGTTCGACGCGCCGACGGCCGTCAACAACGTCGAGACGATCATGAACCTTCCCGAGATCATCTCGAAGGGCGCGGAGTATTTCGCGAAGATCGGCATGAATCGTTCGGGCGGCACGCGCATCGTTTGCGTCTCGGGCCACGTGAATATGCCCGGCGTTTACGAATTGCCCATCGGCATTCCCTTTCGCGAGCTTGTGTTTGACGTTTGCGGCGGTATCCCGAATGGGCGCAAGTTCAAGGGATTGATTCCGGGTGGCAGCTCGATGCCGCCGCTCGACGAGAGCGAGCTTGACGTGCCGGTCGAGTTCGATGCACTCATGACCGATCCCCGCATTAAAGATGTCGAGATCAAGCCGGGTGTTCCGTTTGATCTTGGTGGTGGTCGTCGTTTGAAGACGATGGCGGGCTCTGGTGGCGTCGTGGTGTTTGACGATTCGACCGACGTGGTCAGGCTTTGCGCCCGGATCATGCAGTTTTACGCACACGAATCGTGTGGCCAGTGCACGCCCTGCCGCGAAGGCTCCGGGTGGCTTGCGCGGGTTTGCAAACGTGTGGCAAGCGGCGAAGGCCGTCCAGGCGATGTCGAACTCATGGCCAACGTTGCCGGTGGCATCGCCGGCAATACGATTTGCGCGCTCGGCGATGCCACTGCGTGGCCGATGCTGGGCTTCCTCACCAAGTTCCGGGCCGATTTCGAGGCCAAGATTCGAAAGGTGGCCTAGTCGTGCAAGCCGCGAGTTTTTGGCAATCGATGGTGTTCCTGGTTCTGTCCGCGATAACCCTCGGTCTGGCGGTTTTCACGATCACGCGAACCAATCCGGTTGCGGCGGTCATGTCGCTCGTTGGAACCTTCGTGGGCCTCGCCGGGATCTATGCAAGTCTGTCTGCGCACTTTTTGGCAATCATGCAGGTCGCCGTGTACGCGGGCGCCATCATGGTGCTCTTCATCTTCGTCGTGATGATTCTGAATCGTGACGAAGTCGCGCCGGTCTCGTGGCGCGGCATCCTTTCGCGCGGTCTCGGCGTCGTGACGACAGCCTGGGCATTTTCATTTGTCACGTTGCTCGTCGTTCGCGCGGTTTCGCCCGCGGTTGGTGATGGCAAGATAGAAGGTTCCGGAGCGCTCGCCAAATTGCTGGGCGTGCCGGCAGACGTGGATGTTGCGTTTGGCACGGTGAAATCAATCGGCAAAGGCCTCTTCACCGACTTCGTATTTCCTTTCGAGGCGATATCGGTGTTGCTTTTGGTTGCGATCGTGGGAGGCCTCGTGGTCTCCCGGTCGGCCAAACAGGAACACCACGCCGAGGCCGTCGCGGACCGTGACAAGGCCGTTCGTGCGCAGATTCGCCCATCGTCCATTGTGGGCGCGGGCGCCGAAGAGGCCGATGCGGCCCACTCCCATGCCGCGGCGGAGCACCACTGATGCCAACGACCTACTACCTCATGCTCTCGTTCGCGCTATTTGTCGTCGGCACTGCCGGCGTGCTGTTGCGTCGCAACGCCCTCATCGTGCTGATGGGGATTGAGCTGCAACTCAACGCAGGGAACCTGGCCTTCGTGGCTTTTTCCCGCGCGATTGGCAATGATGGCGGTCAGGTATTTACCTTCTTCGTCATTGCGCTTGCCGCAGCCGAAGCGGCTGTGGGTCTGGCAATTCTCGTTGGCCTCTACCGCCAGCAACAAACCGTCAACCTCGACGAAGCCCGTCTCATGCGGGGTTAACGCGCGATGGAACATAATCTTCGACTGATACCCCTGTTGCCGTTCCTCGGAGCGGCGATTCTCTTTTTCTTCGGCCGGATGATACCGCGCGCCTGGGCCAGCCGAATCGCGATCCTGGCGATCGCAGGTTCCGCGCTGGTTTCGCTCGACGCCTTCTTCACGGTGTTGCCGGCAGCGGCTGAATCGGGCGGATTGCACGACAAGGTGATGGTCTGGATTGCCTCGGGCGATCTCACCATCGATCTCGCGTTCCGGATGGATCAGCTCTCGGGGGTGATGTGCTTCATCATCACCTTCATTGGAACGCTGATTCACATCTACTCGGTGGGCTACATGTCCCACGAGGAAGATTACGCGCGCTTCTTCTCGTACTTGAACCTGTTCTGCGGCGCGATGCTCGTGCTGGTGCTCGGCGATTCCTTGCCCGTGATGTTCGTGGGCTGGGAAGGCGTCGGTCTGTGCAGCTACCTGCTCATCGGTTTTTGGTACAAGGACAACGCCAACGCGAGCGCAGGCAAAAAAGCCTTCATCACGAACCGCGTGGGCGATTTCGGCTTTTTACTCGGCACGTTCCTGCTCTTTTCAGCAACTGGAACGGTGAATCTGCCCGAGATCGTTTCGGCTGCAACGGGCGCGGACCCTGCGCTGCTGCAGCCCTTCATGGGCTCGACGCTGGCCTTCTGGGGTTGCATCTTCCTGTTCATTGGCGCCACCGGCAAGTCGGCACAGCTCCCGCTTTACATCTGGTTGCCAGACGCCATGGCCGGTCCGACACCCGTATCGGCACTCATCCACGCCGCGACGATGGTCACGGCCGGCGTCTACATGATTGCGCGCCTTTCGCCGCTTTTCATGCTGGCACCAGCGGCCATGGCGATTGTCGCGATCGTGGGCGCTTTGACGGCTGTATTCGCGGCTGTCATTGGCTTTGCCCAGAACGACTTCAAGAAGGTTCTTGCCTACTCAACCGTCAGCCAGCTCGGCTTCATGTTCGCAGCGGTGGGTGTTGGCGCGTTCGGCACGGGTGTGTTTCACCTTGGCACGCACGCCTTTTTCAAGGCAGGTCTGTTCCTCTGTGCGGGTTCCGTGATGCACGCCATGAGCAACATCGGCGACATCCGCAAGATGGGCGGTCTCAAGCAGCACTTGCCGTGGACCCACGGCGTGTTCGTGGTTTGTTGGCTCGCCATCTGTGGTGTTCCGATTTTCTCGGGCTTCTTCTCGAAGGACGCGATCGTCGCGAGTGCCTTCGGAACGCACGTATTTGATGGCATCGGGTTGGGCTGGGTTGGACCCTTTGTTGGTGTGCTACTTTTGTTGGCAGCGCTCGGGACGGCCTTCTACATGTCCCGCCTTTACTACCTCGTGTTTTCGGGCGAGTGTCGTGCCGACCACGAGGTTCAGCACCACATCCACGAGTCGCCAATTGAAATGGTTGGACCGCTGGTCGTTCTCGCAGCGGGTGCGGCCATTGTTGGTTTGGTTGGATTGCCCGGTGCGCTCTTCGGAAAGCCGGAGGCGAACCTGCTCGCCCACTGGCTTGAGCCGGTGGTTGGCGCCGAGATGCACATCCCCCACGCCCTCGAGATCGGACTGATGGCGGGGTCGACGGTGCTTGCCCTTGCGGGTATTTTCGCAGCACGGGCGCTGTTCCGCGGTGGCTGGCAGCCCGCGGTGGAAAATTTCGTGAACGCAGTCCCTGGATTCGTGAATCTTGTTCGCGACAAATTCCGCGTCGACGAGCTTTACGGCGTCCTCATCATCCGGCCGATCGGTTGGCTTGCCCGTGGGTTGTTCGTGGTTGTCGATCGCTTCATCATCGACACGATCATGGTGCACGGCCCCGCGAAGGTGATCGACACCGCGGGTCGGATTGCCCGTGTATTCCAGTCGGGTGAAGTCCAGCGATACGTTGCGGCCTTTGCCATCGGCATGGCAGCCATTTTGTACGTTGCGAGCCGGCCGGCGGCCCGTTCAGAACTGAAGGTGACGCAGATTGCTCGCCATGTGACGATCGAGGCAGGCATCGGCGAGACCGCTTCTGCGGCACTCAAGTACGAAGTGGATTTCGACAGCGACGGTCAGATCGACCGCAAGGCAGACAAGGCCGAGTGGACCTACGAAGGTTCGGGCACCTACACCATTACGGTGAACGTGCGTGATCCGCGCTGGAACACGACGCGTACTCTTAAAAAGGAAGTCAAGGTCGACTGATGGGACTTCTAGGCTGGATTACCCTGTTGCCGCTTCTCGGCGCCATCCTGGTGATGGTGGTCCCCCGCGAGGAGGAGGCCATCCACCGTGGCCTCGGGTTGTTTGCGAGTGTCGCAACCTTCCTGGCCTCGCTCCTCATCTTGTCGGGCTTTGATGCAGCCACACCGGGCTTCCAGATGAAGGTGGACGTTCCCTGGGTGGAATCCCTCGGCATTCGTTTCACACTCGGCATTGACGGCATTTCGTTGTGGCTCGTGATGCTTACAACGTTCATCATCCCGCTAACGTTGTTGTTCCCGCAATCGATCGGTTTGCGCAACATCCGCGTGCGTGAGTTTACGATTGCCGTCCTGGTCCTTGAGACCGGTATGCTGGGGGCCTTCCTCGCGCTCGACATGTTCGTGTTTTACGTGTTCTGGGAGCTGATGCTGGTACCGATGTACTTCATCATCGGCATCTGGGGTGGCGAGCGCCGCCTCTACGCCTCGATCAAATTTGTGCTCTACACCCTTGTTGGCTCGCTCCTGATGCTGGCTGCGATTCTGTACATGTACATGCAGGCGCACGAGTTGTTGGTCGCCCAGAAGGCTGCTGGCGGCGAGATGATGGCAAGCCTTCCGGTTTGGACTTTCAGCTACGAAGTCTTCTCGCATCTGAGCTTGCCCTTCTTGCCGCAAATGTTGTGCTTCGGTGCTTTTGCACTGGCCTTCATGATCAAGGTGCCGCTGTTTCCATTCCACACCTGGTTGCCCGACGCCCACGTTGAAGCGCCAACCGGTGGTTCGGTGATTCTGGCTGCAGTCCTGCTCAAGTTTGGCGCCTACGGCTTCTTGCGATTCGCGATGCCGATGTTCCCGCTGGCCACCTACCAGACCGCGCCGCTCATCGCGTGGCTGGCTGTTATCGGCATCATTTTCGGTGCGCTGATGGCCTACGTGCAAAACGACGTGAAGAAGCTGGTGGCTTATTCATCCGTATCACACCTTGGGTTCGTGGTGATCGGGCTCTTGACGCTCAATGCGCAAGGCATTCAGGGAGGCCTTTACCAGATGCTCGCGCACGGCATCTCGACGGGCGGCTTGTTCCTTGGCGTGGGTATTCTTTACGACCGTCGCCACAGCCGAAAGCTCGAAGACTTTGGTGGTTTGTGGGCCAAGATGCCGGTGTTCGCAGTCTGTTTCCTCGTCATCGTTCTCGCCTCCGGTGGCTTGCCCGGCCTTTGTGGATTCGTGGGTGAGTTCCTTATTTTGTTGGGAACGTTCAATGCGAAGCAGGGCTGGACTGCAAACGGCTTCCCGCACGACACCATGTTCTGGAATCCCATCTTGATGGCGGCCCTTGCGGCGACGGCCGTCATTCTCGCCGCGATGTACCTCTTGATGATGTACCAGAAGATCATGTTCGGACCGCTCGACAAACCCGAGAACCGTGCCGACAACATGAAGGACATTCATGGCCGCGAGAAATTCGTGTTCGCCGTCATCGTTGCGGCAGCGGTCGTCATGGGTGTGATGCCGCGACCCATCCTTTCGCGTACCGAAGCTTCGGTCAACGCCTTCATATCCAGCTTCACCGATCGCCTGAAAGAGGCGACCCGCGATCCCGAGGCCGGTCCGCATTTCTATCCGCCTTACTACGGCGACCGTGAAGTCGCCGCTGCGCAAGGTGGTACCGCGCCCGTCGCCAACGCAGAGGTGGCCCGATGAATTTCAAAGTAGAAGAGCTTCTGGCGATTGCACCGCTCATTCTCATGGTGGTGATGGGTTGCGCAATTCTGGTGGCCGAAACCTTCATCAAAGGCCGTTCCCGTGCCGGTCTCGCGTGGCTCGGCGTTGCTGGCTCGCTTGGAACGGTCGCGCTCATCGTCAATCAATGGGCTCTTGCGGCGCAACCGCAGTCGATCTTTCAGGGCATGTTGGTCGTTGACCGGATGTCGCTGCTCTTCGATGCGACTTTCGTCATCTCGGGGATCATCACGATTCTCGTTTCGCACGACTACATGCAGGAACACGGCTTCGAGTTCGGCGAGTTCTACCCGCTCGTGCTCTTCACCGTGTCGGGCATGATGATGGTGTCCCATGCGACGCACTTGCTCTCGTTACTCATCGGCATCGAGACGATGTCAATTGGCGCCTACGTTTTGACCGGTTGCTGGCGCGGCAATCCCCGCAGCACCGAAGGCGCGCTCAAGTACTACCTGATGGGTGCGTTTGCGACGGGATTTATGGTCTACGGAATGGCACTGATCTACGGATCTACCGGTGGTGCCCTTACCTACGAAGGCATCTCGGCCAAAATCGGCGCGGTTGGCTCCGAGCCCATTTTCCTCGTCGGTTTCTATTTCATTCTCGGCGCACTCATTTTCAAAGTCGCTGCGGTTCCGTTCCACATGTGGGCCCCGGACGCGTATGAAGGCGCGCCCAGCAACGTGACAGGATTCATGGCGGCCGGTGTGAAGGCTGCAGCCTTTGCCGGTCTGTTGCGGCTCATGCAGTCGGCCTTCGGCGGCACCCAGTTGGCCGTGGATGGTTCCGGATGGGTTGAGATCCTCTCGATCGTCGCGATGTTGACGATGATCCTTGGAAACCTCGCTGCCTTGCGACAGGAAAACGTGAAGCGCATGCTCGCGTATTCAAGCGTTGCCCACGCCGGTTATGTACTGGTCGGCTTTTGCGCCCTTGGCCTGGGCCTGTCCGGCGCTGACAGCAGCGTGACCTTCTACCTGATTGCCTACACCTTCACGACCCTTGGCAGCTTTGCCGTGGTCGCCTGGGTTGGGCGTCGCAACGACGAGCGCCTGACCGTGGATAGCTGGGCGGGTCTCGCGAGCGAACGACCTGGTGTTGCGCTTGCGATGACGATCTTCCTGCTTTCACTCGGTGGTGTGCCGCCGACTGCAGGTTTCTTCGGCAAGTTTTACCTGTTCCGCATCGCCATGGGCAGCGACAAGCTTTACCCACTCGTCATCGTGGGTGTGCTGAGCAGCGTTGTCAGTGTCTACTATTACCTGCGCATCGTCGTGGCCATGTACTTCCAAGAACCGATCGGTCAGCGACAGGCGTATGCGTCGCCTGCGAGCCGAGTGGCCTTGTTGGTTGCCGCGTTCGCTGTGGTGGCGCTCGGCGTGCTGCCCGGTACCGTCATTGACTGGGCCTCCGGTGGCGGCAAGGCCGTCGTGGACGCGGTTGCGGCACTTGCGCGTTAGACGAGCCGGTTACGGTCCGCGAACAATCGGGCCGTGACCTTCGGCCCGCTTTTGTCTGGCCAACGCAATGGCCCCCGCGAACGCACGCCGCGCGGACCAGATTCCTTTGCCCAGCGCGCGAGCGTATCGTCACACGCCGTTCGGACCTCGGCGTTCACGTCGAAGACCGCAAAATGTCGCAGGATCGGAATGGCGTTCGCATCGCCGATTCTGCCCATCAACGACACGAGGCGCAGGCGGGCCGAATCCGGTGCTGTATGCATCCCGGTTTCAATATGAACAAGCGCCGCACTGCCTCGTGCAGCCAGTCGTTCCATTGCCGCCGTTGCAAGACCATCTTCTCGGGTCGATACCACGTGAACATCTGCATGGATATCGCGCGCGCTGCGATCGTCGCAGCCCGAGATTGGCAACGCGAGCGAGCCCAGGATCGCATACAGGCGCTTCATGTTGCGCCGGGCTCGGGCGCCTCGACCCTGTCCCCCAGTCGGCGGGTGTTGCGGGCGATGGACTTCGCAACCGGATCGGCGGGACGCGTGTTTTCGGCGTGTTCGATCTGACGCGCGAAGAAGGTCTCACCTATGGCAAGCAGCCGCGCGGGCGACTTCTCTTTGAACACCATCTGCCGCAGATCGGCGCCGCCCTGCAAGCCGCGTGAATACCACGCAAGCGTCTTGCGCAGCTCGTGGGGATGCATGCGCTCGTTGGCATATTGACCAACCAGTTCTGCGTGCCGCCGCCAGACCCGATGGCGCTCTGAAATCGTCGGCGGCAGCGGGTGAGGCTCTCCGTTTTCGTAGGCCCGGATCTCCTCGAACAACCAGGGGTTGCCCATGGCACCACGGCCTATCATGACGGCATTGCAACCGGTCTGTGTTCGCATCCGCTGGTAGTCTTGCAGCGTTTTCACGTCGCCGTTGCCGATGACCGGGATGCTGGCCGGAAGTTTGTCTCGAACCGCGGCGATACCATCGAGATTTGCTGTTCCCGAAAAACCCTGCGAGCGGGTGCGTCCGTGTACCGTGATCATGGCGGCGCCCGCATCGACCATCCGCATGGCGAACTCCGGTGCATTGATCGATTGGTCGTCCCAACCCAGTCGATGTTTGACCGTGACGGGGACGTTTTGCGGAATCGCAGCACGAACCGCGGCAACCAGATTGGCCGCAAGCTCGGGTTCTCGCATGAGTGCCGAACCGCAAAGGCCTGCGGTTACTTTTTTTGCTGGGCAACCCATGTTGATGTCGATGACCGTTGCGCCCGATGCAACGCCCATTTCCGCCGCCCGTGCCAGCCGTTCGGGTTCGCGCCCGAAAATCTGCACCACAAACTTACGTCCTTGCAGGCTGGGCCACATGCGCCCAATGGCCTTTTGTGCGCCACGGGTGAGGGCCTCGGCCGAGAGAAACTCGGTAAACGTGATGGTCGCGCCCAGTTCTTCACAGACCGTTCGGAACGGCAGATCGGTCACGGCCTCCATCGGTGCAAGCAAGGCACCGGAGGGGACGGCAACGTTGGCAATTTGAATGTGCTGCACTGCGTTTTTTCCGACAGGGGTCCGCAATGATGGCCGACGGTTCTCCCGGTGGCAACGAGAAGCCGACTGAACGCCCGGCCGGCAGCGCATTTCGGGCGTGACGCACGACGCCCGCTAGACTATGTGGGTGCCTCGCGTGCGTCCCTCCCGTTCAATTTCGTCGTCTCGAACGAATGAACCGCCCTTTTCCTCGTTTTTCGAGCGCCAGAAATTTCGCGACGAGCGGGACCGCGGGCGTCGACGCATCATCATCGCATCCATCGTGGTCCATGTGTTGGTCTTCGGAACGCTTGCGATCCTCTCGGCGTTGAACGTGGATGAGCTCTTCTCGACCAACGTCACGGTCAGCGTTGCCTCGATGGTGGAAGGCGAAGATGGCGTCCTCGTCAGTGGAACGGCCGCGAAAAACAAACCCCGCGTGCCGCGGACCAATGCCGAATCGGTCACGGGGTTGCATCTGCGTGTCTCTCGATCCGCCGTGACCGCCGTGTCAGTTCCGGTCGTGACGGGTACGATTGACCCGGCGGCGGCGCGCTACCTGCAAGCGTTGCAAGTCGACGTGTTGACGCCCGTATTGCGTTATCCGGATGCGCTGCGGTCGCGGGCGTTGCTTGCGACCTTGACCTTGCGTCTCGCGATTGCACCGGATGGCAAGGTTGTCGAGTCCAGCATCAAACCGCCCTGTCCACACGACCGACTTTGCGAGGCGGTGCTCGCGTCGGTTGCCCATCTTGGGGATCTCAAGCCTCACGATGGGGCGCTGGGCGATCCGTGGTACGTTTCTGTTCCGATCGAATTTTCTTCCCCCGGCACGCCCTAGGGCGCTCATTTCCTAGCGGACGCAACGGATAAAAAATGCCTCGCCAGCGGCGGCTTGTTCCGTGCTGCCGTCACCCATCTCCAGGTAGACGGCGTTGGTCGAGCCTGCGCCCGCAACGGAGCTTGTCCAGTACCGACCGTTCGGTGTATCAGGGAAAACCGCCGGATCGATCATGGGTTTTGCAAAGCGTTCCTCGACGATGGTTTGCAGTTCCTTGGTGGAGGGAAGCCGCCAGGTCTCCTTGTCGCCCAGTTTGCTTTCGTTACACAGTAGATTCGCGGTGGCAAACGAAAGCCCCTCGGTCGAGGCCTGCCGTTGCCAGACGAGACCGGTGTTGCGATCCACCACTTCGTCCGCTCCGATAATGTATCGAGGCAAGACCCCCGATGTACCTCCCCGCACGCACCGAACGTGCGCGCTGGCGCCATCTTTCATGCCATAGGCGGTAAGTCCTGCGCCGAAATAGACCGAGTACGCAAGCGAAGTGTCGTACGAAACGGTTGACGACGACCAGAAGTAATCGAGAGCGGTTTTCTCGAAAGCCAGCCCATCGGTCGTGGGCTTCCGGGTGTCGTCCGTCGTCGATACGAGTTCGATCCGGCTCGGGAGCCGCCAATCGTCGTACCCTTGCAGCGACAGGGTCACGCAGGTGTCGAGAGCGGTTTGCCAGTCGAGCTTTTCGGTGTGCTCGCGTTGCCATTGCAGACCCGTGACTCGATCCGTCGCCGTGTCGGCGGTGAGGGTAAAGCCGCTCGGGTTCGGCAAGGGCAGGCTTTGCGGGTTGGGCATCGGCCAGGTGGCGTATTCCGGAGGCGGACAGGGCAGCGGGCTTGCGTCGGAACAGCGCGCGGGTGGTTGTGTGGGTGATGCATCCCCGAGGCGGGAACTTGCATCGACACCGCCATCGACCGTCGTCATGACGTTGTCGTCGTCACAGGCTACGAGCCCGAAAAGAATTCCCGGTGCGAACAGCAACCCTCGCACGCGAACCTGAATCATGGTGTCGAGGCTAACGCCGTCGGTTGGCGCGCGCAACCCGACGACGAAAGACCAGGCTTCCAATCATCCCGAAGAGGGCCGCAATCCAGGGCCCTGTCACCCGGCCTTTTGCGCCAACGACGTTGCAAAAGCCGCCCTCGGCTTCGCCTCCGGCTTCGCGGTATCCGGTGTAAAAATCGCGTGTGGCCAGCGGGGATTGCAAATAGACATCGCGTATTTGGCTCACGTTGCCACTGCGATCCACCGCGCCCACGCCAATGAGATAGGGAATGCCATTTTGCAAACCCTGAATGCGTGCGCTCGTTCCGGTGGTGATGAGTCGCGAACAAAGGTACTTGGCATCGAGGTCTGCGAAGGGTTTCGGACCCGGAAAAGGGCCTCGGCCCGTATCGTCTTTGCTGGCAATCGTTTGCGCCAGAAGGCGCGGCCCGGATTCCGCCTTGTCTCCGTCTTGCGATGACGTTGCATTGCTTGCACTGGCAGCAGCTCCGCATTGCGTATCACGCGTCATGAATTGGTTGTCAAATCCCGAATCCTTGAAAACCGCGAGGTCTTCGCCTCGGCTGCACAGGACCAAATAGCCCTGGAAATCGTCCTGTCCGACAAGGGACGTCCAGGAGACATCGATAGCCTCGTTGCCGCCGCGGACGGTGACTTCCGTTGGTTGAGCCGGGGCGTCGGTGTCGAGTTGCACCGGAAAACTCGGAGCGTTTTGATCCGCGAGATCGGGAATGTCGTCCTGATTTACATCGATCCAGAGTCGAATGTTTTCAAGGCGTTTTGTCCCGCGACATCCTGTTGCGATCTTCTTGAAAAAGGTACCGGCGGTCGTTTTGACGTCGATGTACCCCGGTTGTGTGATTCCGACCAGCCTGCCTTCGGTCAGGACCGTGCAGTTGCCAACGGAGGTGCTGCGGGCCGCAGGATCGTCGGAGACACATGCGGCGGGCCCAATGATCACCTTGTATTGTCCCGTCGTGATCGTGTTGCGTTTTGCCGCGCCTGCTGGCGTGAACCCCACCCGAATTTGGACCGGCGAGTCGCACTCACAGCGGGCCGTGTTGAAAAAACGCTCGGCCTCGAAGGTGCTGAGGACCGAGATATCGTCCTTTCCTTTCGGATCCGCCCATAACGCGATGAGGAAATCCGTCGCCGTCAGCGATGTCTGTGGCGTCGTCGGCGTCGGCGTCGTCGTCTAGGCCAGGGCCGCCGCTGGAACGACGAGGAGGGTCACTGCCAGCAGGTTGCGGAGCATTCGCATCGGGCGGCCATCCTAGCAGGCGTCAGGCGGCGCGCGCCGCTTGCTCCCGTTTGCGCTCGGCATCCACGATGCCTTCAACCTCGCGTACCAGACGCACCATTTCCTCCAGGGTCTGTCCATCCGGTTCACGTTCGGCGTACCGGGCACTTTCGTAGTGGCGCGTCAGTTTTTCGAGCGGCCCCGCCAAAGACGGTACGCGCTTGCAGGCCAGGGCCAACAGTTCGCTTGGTGTCTGGGAGGGTTCGCGTCGGATGCCAATCCGCGACAGGGCGGCGAGCGCTCGACGGTACGGTTTACGTGTCGCCGTTCGCGGTTCTTCGGCCGACCGGGGCAGGGCCGAACCGGCACCTTTTCGACGCCAGAATCGCCAGGCCGTCGCGAAGACCGCGAGCACCATCAGAAACATGAGAACTTGTTTTCCGCTGGGTGTTTTCCATGACAGCGAACTGCCCGAGCGAAAGTTCACCGATCCGCGAACCTGGCGCGCCAGGT
>JAWXBF010000248.1:0-56086 GCA_034439895.1 Deltaproteobacteria bacterium
ACCCGCACCCGCACAAATTGAACCTCCGAAGATCCATTCTCGCCGGATCCTTGTGGTCGACGACGAAGAGGATATGGCCGAGTTGTTCGCCAGCATTCTCGAACAGGACGGCCATCAGACCCTCGCCGTCACGGATGGGTTTGCCGCACAAGCAGCCATCCGCACCTTTGATCCTGAGGTCGTGCTGCTCGACATCGGCCTCCCCCAGATGGACGGGTATGAGGTCGCAAAAAAGATCCGAGAGGAGCATGGCGAAAAGAAGATTTTGCTGATTGCCGTGACCGGGTATCAGAAAGACGCCGCTCGGCTGACACAGGCCGGCTTCGACCAGCACCTCATCAAGCCGCCCAATCTGGAGAAGCTATCGGCGATGCTCTCTGCGTGGGACACCGGGGGACAGTCGCCCCCATGACGAAGACCAAGCATCCCAGGACAGAGTTTCCTATCGTTTGTGTGGGCGGATCGGCCGGGGGCCTCGACGCCTATATCCGTTTGCTACGTCATCTGCCGGCCGACATGGGCGTGGCTGTCGTCATCGTGAATCACCTCAGAACCGTGGCCACCCGGCTTCACGAAATTCTCCCGAACTACACGAAGATGCCAGTTGAACTCATCACGGATCGGTTGATCATCGAACCGAATCACGTGTTCATCATCCCGGAACAGCGTGACTTGCACGTGGTGGACGGAGCGTTTCGACTGAAGCCGATATCAAAGCCCCGCGGATGGCCCGACGTGATTACGGTCTTCCTTCATTCCTTGACGGAGCACTGGGACGGCAAGCTCATCGCTGTCATTGTCTCTGGCTATGATGGCGATGGGGCCGCGGCGCTGTGCGGCATCAAGGAAGTGGGCGGCATTACGATCGCGCAATCGCCCGACACCGCCGCCATGCCGGACATGCCCGAGAGCGCCATCGCAAGCGGTTGTATCGACTTCGTTCTATCGCCCGAGGAGATCGCTCGCGAAATCGCAAGAATCGCAGCGTTGGAAACAACCGAGCCGTAGCCCGTTACCGAACGGTTACCAAGATACGTCGACCCTGCGTGGGCCCATGCCATACGTGGCGCTTGCGGCGTTCCACTGCTTTACGTTGGGGCTTTTGCGTCGAAACCCGTTGGAACACGGTTTGCATGATCGCACCAACATGGATACACAAAACAAGGACCCCAATATGAAACAACAACACACCGAGCAACGTGAAGGCCCGATGGCACGATCAATTGAAAAGCAAACGTCGAAAATACCATCCGACTGGTTTCTGTGGTCGGCACTCGGATCGATCGGCATTTCGCTGGGATTCGTGCTGGCTGGAAGAAAGGAGGTCGGCAATTTCGTCGGCCAGTGGGCGCCCACCTTCCTGCTCCTTGGTCTCTACAACAAGGTAGTGAAGGTGGCCGGCCACGACAAGTTCGACTCCAGTCTGACGCATTGACATCACCCACAACGACATTGCCGACCTCGTGATCGAGCGCGACCGAGGTCGGCTGTCCCGTTAGGGTGCGAGGATGCCGAACAGGTGGGTGTTGTCGGAAACGCGTAATACGGATTCATGCGCGGCACCGGTCGCAAAGACGTCGACGGGGATCGCGGTGTGCGAGGTGGTGGTGTAGTGATGGCTCGGCAAGTTCACATCCGTCGACGCATCGGTCGACGCATCCAGTACAAGCCCACCGGTTTCGTGATCCGAAGTGACGATGATGAGCGTGTCGGTCCTATTGCCCATCCACACCATGGCTTCGGCAACCGCCTCGTCCAATTCCAAAATGGCGGCCACCACCCCGTCCAAATTGTTGGCGTGACCGTGTGTGTCGGTTGCCTCGGTCTCCACCAGCAAGAAAAAGCCCGCTTTTCCACGTGACATAAATCCCAACGCGGCCCGCGTCAGCTCAGGCAGCCGGGGTCGGGTCACGTCAAAGAGCCATGCGACGTGATCTGCGCCGGGGGATCGCACGGCCATCTCGGCTTCGGAGTCAATTGAGATGTAACCCGCGGTCTCGGCTTGGACCCGGCCCAATTCGAAAGAAGCCCCGCCCGCCATCAAATCGGGGCGGGTCCCGCGCAGGTAATCGGCGGCCACGCCAGCCTGGTCGAATCGGGAGGCTTGATGGGCGACAAAGGCAGAGGGGGTCGCGTCGACAAGCGGCGTATCGACCGTTGCCACACCCACCGGCGCACCCGTCCGTTGCCGCAGCTCAAGCGCGGTCACGAGGGGACGTCCATTTCCCGGGAGCGCCACCCCGAGCGTGTAGGGCGTCACCTTGTGACCCGTCGCGATGGCCGTGGCCGCAGCGCCCGAATCGGACACCACGCCACCCGCGGCCTCTGTCGACATCAACACGTGGGTCGGGAAGCGATCGAAGTGCAGCGGCGCCTGTTTTACCAACCTTGCGGCCTGTAATTGCGCGGGGCCAGCCCCATCCAGAATGAAGAGAAGCACGTTGTAGCGCGGTGGGCCAGCATCGCCCGAACGCAACAAACCGCCTTCCAAACCAGCGTGATTGTAAACGGTCGGTGGCCGATCGCCGGCGCAGCCGAGCGCACCCGATCCCAGCAATCCGAACAACAATTTGATGATTCGAATGGTGCCGGGCGCACCCATCCCATCGTGCGAAGGATATCGGGCTGGCGACTTGTGGAACAACTTTGCAAGAATACCGTAACTATTTACGATCGTCGCGGTTCCGATTGGCGTCTAGTGGCTGGAGCGCAATGTCAACGTCCGCAACCGTTCTGACCGACACCCTGCATGGGTTCGAGCAGGCCGACGCCAACCGGATTGGCGAGCGGGCACTTTTGCGTCGATACGACTCCAAATTTCTTCTGCCGCAGGATGCATTTTGTCCATGGCTCAAGTCGCTGCAGCCCCACTATACGATTCTGTTGGCAGCGCAGAGCCCCATCGCGAATTACCGAACCGTGTATTTCGATACGCCCGAGCGGACGAGTTACCACGATCACGCGCGCGGTCGGAGACCTCGAACCAAGATTCGCATCCGACACTACGCCGAGCGCCACCTGAGTTTCCTCGAAATCAAGACCAAGACCAACCACGGACAAACCGTGAAAGCCCGGCAGAAACGCGCGTTCAATGACGAGACGCTGGCGGTTGCCGACCATGCCTTTGTCGCTGGCCTCATCCGCATCGATCCACTGAGTCTTTCGCCCAGTCTCGTCACCGACTTTCGCCGAATCACCCTGCTTGCCCGCGAACGCGACGAACGTGTGACGGTTGATCTCGACATGTCCTTCGAGCAACGGGGAGACAGACAATTTTTCCCGCCCGTGGCGCTGGTCGAGATCAAACAGGGGCGCTTCACCCGCACCACACCTGCAATGGCAGGCTTGCATGCGTTCCACGGGCGCAGCGTTGCCTTCAGCAAATACTGCATGAGCCTTGCGCTCTCCGGCGAAGTACCCCGAACCCACACGTTCCGACCCGCGCTTCGACTGCTTGAAAGGATGTCACATGCTTGAACTCTGGGGTTCCGATCTATTCTTTGATGGCGCCGACTTCGGAAAACTGTTCATGCGCATGGCGTTTGACCTGCTGGTCACGGCCGTCCTGGTGCGGGGCATCTACTACCCGCTCTACAAGCGGCGCGAGTTCGTCTTTATCTACTTCATCTTCAACCTCATCACGTTCAGCCTGTGCCATCTTTTGCGCAAGGTCCCGATCGAGCTTGGATTTGCGCTGGGGCTATTTGCCGTTTTCGGGATCCTGCGCTACCGGACCGAGCCCATCCGCATCCGGGATCTCTCCTACCTCTTCGTCGTGATAGGCGTCGGTATTCTCAACGCCGTCTCCAACAAGAAAATCAGCGTCGCGGAACTGCTGCTTGTCAACGGCGGCATCGTGTTCACAACGGCGTTGCTTGAATCGGCAAGCTTCGGTGGCCGCGAGGAGGAGCGCATCCTATTGTACGACAACATCGAGCTACTCAAACCGGAGCGGCACGCGGACTTCCTCGCCGATCTTGCGCGTCGCACCGGGCTCGACATCCAGAGGGTGGCCATCGGACAGGTGGATCTCTTGAAAGACACCGCTCTCATCACGGTGTATTACAACAAGCCGAAGAACGGCCACCCGAACGTCGTATCGGGAGGGCCGGCATCGTGAGATCTGTTGCAGCAACGACGTTGTGCGCCCTGGTGGCTATTGGAGCTGTTGACACTGCGCGGGCTGACGAAGGCCAACTCTGGAGCGAAGTGGGACTGCGCTACAAGGTGAACAAGAAAGTTCGTCTTGAGGCGAATCAGTACCTCCGTTTCACGACCTCACCACTCGAAACGGAACAGGTCATGCCCGAAGTTAGCGGAACCCATGAACCCATCGACGGGCTTCGGCTCCGTCTTGGCTACCGTTACATTTCGAGCCGCAACAAATTCGATCGTTTCGAGAAGTGGCACCGATTCTTTGGCGACGTCCGGGTGCAGTGGAAATGGAAAAAGGTCCGCATGACGAATCGCCTGCGCTATCAAAACCAGGTAACCGACGAGTTCGGCGAACAGAACAACCAAACCTTGCGCGATCAACTTCAGCTTGGATACGACACCGATCGGATGGTCGAACCGTTTGTGTCGGGAGAGCTGTTTTACCGGATGACCGGCAAACGGGCGCCGGGGATTGACAAGTACCGCTTCGAGATGGGCGCATCGGCCGAGATTGACCGACACGATGTCTCGCTGTCCTACCGGATGGAGTTGCCCGTGGCCGATGCCAACGATCCGATGATGCACATTCTTTCGTTCTCATATCATTTCACGCTGTAGGGATTCTCATGTTGTACCGTCGTACGCTTTCTGGAATAGCCGTGGCCTCCGCTCTCTTTGCGGGCTGTTCTGCAGAGGGCGGCTCGAAAACCATTGGTCTATCCGCGATACCGCCACTTGTGGGCGTGGAGGGGCCCTGCGTTGCGCCCGCGCCCGTTGCCGGCGAGGCGGGACCGACCCACCTGCTTTCAGTCGGATGTGCCGCCGATTTCCGCGTGATTGCGGCGCAGCCAAGCAATACGAGTATCCCGGGCGCGCTGTCGGCGAAGATCATTCTCGACCGCGTGTCGGGCAAGGTCTATTTTCAAAATACCAATCGCTACAAGCTCCACTGGGAGTTTGCCTCCACGAATTTGTCCGGCAATGGGTTGCCCATCGTGCCCGCGCTGTCGGACTTCAACCGAACCGAGTACTACTCGCCCGATCGCCGTTTTGTGCTGGCGGCGATTACCTTCTATTCAGAAGCAAAACTCTGGGCACTGGAGATATCGCCCTACGACACGGCCTCGATCGAAATGGTTTCGTCGCTACACACTGCCATCAAAGCGGCGGCATATTTTGGTCCCGATTTGATCTTTCACCCAACGTCGGACACCGTGGAGCGGACCGCTGCCAATCTTCCGAAGACGGTGCCCGTCGTCACGACCTCGGTCTTGTACGCCGGAATTTCTTACCAGCCGCTCAACCTTGCCACCTCACTCGGTCGTTTGCGTTTCGTCAAGGCGGCCGATCTGGAAAAGGCCTACGTCAGCTTCCGCGACATCGTGGTTCTTGATCGCGTTCCCAATGACATTTCGGTTGTCACGGGGCTCATCACGCAAGAATTTCAGACACCGCTTTCGCACGTGAACGTACTTTCACAGAACCGTGGCACACCCAACATGGCGCTGCGCAATGCGTTTTCGGATCCCAAATTGCGATCGTACGACGGCAAGTGGGTTCGCCTGCGGGTCGGCGCGTTTGACTACGGGATCGAAGAGATCACGCTCGCGGAGGCCGATGTCTGGTGGGCGATGAACCGTCCTGCCGCCGTGGGAATTCCCGCCGTCGATCTGACCACAACCGAACTGCGAGACGTGACGAAGATGGTGGATGTGTCCGACCCGATGTTGTTGCGCGATCGGATCAAGGCCGCCATCCCGGCCTACGGCGGAAAGACGAGTCACTACGCGGTACTCGCGCAAGTTCCCGGCGTGCCGGTCCCAAAGGCTTTCGGTATTCCGGTTTTTTACTATGCGCAATTCATGTCCCAGAACGGCTTCGACGAGCGGGTTACCTTGATGTTGGCGGACGCCACCTTTCGCGGTGATCCCGCCGTTCGCGATGCCACCCTCGCGAAACTTCGCGCCGACATGGAGAAAGCACCGGTCGACGCGACCTTTCAACTAGCCTTGTTCGACAAACTGAATCGCGACTACCCCAAAACACGGATGCGCTTTCGTTCGAGCACCAACGCCGAAGATCTCGAAGGCTTCACGGGAGCGGGTCTCTATACCTCGCACAGTGGTCAGCCCGGCGATCCCGATCGACCCGTCTTCGCTGCCATCCGAAAAGTATGGGCCAGCATCTGGTTTTTCCGCGCCTTTGAAGAGCGCGAATATCGCAGCATCGATCATCGTGCGGTTGGAATGGCATTGCTCGTTCACAACAGCTTCCCGAACGAAGCGGCCAACGGTGTGGCGCTGACCGCCAACCCCTTCGACACCTCGGGCGCCGATCCTGCGCTCTACATCAACGTACAGCAGGGTGAGGAATCCGTGGTACAGCCCGATCCAAGCATCACGACGGACCAGTTCCTCTACTACTACTATTCGCCCAATCGCCCGATCGTCTTTCTTGACCACTCGTCGCTCATCTCGGCGAACAAGACGGTCTTGACCGCAACCCAAACTTACGAACTTGGGACGGCCCTCGATAGGATCCACCAGTTCTTCCTGCCCGCCTACGGCACCACGCCGGGTGTATTTTTCGCCATGGATGTCGAGTTCAAATTCGACGGCAATCCGCCCGTCCTGGCCGTCAAACAGGCAAGGCCCCATCCCGGTCGCGGTCTGTAATACGTATCAGTGAGCCGAAGGCACGCCCGCGTCTGACACACGACGCATATCACCGCAGTCGGGTCGATCCGGACAGCGATCCTCGGCCACCCTCTTCTGCGGATTCAGTCGGAACTTGTTGAGAAACAAAGATCCGTCGGGCTCCCACGCCAGGACGTCCTGCACCGCCAGACAGCGTTTCGCCCCGGAAGCGCAGGGCAAAACTGGAAAACCGCGAACCCACGCCTTGCGAACGGAATCGAAACCCCACAGGGCCCCGGTATCCCGATCCAACAGATTCAAAACCCCGTCACACGCTTCTGCACAGGCGGGCATGGGACCGGCGAGAATTTGCCAGCGACCGTCGGGCGAATTGCCGGGCGTTTGATTCACACCCACCGTGGCAGGTGCCGTTGCACACTGTCGCTGCGAACCCTGCTGCACACAAAGCGAATCGTCGCTGCCTTGCATTGGACCACGCAATATTCCCGACGTTTCGTCATACGACCAACGGGTTTTCGGCAGCAGCGTCGCGCCTTGCACGGCGGGCCAATTGGATTTCGGCGCGCGGTGAACATCGCCATCGGGGTTGATCCAGTAATACGATTCGGCGTCGGCCACAAGAAGCTGAGCGGCGGGCATCAACCTTTCAGGCGTTCCCCCTCGAACAGGCACCCGCCATCCGTGGCCGTTGGTAAAAAGAACGTAGTCCCCATCGACCGACAAACTGCGCGCGTGCGCCGTCGTCAAGCGACGCGCGATCCCATCCACCTTGCCGCGCGCAAGGCTTCCCCAGAAAGGAACGGCAGAAATGCCCCGGGCGTCCGCAACAAACACCTCGCGCTCGCCAATCGCAACGATCGCATCGATGCCGACGATCGGCACCCCCTCAACGATGGGCGACCCGGTATGGTCGGCCCATCCCAATAGCGATTTCTCCGGGGTTACGCCCTTGACTGCGAACACGACCAGGGTGTTATCGATGGCCTTCACCACGGGCGTCACACCGGACGCAAGCGAAACACGGATCCCCTCGGGGATATCCTTGCCAGTCAGAGTCTTGCCTGTTCGCGTGTCCCATTTCATCAGGCGCCCGGCTTCTCTCCACGAGACGCCCCCGTCGCCGACGCTCAGCGCACTGCGAGGCGCTTTGCCGCCGACCGACAGAATCGCAACACCGGGAATCGGCGACGTCGCTTGCGACGGAATTTCGTGTAGCAAACGGGGAACCGGAATGTCGAGGTACTCGGCCACCACAGAGCCGCCGGCATTCGCGTTCAAGTCGAAACGCATTCCGTCTTGCTCCCAGCCGCGCGCGCGCGCTTGAATCTGGCGAAAATTGCCCACCTCGGTCGTGTTCTGCGGGTTGAAGCAAACTTGCCGGGTGGCAACCTTCTCGGTCTCTGAAAGCCGACATCCGCTGCGACGAACGGCGCCTGCAGCGAGCGACAGACTATCCCAGAATACGTAGTCACCCGCCACTTCGAGATTTTCAACAAACGCATCTGGGCCTTTGGCTTCGGTCAATGGTATCACGCCGAGGCCGTCCAGGTTGCCGCGATACAACTGCGTCGGAGACGCCTCATCGCTTTGCGGCACCTTGGTTCGTTCGGTCCAGTAGACGTGGCGATCGGTCACGACCCATAAATCGATGTCCCTCGGCCGCTCGACCACAACCGAAGGGCTTTGTCCGCGCTTGCCGACCGTCCAGATGCGACGGTGCGTCGTTTGCAAGAATAGGTTCAGGCGATTGTTTTTCATCGATTGAACGACGTTGTCCAGGATGACCGCTTCCATCACCGGCTCAGGCGACAAGGCATCCACCGTCCGGGTCTTCATCACGGCTCGACTGAACCCTCGGATGCGAATCTGGTTGGGTTCTGATTGCGCGACAAAGACCTCTTCGTCGTCGATCGTGTTGCCCGAACAACCGTATCTCAGGCCGTGGTTTTTGCGTTCTCGTCCCAGGCGATCCACCGTGAAATAGCCCTCGTCGTCACAACCTGCGATCTCGTTGCCCTTGACGTGCAACATTGCGTGTCCGGAGACTGCTGCCACGCGCGACATGCGAGCCGACCGTTTTTCAATCGAGATGAGCTCGCGGCCGCGAACGGCTAACACATCGTTGCCCCCGATGTGGATCACGCGATCAATGTGATCGGCGAGCACCCGGTTGCGAGCCTGGTTGGCAACCACCCAAAGCTTGTTTTCGGTGCGAACCAGGAGCTTGTTTTCGGGCAACGGCAACACCGCGTCGCAAGGACCATCGAAAACGCGATCGCTTGTCCCGTCTGCAACATTGACCCGAAGGCTGCCTTCGTCGGTACATGCCAGGAGCGTGCGCCCAAACGGTGTGAGTCCTCGAACCGAGGCTGGCTCGAACCATTCCCCACTGTCGATCAACGCCAGCGATCCACGATTTTTCTTTGCGTATCGCGTGATCAAACGTTGCACACCGCTCGACACAAATACGAACTCGGGCCCGACCGCGAGCGCCGACACCACCGGGTGAGAACCGGGCAACCGGTGGGTCGAGCCGTCACCGCGCGCCACCGAAATAACGGCGTCGTTGAGCGTGACAAAGACCGTATCCCAGTCGAGTGCCATTGCACGCGGATTTCCCGACAGCGCGGCCTTTGCTTTCGGCACGCCCCCCTCGGTCGACAGGGAATACAGTTGACCCGGAGCCGCCACGAACAGGCCGCGTTCATCCATCGCAACCACGGTCGGTTCGACCATTTGACTCGCCAGTATCTGCGGTGGTTTGTCACCCGCTTTCTCCGCACGGATTATCGTGCCCGCGCGGCGATCCGCCACGTACACTGCATCCAGATCCTGAGCCAAGCCCGTGGGTTCTTGCAGTCCGTCGAGGAATACCGAAACCTTCAAGGTCTGGCGATCCAATCGCAACACCTGCCCTGAGGCGGGAACCGCAAAATACACCTGCGCGTCATCCCCCACCATCGCGATCGGTGGACCTTCGCGTACCAACCGAAGTGGAGCAGGAGGACGCTCATCGCGAACAACCACCGCGGCCGCGTCCACAACCGATGCAACCGGTACCACCACGACTGCGACCGGATCCCGCGTCTCCTCCCTTTTTGTCGAGCAACCGGCAGCCGCCAGCAAAATCAACAGAGTCCGGACTTTATATCGAGCCAATTCTCTTGATGATGCCGGAACAAAAAAATGGGCGCAACTTTGCGGGTTGGGCCCATTTCAGAGTCAATGGCTGACTCGGCTTATTTCGGACACTTCGTAAAGGTGGCGTTCGTGCTCACGCGATATTTCGCGCCAGAAAGTTGGCGGTCCGCGAAAAACATCGCAATTGGGTACGACTTGCCACTTTCGAGACCCAGCTCGTTCGCGATGGGATCGAGGCTCGCCGAGGCCGGTGCAAAGCCATGCAATCCACCGCTGTCGATCGCGAGTTTCCCGTTGATGAAGACCCACGAATCATCGTCGCTTTCCGAGATGAAGATCTGGCTCTTGCCCCTTTCGTACAAGAACTCGGCGTTGATCTCGACGGTGAACAGCTGATTGTGGGCGTCGTCATCGGTCTTTTCGAGATCCGTGGCGGGCTTGTCCGTTCCGACGTAATCGGTGTTTCCAAGTCCATCCCCGTCGATTGGGAAGAACATTTCGCTGCCGAACGCATTCAGCTGGAGGGTGCGTTTCTCCACCATGAACTTGCGCACAAGTCCCTTCTTGCTCGCAGAATCGTTCCACCACTCGTCGAAGGAAGCGCTGCTCACCGATTGAACAAATCCGTTGGCATCCTTGAACTCGCCGGTCGTTGACAGTTTGGGTTTGCCGTTTTCAAGTGCGGTCTTGACCATCCCAGGAGCGGAGAGCGCGGGCGCCGCCGTCGCTGGGAACTGGAAATCGGCGTGTGAGCTCACGAAGTCTCGAACGGTTCCCGTGAGTTCGGTGCAGCCCGTAACGGCCGTTCCGCCGGTGCCACCCGTTGCGGCAGTGCCGCCCGTGCCGCCCGCCTTCGAGCCACCGGTTCCGCCCGCAGCCGTTCCGCCCGTCGCGGTCCCGCTGGTTCCGCCCGTCGCGGTCCCACTCGTTCCACCCGTCGCGGTCCCACTGGTTCCACCGGTGGTCGCCTTGCCACCGGTTCCGCCCGCGGCCTTGCCTCCTGCGCCTCCCGAGGCCTTGCCCGCTGAGCCTCCCTTGTCGGAGCCGCCGCCCTCACCCCCTTCCGAGCCGGAGCCACCGGAGCATCCAAACAACAAGCCTGCCGCGATCCAAATGCCAAGACGCTTCATTTCCCTGTGTCCTTGTCTCAAGCTGACGTTTCCGTGCCGGTCCACGGCTGAAATACCGAGGCCCTCACGTTCAGCCAAAATCCCACTTCGGAGACCCGGTGGACATTGACGTAAGGGATTGTCGCGTTGACGAACCCAGCCCTGGGCCGGTAGTTTGCTTCCGGCCCATGCCCCTGCGTCACCTGAACCACGTCAACATCCGCACCGGTCAGCTGGCCGCAATGCAGGCGTTTTACAGCGGCGTCCTCGGCCTGGTTTCAGGGCCTCGACCGGGATTTTCCTTTGGCGGAGCCTGGATGTACTGCGAAACCCTCCCCGTGGTACATTTGGTTCAGGTCGAAGCAACCCCTTCCGCGGCACAAGACGGCTTGCGGCTAGAACATTTCGCGTTCGCCGCCGACGATCTGAACGAATTCCTCGAACGCCTGGCGAAACTCGGCGTGCCATACACGACGAGCAATCCGCCTGGATTCCCGATCCGGCAAATCCACCTTCACGATCCGGACGGCAACCACATCCACATCGACTTCGAGAATCAGACAACGGCAGCGCGCCGCATCTAACGCAACAGGCCGGGTACTTAACCCCAACCTAGAGTCTGCCGATGGTGCTCGGACCCCTTCTCAGAGATCGGGTCGAAGATGAAGCCGCCCGAAACCACCCAGCTCGATCTTTCCCTCGAAAGCCTTCGCGCGCAGCAGCCCGAGCAGTATCGGCGTTGGGTCGTCGTGGGTGTTGTGTGTGCGTTCATTGGCTATTTCGCGAGTGCGCTTGCCACCCTGTTCCAGTTCGGATTCGCGGAAATGGCGCGGACCACCGATCCGTACGCCACGGTTGTCCACGTCATCGCTCTCGGAATTCTCTATAAACTGGACAAGCCCGTTCTCGCAGCGGTGGTGACTTTGGCAGGCACCTGGATGGACCTGCATGTTTCGTTGTACTTTTCAGGGTTATTTTCGACCTCGATCCTGGTTTTGCCGATTTTGATCATGGCCATTGGCCTTTTCCTGGGCGGGCGCGTTGCGACCCGGGTGGCACTGCTGACCGCCCTGACCTTCCCTGCCTTCATGGCTGCAGGCCAATTCCAAGGCATGCACCAGACGTTATCCGACAAAAATGCCATCAACACCCTGGTTGCAGGCGAGGCGGTCCTGATCGCGACCGCGGCGCTTCTGTCGGTTTTTCTGAAGGCCTTTGCCCGCAGCCTCAAAGACCTCAAAAACGCGTTGAGCCGAACCGCTGACTTGCAGTCGCAACTGCAACACGCTCAAAAAATGGAAGCGCTTGGTTTGCTCGCCGGGGGCATCGCACACGACTTCAACAACCTGCTTACGGCCGTCGCGGGTTACGGCTCACTCATCTCCATGTCTCGCGATCCGGATACCCGTGATCTGGGCTCCGAGATCATCGCCGTTCAGGAACGGGGGTCCGCACTCGTACGGCAGTTGCTGGCATTCGCTCGCCAGGAGATAACCCGACCTAGACCCATCGACATCGCCTCGACCACGATGGAAATGGCGACGCTCGTCAATCGCTTGCTGGGTGAACGCATCACCCTCAGTCTCAATGTTGGCAAGGTTTGCCCGATCCTGGCGGATCCAGGTCAAATTGAACAAGTCATCCTGAACCTTGCGGCCAACGCGCGCGACGCCATGCCCGAAGGCGGCACATTCACCGTGAGTTGTGAAACCGACGACCATCAGGTGACGCTTTCGATCGCCGATAACGGAGTCGGTATGGACGAGGCAACCCAGAAGCGAATCTTTGAACCATTCTTCACCACCAAGGAACGCGGACGGGGTACGGGACTTGGTCTCTCAACGGTCCACGGCATTGTCGGCGCATCGAACGGCACCATCACCGTTACCTCGACGGTCGGGGAAGGGTCCCGTTTCGAGATTGTTTGGCCCCGCACCGAGGAACCCATCGGTCAGCTAACGCCTGCGCCAACCGCATCACCTGTCATGGGCCACGGTCGCAACATCATCGTGGTCGAAGACAATGACAGTGCCCGTGCTGTCGTGCGGCGCATTCTCGCCCAGGCCGGGTTCACCGTCACCGTGGCACGCGATGGCGAAGAAGCGCTGTCCCTTATCCGCAAAGTGTCCGGACAGCCCGATCTATTTCTGACCGACGTCGTGATGCCTGGCATGACCGGACCGCAACTGCTTCGCAAGGTGCGGGAGCGTTGGCCGAACCTGCGCTTCCTCTTCATGTCTGGCTATCTTGGCGATATCGCGCAGGAGCATGAGTTTGATCCCACAACGGATCTCATCACCAAGCCCTTCACGCCGGAATTGCTGCTCGAACGCATCGAGTCCCGGATGCGCGCCGCCTGACCCTTACGCGACGACTCCGGAATCGACGGAAAATCGTTAGCGAAGCTTGAGCGTGAGCACAAGTCCCAGCACGGCACACATGAACGACACGATCCAGAAGCGCACCACGATTCGGGATTCTGGCCAACCCAGCTTCTCGAAGTGGTGGTGGATCGGCGCCATCAGGAACACCCGCTTCTTGGTGCGTTTGTAATACGCAACCTGAATGATGTCGCTGACCGCCTCGGCGACGAACACGCCCCCGATGATCGGCAACGACGCCTCGGTCTTGGTCGCAAGCGCCACAAATCCAAGCGCACCTCCGAGCGAAAGCGCACCCACGTCGCCCATAAAAACCTGCGCGGGATGCGTGTTGTACCAGAGAAATCCGATGCCCGCGCCACCGATGGCGCCGCAAAAGATCGCAAGCTCGCCCGCGCCTTCCACGTGGGCAATCCCGAGATACGACGCCACGTTGAAACCGTTGAGCGTGGCTCCCGCGGCATAGGAAAGCAACATCAGCGAGAACGCACAGATGATGACGGGCCCTATCGCGAGTCCATCGAGGCCATCGGTCAAATTGACCGCATTGGAGGTTCCCACCACAACGATGAGCCCAAAGAAAATATAGAGGGGAAGCGATAATTCCGGCGAAAACCGGGCGATCGACACCATCGGCAACACAAGGCGGGTTCGCATTTCCGGTGCCAATACGTCTCCCATCAACAGCCACGTGACCGCCACACCGCCCACCACGAACTGGGCTAGCAGCTTGTATCGAGCCGGAACTCCCTTTTTGTTGCGATGAACGATCTTGATGTAGTCGTCAACAAAGCCGAGTACGCCGTAGCCAACGGTTACAAATAGCGCGAGCCAGACGAGCTGACTGGTCAAATCGCACCACAGTAAGGTTCCGAATGCGAGCGCAAGCAAGATGAGAGCGCCGCCCATCGTCGGTGTGCCTTGCTTGCTGGCATGCGACTTCGGACCATCCTCACGAATCACTTCACCGAGCTGTCTGGATCGGGCGCGGGCGATGAACCAGGGTGCCACAAAAAATGTGATGCCGAGGGCCGTCAAAGTCGCAAGACCCATTCGGGTCGACGTGTAACGAAACACATTGAACACCGAGTACTCGGAACGAAGCAGCGCAAAAAGATGAAAAAGCACGTTCCTACTTTCGTTTCCGGGCTGGCGTTGTCACACGTTTCGCGGCCTTGCGCTTCGACGCGGCCTTGCGCCTTGGCGCGGCCTTGCGCCTTGGCGTGGCCTTGCGCCTTGGCGTGGCCTTGCGCCTTGGCGCGGCCTTGGCCTTCTTCGCCGCTTTTGCTTTCTTCTTCTCTGGCTTCTTCGTTTTCTTCTTCGCTGGCTTCTTGGACGCTCCCAGAATCGCGTAGACCGCGTCGACGGCGGCCTCTAGCCGCATGCCACGCGAGGCTTTGATGAGAATGGCGTCACCGGGAGCCGATAAACCCGCGACGACTCGAGCGGCTTCCGCAGCATCGTCGGTCGCGATCGCACGACCGACGCTCAGGCCCGCTTTCCGGGCCCCCGCCGCTATTAAACGGCCCAATTTTCCAACACCCGCCAGGGCAAAAATGCCCTTTTTGACGGCCTCGGCGCCAAGCGTTTCATGCAGAGCCCGCTCATCGGGGCCCAGTTCCAACATGTCCCCGAGAATCGCAAAGGCGCGACCCGTTGCGGGCAACGAAGCTGCGAGTGTCGTGAGTGCGGCCGACATGGAGGCCGGATTTGCATTGTAGCAATCGTCGATGACGAGCCGTCCTCCGACCGAACGAACGTGGCTTCGATGGGGCGGCAAGGCGACCTTGGAAAGCGCCGCTGCCGAGGGCGCGATCGGCAACCCGAGCGCCCAAACAACCGACAGCGCTGCGCAGGCATTGACCGCGTTGTGTGGCCCCGCAAGTGGCAATCGCAGCACAGCCGGATACTCACCCACGGAGACGCGGATCAGTGAATGACCACCGGCTTCCGGAACGTAGTCCAAAAGCCGCACACCCGGCGAAAAGCCCGCACCGCGACCGAAATCCAGAAACGTGCCCGCGCCGAAGCGTACGATGCGTTCGGTCGGCACCAGGGCAAGGTCTGGGCCCAACATTGCCTCGTTGCCAGGCACAACCGCAGTGCCGCCGGGCGCAAGGGTCGTGTAAATTTCACCCTTCGCACGCGCGATTGCCTGAAGCGATCCCAGCCGCCCAAGATGGGCCGCGCCGACATTGGTCACGACCGCCACATGGGGACAGGCAATGCGGCCCAGGATTTCGATTTCCCCCGGCCCGCGCATCGCCATTTCCAAAACCCAGAAGGCCTCGTCGCCACGCGCCGACAGGATGGCTTGCGGCAGGCCGATTTCGGTATTCAGGTTGCCGGGCGATCGCAAGACCTTGCCGTGCGGGCCGAGCGCTGCTGCGATCAACTCCTTGGTGGTGGTCTTGCCATTCGAGCCCGTCACGCCAATGACAACACCCTGATACGTATTGCGGATGGCATGTGCAAGCTTTCCCAGCGCCAAAACCGGATCATCCACAGCCAGCACCGGCACAGCGCCGACACCGTCCGGGCGGCCACGACCGCGCGCAACCACAACTGCCGCGGCACCGGCGCGCGCCGCTTGAGCGCAATACTCGAACCCATCCACCCGCTCGCCCTTGATGGCGAAGAACAATTGCCCACGCTCAACCTTCCGGCCATCAACCGCAGCACCAAAACAAGTCTTTTGGGCAACGCCTTTGCCCTTCAAACCCGGCGGCGCCAGCAATTCGGCCCCCATAAACTCAATGGCAAACTCCAGCTTCATGAATTGATGCTCCCCTCGCGCGCAGCGAACGCCCGTCGCGCTGATTCGCGATCGTCAAAATGAAATTTTTGTTGTCCCAGAATTTGATAGTCCTCATGACCCTTGCCCGCGATGAGGACCACATCCCCCGGACGAGCGATTCCGATCGCGCATTCGATCGCAGCACGACGGTCAGGCTCGATACATGCGCCGTTTTCGCCCGCAAGCGCCGCCGCCGCTTTCAGGATCACCCCGGCCTGCTTTACACCGAGCACGACGTGTTCAAGGATCGCGGCAGGATCCTCGGTTCGCGGATTATCCGAAGTGACAATCGCAACATCGGAAAGACGGGCTGCGATCTCACCCATGATTGGGCGCTTGCCCGCATCGCGATCCCCTCCGCAACCAAATACGGTGATGAGCCGTCCGCGACACAACGGTCGCAACGCCGCTAGTACCCGTTGCAACGCATCGGGCGTGTGTGCGTAGTCGACCGTACACAACACGCCAAACCTGTTTTCAATTGCTTCGAGCCGTCCCGGAACCCCTGCCAGCGTCGCAATGCCGGCGACAATCGCGTCGGCGGAAAGACCCTGCGCGATGCCGAGGCCGACCGACACGAGTAGATTCGACGCGTTAAAGTCGCCAACCAGGTGCGACTCGACCTCCAGGCGCCCAATCGGTGTCCGCAAGGTCAGCGCCAGCCCTTCGGCGTCGAGGTGGCGACCGAGAACCGCCACGTCGGCATCGGTCTGGTCCGAATGTGCCAAACGCAACACACGACCCCGCACGCGCGGCAGCATTCGTCGGCCATCTTCCCGGTCGACCTGAAGAACCGCCGTCCCATCGGGTTCGAGTAACGCTTCAAAGAGAATCGCCTTGGCGTCAAAATACGCCGCCATGGTCTTGTGGTAATCGAGGTGATCTTGCGTGACATTGGTGAGTGCTGCCGCGCGAAAGCGACAGCCCGAAAGCCGATGTTGTACGAGGGCGTGGGACGAAGCCTCAAGCACCACATCACAACACCCGGCACCCACCATCCGATCAAAAAGTTCGTGCAGGGCAAGTGATCCCGGCGTCGTCAGCGGCGCCTCCTCGTTGATGCCAGCATAACGGTACACCACCGTGCCCACCATCCCGGGCCGCCGACCCGCCGCCGCCAACATCGATTCCACGATGTGGGCCGTGGTGGTTTTGCCGTTTGTTCCCGTCACGGCTGTCAGGGAAAGTCGCGTCAAAGCGGGAAAATTGGCGCGGGCAAGCCGTGCCAGTGCCAAACGTGGATCATCCACCCCGATAAACTTTGCGCCCGTCGCACGCACCTGCGACGCCAGGTCTTTGTCATTCACCGCAACCACGGCGGCCGCACCCCGCAAAAGTGCGTCGGCCACAAATTCCCGCCCATGGTCCGCAACACCCGAAACCGCGACAAAGACACAGCCCGGTTCGACTTTTCGAGAATCGTCACACAGGCTGCTGAAGGAGGCTGGATCCGAGGGATCGTCCTGCAGCGCGAGCGCCTCTCGAACGGCCTCGATGGCAATTGCCACTAACGCCCCCCGAGGGCAAACGTTACGTCCACCTTGGTCCCGGCCAGGACCTCGCGATCCGGCGCAACCGACTGCGCGACCGCGATGCCGCTGCCGACTATGTTCAACTCGACGTGCAGGGCGCTTGCGCGCGCAATGGCCAGACCCACACTCAGTCCTGAAAAGTCCGGAATCGGCACGAGATCCACCTGCACCGCCTCGGGCGATTCGGAATCGATGGGAAAGAATTCCTCGGCCGATACCATCACGATGGTGGAACCCAACGCTTCCGGCACATCGACGGCTGCAATCGCAACACCGGACGGTCCGATGGTTTCTTCAACCTCCTGTGCTACCACAGCCTGCGTTGGCGGAATGTTCAGATATTGCAAAGCCGCCTGCGCGATCTCTTTAAACACCGGGGCTGCCACCTTGCCGCCCAGATGGATTGGATTGGGCTCGTCGATGAACACACCAATCACGAAGCGTGGATCATCGGCCGGCGCAAACCCAACGAACGAGGCCAACCAGCGATCGGGATCGTAAGCGCCGCCCGACACCTTTTGCGCCGTCCCAGTTTTTCCAGCCACACGGTAACCCGGAACCGCGGCGAGACGAGCCGTGCCCTGCGGCGTCGGTACACCGGCCATCACCTCGACCAGGATCGCAGCCGCCCTCGGTGACATCACCGGACGGCCCTGGGGCGCTTTTTCACCGAGCAATTCGACGCTTCCATCGGGATGTCGAACCGAAAGCCCAAGTCGAGGCGTACGATAAACGCCACCGGCCGCCACCACCGCAAAACCCGCCGTAATCTGCAATGGCGTTGCGGTCAAGCCCTGCCCGAACGCCACCGTGGCATGTCCAATCTCACCCCAGCGTTCGACCGGACGCAGGATCCCTGAGCGTTCACCGGGCAAGGCGACGCCCGTTCGCTGGCCAAAACCGAAACGCCTGAGATAGTCAAAAAGAACCTCACGCGAACTCTGCCGCGCGATCTTGACGGTACAAATGTTGCTCGATTGCTGGTACGCCTCGGTGGCGGTCACCACACCCAGCGGATGCGTGTCACGAATCATGTACTTCCCGAACTTCCAGCGACCGTTTTCGCAATCAAACATTCGCGTGGGCGAAAGCCCGCCTTCATCGAACGCCGCCGCAAACGTGAAGGTCTTCATGGTCGAGCCGGGCTCGAAGGTGTCGGTAATCGCTCGATTGCGGGCGCCCTTGCCGACCGCCGTTGCGGGCTGATTGGGATTGAAGTCCGGCAGATCCGCCATGGCAAGGATATCGCCTGTGCGGGGATCAAGCACCACGGCGGTTGCCGATTGCGCGTTGTGTTCCTTCATCGCCTTTTCGAGGGCCGCGCGCGTGACGTGACTCAGATACGCATCCAACGACAACGTCACATCCAGGCCGGAAACACCCGACGTATCGTCGATCCCGTCGAGCAACAACTCGCGGCCAAGCGCGTCTTTGACCCCGCGAAGGGTCGCCGTCTTGCCACGCAAGTATTTGTCGTACGAAAGCTCGACGCCTTCGAGTCCGCGACCGTCGGAACCCGCGTAGCCGATCACGGTCGACGCCACCGCACGCAACGGATAGAAACGGCGGGGTTCAGGGCGAAACCCGATTCCGGGCAAGGCCAGCGCTCGAACCGCCTCGGCCTCAACAGGCGTCACGCGGCGTTTTAGCCACGAGAAGTAGCGAGGCCTTCCATTCGGGGTCTGATGTTCGAGACTTTCCCGCATCTGACGCTCTGGAACCGAAAGCACTTTTGCGAGTCGGGCGGCCGCGTCCGGGCTAAAGCGCAACACGCGAGGATTGCCGAACACCGACTCGACCTCCACCGTGGCAGCAAATTCCTTGCCGTTTCGATCGAGAATGCGACCCCGCCCCGGGGGCAGCTCGATTTCCTTCATGTAGTTGTCTTCTGCGAGCGACTTGTATCGGTCAGAATCATCCACCTGAAGTTCGTAGGCCGTTTTTGCGACCTTTAGACCGAGTGCGCCGAGCATGCATCCGACAATGATGATGCGCATGCGGGTCCATCGCCCCGCTCGCACCGAGGCGTTGTGAGACGGATCGGGAGGAGCCACCATGATGGGACCATGCGGCCCAGTCGTGGAGTTCCCATCAATGCGCAGAGGTTTGCGTCTGCGTTTGCCAATCATGGGTGTTCCTTCGGTGCCGTCACTGGCTCGGCAGATCTATCCGTGTGCGCCGGTTTCCGTCCACCGCGATCAGGATCACCGAGTGCATCAAGCGCGATGATGTCATCGGTTCGGGGTGGACGCAGTCCCAGCTTGTCGTTGGCAATCGCGACGATGCGCCCCGGATCTTTCAACACACCAATCTCAAGCGCAAGCTGCCGCTTTTTTTCAAGCAGCCGCGTGCGATCCGCGCGTGCTTGCCCGAGGGCCAACCCAACTTCGAGTTTCTTGATGTTGATCGCCACGTGCCCCAGGGCCGCCAGCGTGAAGACCAGCAGCAACAGCATCAACACCCCATGCGCGGGATGGCGTTTGCGGGCACCCGCTTCATTGATTGCCCTGGTCGCGATCACGCTGCCTCCCGCGTCGGCAATTTTTCAGCGACGCGCAACCGCGCCGAACGCGCCCGCGGGTTGTGTTTCGTTTCCTCGTCGGAAGGAAAAATCGCCTTGCGCGACAATAAACGAAAAACCGGTGGCGTCTTGTCCGCATCTTCGGGAAACCCTTCGCCCGGTGCGACGGCCTCGGGAATTTTTGACAGCGCCCGCAAACGGTTCTTCACCATTCGATCTTCAAGCGAATGAAACGAGATGACCGCCAGTCGACCGCCGGGATTCAATACGGAAGGCGCGTGATCCAGGAACAAGCCAAGCTGTGGAAGCTCGTCGTTAACGGACATACGCAACGCCTGAAAGGTCTTCGTCGCCGGATTTTTTTTGATGCCGCCATGGGACGGCAAGACACGCCCGATGAGATCGGCCAGTGCCCCCGTGGTCACGATCGGCGCCTCGTCTCTTGCGCGACAGATTGCGCGCGCGATGCGCCGGGAAGCAGGTTCTTCGCCGAGCTCGAAGAGCAAATCGGCAAGCTCGGCTTCGGACAGATCACGCACGATATCAGCGGCGGTCTTGCCACCGCTCGCGTCCATGCGCATGTCGAGTGGCCCGTCAGCACGGAACGAAAATCCACGCTCCGCCCGATCGAGCTGGGGTGAGGAGACACCAAGATCCGCGAGGCAACCGTCGACCCCGTCGATCCCTGCGCTGCGCAGCACCTCGGGAACAGCCGAGAACGGCGCATGAAAGAACTGCACCCTCGGTCCGAATGGCGCCAGTCGCTCCCGAGCCGTCGCCAGCGCATCCGCGTCTCGATCGATCGCTATCAACCGCCCGTCGGGTTGGCTCATTTCGAGGATCTGCCGCGCATGACCGCCCAGACCCACCGTCGCATCGCAATAGATCCCACCCGAACGCGGTACCAGGGCCGCAAGAACCTCACGGGAAAGCACGGAAAAGTGCTGTGCCACTTCCCCGTGTCCAACCCTTGGCTCTTCTTCTCTTTGCGTCAAAACTGGACTTCCGCCACCCGATGGTGTGCAAAATATTGGAATAATTGAAACTTCCCTGATGTTTCCAGAACAACAGCGTTCCGGGAAAATCATCGCTCGGGATAGAACCAAGTCAAATTTCCGACAGTTCGGCTTTTCCCAATGATTCCAGCCCTGTAAATGTTATCCACAGCACACCGTTGGCGCCGCCTGACAACAACTGTGGACAAAACAAACGCGCTGAAGAGTGTAAGCTAAACAGCTAATTTTATTGAGGTACATCGTCGTAAGTTGGCTTGACGAAACGGGTATTTCTGTTAGATAACGCGCAAGGTAAAGGACGTGGTTTTGGACGCAAGACTGTACGAACTCGACAATCGAATGGATCAACTGCGTTCCGCGATGGCGCGGTTCCCTGGAACGATCGTGCGCGACTACCGCGAGCGGCTGGATGTGTCGTGGGTATTTCACGACCACGCGCTCGAAGGCGTGGTGCTTTCCTATTCGGAACTTAAAGCCGCGATCGATCACCGCATCATCAGCGATGTTTCACTCATCCCGATGTACGAGGACGTGAAAAACCACAAGATTACGGTCGATTACCTGCGCGATGCGCTCCGCGAAAAACGTGCGCCGGAAATATCGGTCGAGTTCATCAAGAAGCTCTACCTGATGCTCACGCCTGATCCGGGACTCAAAGGCCCACCGGTCTATCGCAAAGAGAACCCGCTACACCGGCTGTACTATCACGAGATCACGGCACCGGAGAAAATCCAGCCACGCATGAAGAAGCTCGACGACTGGATTTCATCGAGTGAATTCAAGGATTTGCATCCTTTGCAGCAGGCCGCTCGCATTCAACTCGAGCTGCTTGCGATCTATCCGTGGACCAAGAACAGCGGCAAGGTCGGTCGCATGCTGAGCAACTACATTCTGTTGCAAGCCGGCTATCTCCCCGCCGTCATTCACTCGATTGAGCGCCAGCGCTACTACGATTCGTTGCGCCACGAAAACGATACTTTGTTGATGTTGCTCATTGAATCACTCGAGAACTCGATCGAGACGTCGCAGCGATTCTTTGACGAGTTGCGCGGTCTCGCCGTGCGTCGCGCCAGCTAGCGCTTTCATTTCGGGCTTTTGCGCGACAGCGATGTCTTCAAACAAGCAAGCGGGCGAATCCAAACCTCTGGTTTCGGTCATCATGGGCAGCCGAAGTGACTGGGCAACCCTCTGCGCCGCGAGCGAGGTGCTGACCGAGCTTGGCATCCCGCACGAGTCGCGCATCATTTCCGCGCATCGCACACCAGACTTGCTCTTCGAGTTTGCCTCAAACGCTGAAGCACGTGGTATTCGCGTCATCATCGCGGGAGCTGGCGGGGCGGCCCATCTCCCGGGCATGGCGGCAGCAAAGACCGTGGTGCCGGTGCTTGGCGTGCCCGTGCAATCGGCCATGTTGGCGGGCGTCGACTCGTTGCTCTCGATCGTTCAGATGCCCAAAGGGATCCCGGTCGGCACACTCGCCATCGGCAAAGCGGGCGCTGCCAACGCGGCCTTGCTCGCGGCCGCCATCCTTGGTGGTACGGATCCTGCGATGCGAGAACGCTTGCACGCCTTCCGCAAGGCGCAAACAGACAAGGTTCTCGAGGATACGCTTTGAGCCCGCTTGGACCCGGTGCTACGATTGGATTTATCGGGGGTGGTCAGCTGGCGCGAATGATGGCGATCGAGGCGCGACGTCTCGCGTTCAATGTCGCCGTCCTCGATCCCACTGCCAACTGCGCCGCATCGCAGGTCACCAACACCACGATCGTTGGCAGTCTTTCGGACGTGGAAGCCCTGCGTGCCCTTTCGGCGCAGTGCGATCGCATCACGCTCGATACCGAACACGTCGATGCCAGCGCACTCAAGGCGGGGACACGACCGGATCAGGTCTTCCCCTCGCCCGAGATCATGGCGACGGTTCAGGATCGCCTCGTCCAGAAACAGTTTTTAACGCGCATCGGTGTTCCACAAACCCGCTACGCCGACGTGCAAAGCGCCGAAGGACTTGCCGAGGACGCCGCGGCGTTTGGCTTCCCTGCAATCGTGAAGTCCCGCAAAGGCGGCTACGATGGCCGCGGACAGTATCGAATCGAATCACAGGCTGACGTGGTTTCCACCCACGAACGCATCGCCACAATTCCGAGCGTGCTCGAGCAACGGGTTGTCTTCGACAAGGAATTTTCAGTGTTATTGGCGCGGAATCCACGCGGCCAGGTGCGCCACTTTCCCATCGCGGAAAACATCCACCGCCATCACATCCTGCACATGACGCGCGTTCCCGCCGACGTCGGCACGGGTCCCGTTGCACAAGCCATCGAAATCGCGTCCGCCATCGCGGAAGCATGGCAATACGTCGGCGTGTTGGTGATCGAGTTTTTCCTCACCACCGCGGGCGACGTGCTCGTCAACGAAATCGCGCCCCGCGTACACAACAGCGGACACTACAGCTGGGGTGGCTGTCGAACCTCTCAGTTCGAGCAACACGTGCGCGCCATTGCGGGCCTTCCGCTCGGTGACCCGTCCCTCTTACGACCGAGTGTCATGGTGAATCTACTCGGGGATCTGTGGACCCGGGGAGAGCCTGACTGGGAACGTGTGTTACAGAACGACGACGTGGACCTGCATCTGTACGGCAAGGGCCAGGGCTGGCCCGGCCGCAAGATGGGGCATCTGGTTGTTTACGGCGCAACGGTCGATCTGGCAGCAGCGCGCGCGGAAGCGGTTTTCAGCGCGCTGTAGTCGAGGTCGACCTAGGCGCCCATCTGAACGAACGTGGTTGGACACTCAGGGAGACGTGGGCAAAACCCCGCAGGCCGACCACATGTGGGACATTTTCACCAAGACGCCTGTTCAGTACGGCCGCTAATACCTAGTGTTTTTCCAAACCCGACGATAACCTTGGTCAATGCGGCAGATGTTGTTTGGAAACCCGCACTCGGACTTTCTGAACTTCCGTTTCGAAAGCGTGACACCGATGCCCGCGCTAATCGTTTGTCACGCGGAGCTGGAGGTGGGTTGGTTTCACGGGGATCTTCCAATGCCGATCGACGCCGATCATCTGTCGCAGTTTCTCGCTGAACTGGAAGCCCTGCGCCACAACCATCGCGATCAAGCGGAGCTTCGAACGTCGAGCGAAAGCGGTTCCGTGCAACTGCGCCTGAATCGCGGAGAAAATGGCCACGTCAAGTGCAAGGTCGATGCAAGCGTGCAAGGCAGCGCGCTCAATTGCGAATTTGAATCCGAGCTATCCTCGCTTACACCGTTGCATGACTGGTGGAAAGCGGTTCTCGACCGATGCGAAACGACCCGCGTCGCCTAAACTGCTCCTTGTGATTCGTCCGATCGACAAACAATTCTGTCGCGATCTCAGCGGCACCATCGCCGAGGCACTTTCCTGGGTCGAGCACGAGCCCTGCCGCCAGGATCTGTGGGATCGCGTGCAATCGGCGACCGCACGAATCATGGCGAAGCAATGGCGCCTCGGCATCACGAGCGGCAACTCGCCGGAAAAATCGTATTACATCCGCTGTGGCCGCGAAACCATGACCTCCGATGATATCGGACGAGGTCGACTGGTGATGGACATCGGGGCAGCCTTTGGCACGCCACCCCAGTTTCATACCTTTCAGGTCTACCTGCAGTCCCGCCCCGGTTGAGACTCATTTGCCAAAGCTGAGACACACGTCGCACCAGCCGTCGATTCCCGGCCCGCGCACCTTGTCGCGGTGAAACACAAAGAAGAACTTTCGCGCAAAATTCCGGGAGGGAACGCGGCATTCCGAAACGGTGCCGTGGGCAAGCGATTCGGCAACGGCCAGCCGTGATACGCATCCGACGCCCAGTCCGGCTTTCACTGCCGCGACAATCGCCTCGGTGTGTTCGAGTACCATCGCGATCCTGAGATCGGGCAACAAACCCGCCATGGCCCGATCGAACGCCTGTCGGGTACCGGAGCCCTGCTCACGCACAATCCACGGCGCCGCCAACAGATCCTCATCCTGCAGCACGCGACGTTGTGCGAGCGGATCCTCGGGCGCGCAAAATACCGTCAACGTGTCATCGAGCCAGGGGCGGACCTCAAGGTCGGGATGCGATATTTCGCCCTCGACCAGGCCCACATCCACCTCGAAATTGGCGACCTGCCGCTCGATTTCGCGGGTGTTGGCAATCGATAGCCTCACCTCCGACCCCGGATGTTCGCGCAGGAACTGGGCCAGAATGGGCACGGCCAGGTAGTTGCCAATCGTAAGGGTCGCACCCACCCGGAGCGGTCCAATTCCGCCGCGGTTCTCAAACGCCCGCTGAAGATTACTCGCCTGATCCAGGGTTGCCTCGGCCTCTGCCCGCACGGCATGACCCAGACTCGACAGCCGCAGGCGCTTGCCGATTCGATCGAAGAGCTGGATATCAAACTGTTTTTCGAGCTCGGCCAGCGCGGAACTCACGGCGGACTGCGAGAGGGACATCTGTTGGGCGGCACGACTCACGTTGCTGGTCGCAGCCACCGCCAGAAAGACTTCAAGCTGCCGGATGGAGTATCGCATATCGATTCTACCGAATAATATTATCAGATTAATCGTCTCGACAGATATATCGCCGCCGACCATTATGAAGTGATGAGCAACCTTTCAGCCGAGCGCGTCGTGCGCGTCAACCACTGGAATGACTCCCTGTTTAGCTTCACCACGACCCGCAATGCCGGATTCCGTTTTCGCAACGGACATTTCGTAATGGTTGGGCTGCCGATGCCCGAGGGCCGCCCCCTGATGCGCGCCTTCAGCCTCGCAAGCGCGAATTACGAAGAAGAGCTTGAGTTCTACAGCATCAAGATTCAGGACGGCGCCCTCACGTCGCGTCTGCAACACATCGTCCCGGGCGACGAGGTTCTCGTTGGCACCAAACCGACCGGCACCCTCGTGCTCGACAATTTGACCGATGGCAAGCGCCTGTACCTGCTTGCCACGGGAACGGGGCTTGCACCCTTCATGAGCATCGTACGCGATCCGGAAACCTACGAGCGCTTCTCGAAGGTGATCCTGGTCCACGGCGTTCGCCGCGTGAGCGACCTCGGATACCGCAGCTACCTCGAAAACGAGCTCAAGGAACACCCTCTGGTCGGCGACGAGGCCAGAGTGCAGTTTCTGTATTACCCAACCGTAACACGAGAGCCATTCCCGAATCAGGGGCGCATCACGGATCTTATCGATACCGGCAAGTTGGCGGCCGATCTGGGCCTGCCTGAGCTGGATCCGGTCGATGATCGGGTCATGATCTGCGGGGGCCCTTCGGTCCTCAAGGAACTCGTCATACGAATGGAGCAACGTGGATTCCAGGAAGGCAGCACAGCGGGTGCCGCCGGGCAGTACGTGATCGAGCGCGCCTTTGTCGAAAAGTAAGGAAAAGTAAGGACAGATCGCCATGAACTACACCCAAATGCTGCTTGCCGCACTCACCCTTTCGCTGACCACCGTCGCGGCCCACGCTGCCCAAAAACCGGCGGCCGAGAAACCGGCTACCGAGAAACCTGCGGGCAATGATGCGAAACCCGCGGGCAAGAAGGAACTCGTCCACGTCGTCGCCGTCAAATTCAAGGACGGAACCACCCCGGGTCAGATGAAGGCAGTTTCCGATGCCTTCCGCGCACTCAAGGAAAAGATCCCGCTCGTCAAAAAGTATGACGGCGGCGAAAGCGTCAGCGTTGAAAAACTGAACAAGGGATTCCACCACTGCTCGGTGTTGAGTTTCGAGAACATGGCCGACCTCAAGGTCTACATGGATCACCCGGATCACAAGGCCTTCGTCGAATTGCTCAAGAAATCGATGGCCGATGTTTTTGTCTTCGATTTCTGGGAGTAAATGCGTGCATGACTGGTCGCGATTTGCGGCCGTACTCCTCGCGATCACATCCTCTTCGTCTTGCCAGCGTATGACGCCCACCCACACAAAACCGGACAGCACGTTCGAGCGCGATGGGAATTTCTCAGGCCTGCGAACCCATGCGGTTGGTGAGCGACACAATCCAAAACAGATCGTCATCTTGTTGCACGGTTGGGGTGCACCCGGCGACGATCTGGTGCCCCTCGGAGAGGCCCTCTTGGCCCCCGGCCGGATGTTCGTCTTTCCGGAAGCACCGCTGGTCAGCCCGGGTGGGGGTCGGGCCTGGTGGCACCTCGATGTGACACGGATTGCGGCGGCGCGCGAACAGGGCCAAAAGCGCGATCTGCGCGGGGAACAACCGGACGGCATGGCCGAAGCCAGCGCGCAGGTGCGTAAAATGCTCGACGCGCTCAAACGTCGAGCCCCCGAGGCCACTTTCACAATCGGAGGCTTTTCACAGGGCGCCATGTTGGCCTCGGACGTGACGTTGACCGCGTCAGATTCACTCGCGGGTCTGGTCGTCATGTCAGGCACGCTCGTCAACGAGACCGTATGGGCACCCGCGCTCAAGAAGATGAAGCCGGGCTTTCCCATCTTCATCAGCCACGGCCGCAGCGATCCCATCTTGCCCTTCGCGCTGGCAGAAGCCTTCCGTGATCACGCTCAGGCGGGCCAACATACCCTGACCTGGATGCCATTCGAGGGTGGCCACGAGATTCCGATGTCCGTGCTCGCGGGCCTGCGAAGTTTCCTCGGAAGTCGGTAGCGCAAAAAAAAACACGCCGGCGAGGGAACCTCACCGGCGCGGTGTAATGAACGGGATCGGGGAGAGACCCCTATTTTTCCTTGCCGACGATGGTGAGCATTTTCTTGTACTGATCCTTGGCATCCGAGGTCAGATCCCACTTCTCCTCGTTCTTGTGGCACGAATCGCAGTCGACCTTCATGTCGCCCTTCTTGGCTTGCTTGACCATGGCCTTCATGATGGCCTTGGCGCGCTTGATGCCGCCCTCGACGCACGCCTTGCCAGCCTCGGTCGTGGCATCTTTGGCGATGGTGCAGTCGTTCTCCGCCGCTCCGGCCGAGATCGGGGCGAGGGCCAAAACGGCAAAAACGCCGCCCAAAAGAATGCCGAGTGAATTGCGCAACATGGTGATTCCTCCAAAATCAGGGGTCGATGGATGCCGTGACGTACCAAACGGGGTCCGGCCTGAGACTATTATTGGCACAGCCTGAGGCGCGAGCAACCGTCTGAATGATGGACGCGGGCCAAAGGGTGTCTATTCACCACAACGCGACGCATTTTGACAATTGATATTCGTTGCTTTGTGTGCGGTCGCGCATCCACGACGTGAACATTCGACCATTCCATTTGCGTCTACTGGGTTGCACGGTTTAACGTTTCGACCCCCCACGTCGGATGCCACCTGCTTACCAAGCCATGGATACCAAAAAGCTAAAGCCAAACCCCTCCACGCCACCCGAAACCGTGAAGTCCCGTCGTGACTTCCTGCAAGGAGGTGGCCTCGCGATGAGCCTGTTCGCCGGAATGGCCGCAACCGAGATCCGCCCGGCCCGTGCAGCCGACGACAAGGCGCAGAAAAAAGAGGCGCCTCCCTCTGTTGGCATTGGCGTCATTGGCTGTGGCGATCACGGTCGCGACATTCTCAACACGTTGTCCCGTCTTCCGGGCGCCGATGTGAAAGTAGTTTGCGATAGCTTTGATGGCCTCCACAAGCGAGCCCTCGGATTTGCGCCCAAGGCCCAGGCCACAACCGACTACAAGGCCCTGCTCTCGAACAAGGACGTGAAGGCTGTCTTTCTCGCAACGCCCTCGCACCTGCATCGCGAGATGGCCCTGGCGGCTTTGCAGGCCGGCAAGCATTTGTACTGCGAAGCACCGCTTGCCCACACCATCGATGAAGCGAAGGTCATCGCCAAGGCAGCACTCGCCAATCCCAAACTGATTTTCCAACCCGGATTGCAACGCCGGGCGAATACCCTCGACAAGTCGGTCTTCGGATTCGTCAAGGCCGGCGTGCTCTCGAAGATCGCGCAAGCCGATGGCCGTTTTTCCAACAAGAACAGCTGGCGTCGCGCGGCAAGCACGCCCGAGCGGGAAAAAGAACGCAACTGGCGTCTCTTCAAGGCGACCTCGGGTGGTTTGTTTGCCGAGGTCGGCATTCACCAGCTCGACTGGATGAGCTGGTTCATGCGCGCGTTGCCAAAATCCGTCACGGCATCGGGAAACATTTTGGGATGGAACGACGGCCGCGAAAACCATGACACGGTTCGCTGCGAACTCGAATACCCAGGGGGCCTCACCTACACATACCGTGCGACGCTTGTCAGCTCGATGGGGGGAACGACGGACAGCGTGCAAGGCATGAATGCCTCGGTGTTGATGCGCGGCAACCGCGCCTGGATGATCAAGGAAACCGACGCACCGGCACTCGGATGGGAGGTCTACGCGACCAAGGAACCGGTTGGCGACGACTCGGGCATTGCGCTTGTCGCCAACGCAACGAAGTTGCTCGACGAGGGCAAGGATCCGGCAGAAAGTCGCGGCGAATACGCACAGGGACCGTTGCACTACGGCATCGAGACCTTCCTTGAGGTCGTTCGCGGACGCGAAAAGCCAACCTTTGGCGCACAAGAAGGGTTCGACGCCACCGTGGTGGCACTCAAGGCAAACGAAGCCGCATTTGGCAACAAGAAGATCGAGTTCAAAAAAGAGTGGTTCTCGCTCGCGTAACGGCAGCAACACCACACCCCCCTCCTCAAAAAAGACAGAATCATGGCCAACAAGAACGACACACATCCTCCAGTCCCCACCACGGCGTTGCCCACAAACGCAACACGTCGACGTTTTTTCAAGATGGCAGGCGCAGGCGGTCTCATCGCCGCGGGCCTTGCGAGGAGCAACGATGCCTTTGCCTTGAAACTACCGGCGCCGAATGCCAACACCAAGGCTTTCACAGGCGGCAAGTTTCCCAAGGCACGCACGCTGACCAAGGGCCGCGTGCTCGGTGCCAACGATCGCATCCTCATGGCCTATATCGGCCTTGGCGGCATGGGAACATCTCACGTACAGGACTTCGTGAAGAACGAAAAGGCCTGGAACACCCAGACGGTCGGTCTTTGCGACCCCTATTCTCGCCGGGTCGATCGCGCGCGCAACATGATAGTCGAGGGCAGCAAGGGCTGTTCAACGGTACAGGCCGACAAGGACTACCGAAAGCTGCTGGAAAACAAGGACATCGACGCGGTCTTGATCGCAACGCCCGAACACTGGCACAGCCAGATCGCAGTTCACGCGATGGAAGCGGGAAAACACGTCTACGTTGAGAAGCCGATGTCGCGTTATATCGACGAGGCCTTCCAGATCTACGACACCAAGAAGAAGACCGGCAAGATCGTTCAGGTCGGCGCGCAGGGCACTTCCGAGAAAAAGTACCACAAGGCGGCCGAGCTCATCAAAGATGGCAAGGTGGGTCAGCTGGTTTCGGTGCAAACGTCCTACTGCCGCAATTCGTCCAAGGGCGAATGGAACTACGACATCGATGCGGAGGCCGGTCCCGACAACCTCGACTGGGAGTTGTGGCTGGGTTCGGCGCCCAAGCGCCCCTGGAACGACGACTCGAAAGAGCGTTTCTTCCGCTACCGAAAATACTTCGACTATTCGGGCGGCATTCTCGGCGATTTGATGCCACACATGATCTACCCGTCGTTGCTTGCCGCTGGTACCAACGAATATCCGTCGCGCGTGAGTGCCATCGGGACTCGCAAGATCTCAACCGATCGCGAAGTGGCTGACTCGGTGTCGGTCATGGCCGAGTTCCCGAGTGGATGGACCTTCCTGTTCGTTGGTTCAACCGTCAACGAGCAAGGTCTGCGCGAGATGATCCGTGGCAACAAGGGCAGCATCTACCTGGCAGGCAAGGATCCGGAACTTGCGCCCGAGCGTCCGTATGCCGAGGAAATCGATCCGGGCAAGTTCACCCTCGACGAGCCCGAACCGCGCCACTCGGTGCACCGTCGCGACTTCTTGACCGCCATCCGCACCAACACGGAACCGAACTGCAACATGGAGATCGGCATCCGTGGCCAGGTGCTGGTCAGTATGGCGGAGATCGCACAACGTACCGGCAAGACGATCGTGTTCGACGAGAAGAAGCGCACGTTCAAACCGGCGTAAGCCAACAGAGGGCCTCGTTCACCCGCGACGGCCCTCAGCCCAGCATTTCCGGAACCTGCCCCGGGCCGACCGGCTGCAAAATGCGGCGAACTTTGCGGCGCGCGCGCAAAAGCCGCGTTCCCACGGTCGCCTCGGGGATCGCGAGCATTTCGCTGATCTCGCGATACGAGCGGCCTTCTTGATGGCGTAAACGCAACACATCGGAGAAGGGTTGTTCAAGCCGCGACATCGCGTTGTTCACGTCGTCGTTGGAAATCTGTTCCCAGTCACACGGTGTGTATTCGGGCGGAGCGGCGATTTCAACCACATCGATCGAGGAGAGCGCCATCTGGCGAGAGCGGCGTCGGCAGTGGTCGATGAACAGGTTGAACATGACGCGCATCAACCAGTTGCGCAGCGCTGGCCCGGCGGGTACAGGTTCGGGGTTTCGGATCGCCCGCAACAACGTGTCCTGGACCAAATCGCTCGCGTCGGCGGCATTGCGAGCGAGCGCGAAGGCGCGACCCCGCAAGCAATCGAGGTGTTCGTAGATCGCGCTGTAGTCGGTTGCTGGTTGATCCAGCACTGTGAATTTTCTGCTCATCGGCTTGTGCCCCATTCGTTAAGCACAAGTCATGCCAATGATTGTACCCGCGCCCTGTAAACAAGAAGCATAGGCCGCGTTACAATTGTGAAAACGAATTGGGAATTCGCTTCGCCATCGGCGCACAATCGAGCACAAAACACACCAAGCCAACGCCACGTTGCCTCATCGCTTTTATGCGGCGCACGGGTGTGTTTGGTGTGTTTTACTGCACCGCCATGGCCACCCGCGTATCAAACCCTTGCCGTTTCGCCCACGAGGCGATGCGAACACAGTTTGAGTTGACCCTCGACATGCCCGAACGCAGCGAAACGTCATTGCGAGCGGTGGCAGAAGAGGTGTGGTCGGAGATCGATCGCATCGAACGCGCGCTGTCTCCCCATCAAGACGAATCGGATCTGGTGGCGCTCAACACGGCACGCGGAATCCCGTGTTCCGTGGGTGGAACAACCTTCGAGTTCTTGCGGGTGGCGCGGGAACTGGCAGGGGCCACGTCGGGCGCGTGCGATCCCACCGTCGGTGCCATCACGCGCTTGCTGCGCGCCCCCGAGCCCCCGACGGAAAACGCACTCCGCGCTGCCAAACAATGTGTGGGTTTCGAATCGGTTGTCACGATCAACCCGGACCGTCGGACCGTCGCGTTGCAGCTTGGCGCGATGCTAGATCCGGGCGCGCTAGGAAAAGGTTTTGCACTTGACGCCGCACGGCAACTCTTGATTGAACTCGGCGTGACGCGTGCCCTGTTGCATGGCGGAACCTCCAGCGTACTCACCCTGGGCAACTGGCGCATTGCCATCGAGGCCCCGCCGGGGCTGCCGATCGAGGGATTTCTGGCAACCGTCGTGCTCAACGACGCCATGCTCAGCGTTTCGGCGGCGCACGGCAGACAGTTTGCCTGGCCGGATGGCAGCACCGGTCATATTGTCGATCCCCGGTCGGGCGAACCGGCCGGACCCACGCGCCTCTGCGCCGTCGTACTGCCGCATGCGGGGCAACGCGATTCCCATCCCGGCACGGCAGCCGAGGCCTGGTCAACCGCATTGATGGTGCTGGGGACGGCCGGCCTGGCCGAGCTGGATCAGCGTCACCGGGACGCCTCGGCCCTGGTGCTCGAAGTTGACGCGACCATGAAAACCCTGGGCACAAGGTTTGCCATCGAAGGTGCTAATCTCGCGCGCCCGTGAGTGGCAAAAACGAATCCGAAAAACCTTCGAGCGGCCAAACAGCCGGCGGTCGAGGCGCCCGATTTTCGGGTGCCATGGATCCCGCGGCAGCGGTTCTCAATGCCAGCATCGATTTTGACAGGCGACTGTTGCGAGACGACGTACGCGGCAGCCAGGCGCACGCGCGCATGCTCGCCAGGGTGGGACTCATCTCGCAAGCCGATGCCGACATCATCGCTGCCGGTCTGGAACAGGCCGCGGCCGAGATCGAAGCCGGCACGCTGAAGCTCGATCCGGCACTCGAGGACATTCACATGAACCTCGAAAAGCGCCTCACCGAAATCGTCGGCGAGCCGGGCAAACGTCTGCACACCGCACGAAGCCGCAATGATCAGGTCGCAACCGATCTGAAGTTGTATGCGCTCACGCAGGCCGCAGCCATCGTCACCAGCATCGATGAAACACGGTTGGCCCTCGTGCGCCGCGCACGCCAGCATGCACATGATCTGTGCCCGGGTTACACGCATTTGCAACGCGCCCAGTCCGTCACCCTTGGCCACCACTTGATGGCCTACGTCGAAATGATTGGCCGCGATCGGGGCCGTTTCGTGGACGCGATCAACCGTGCTGCGGAATCGCCTCTCGGCTCGGGCGCGCTTGCTGGAACCAGCTTGCCCAACGATCGAAACGCCACGGCGTCGGCGCTCGGGTTTTCGCGCGGACCAACCCACAACAGCCTCGATGCCGTGTCGGATCGCGACTTCGCCGCGGAGCTCACGTTTGCCTGCGCAATGATGCTCGTTCACTTCTCGCGCCTTGGCGAGGAACTCGTGCTCTGGTCCACCACCGAGTTCGGTTTTGTCGAGCTGGGTGAAGGCTACTGCTCGGGCAGTTCGCTCATGCCGCAGAAAAAAAATCCCGACATCGCGGAACTGTTGCGCGGTCGACCGGGACGCGTGATTGGCGATCTGGTGGCGTTGCTGACGATCTCGAAGGGCCTCACGCTTGCTTACAACAAGGACCTGCAAGAAACGCAGGAGCCCTTCTACGATGCCATCGAATCGGCGCGCACGGTGCTGAACGTCGCACCGGGGCTCGTTGCAACCCTGCAATTCAAGACCGAACGCATGCGGCAAGCCGCGCTTGATCCGGCACTCGGTGCGACGGATCTGGCCGAGTACCTCGTGCGCGAAAAACACATCCCCTTTCGCCGCGCCCATGAAATTGTGGGCGCCTTTGTGCGCCATGCCGAGACGACCGGCGTAAGCTTGCGCAAGGTTCCGCCGGAGGCACTCGCCGCGATTGCACCGGAGTTGGATGAAGGCGCGCTGTCGTCACTCGATCCAGAGCGAGCTGTGGCCGCAAGGACGTTGCCGGGCGGCCCTGCTCCGGCACGTGTGCTGCAAGAAGTTGCGCGCATCGAAGCGGAACTCGTCGCGCTGGGCTTCGAGATCTAATTCTGCGACAATTGCGGCATGTCGGGCCACGCACGACTTCCGTTTGTGCTCCTGCTGCTTGCAGCTGCCGTTTGTATTGCGACCGTTGCGGCTCCACCCGGAGGACGCGCCGCCTGGGCACTCGAAGTGGGACCCGGCATCGTCGGCATCTCGATCCTGGTCGCAACCTACCGGCGTTTCCCGATGTCACACTGGGTGTATGTCGGATGCTTCATTCACCTCATGATTCTCATCTACGGGGGCTACTACACCTATGCGCTGACGCCGGTCGGAAACTGGGCGCGTGATGCCTTTGGCCTTTCCCGCAACCACTACGATCGCGTGGGCCACGTGGCCCTCGGGGTTTTCCCGGTATTCGTAACACGCGAATTGTTGTTGCGGCTGTCGCCGCTACGGCCCGGCAAGTGGCTGACGTTTTTGTTGCTGTCCGTGGTGCTGGCGGTGGCGGCTTTCTGGGAGCTGCTCGAGTGGTGGACGGCACTGATTGTGGCGTCGGATGTCGGGATAGCCTTCCTCGGCTCACAGGGCGATGTCTGGGATGCGCAGTGGGATATGTTTCTCGCGCTCGTCGGCGCAGCGGTCGTCTTGCCACTCTTTTCGCGCCGACACGATTGCTCGATCGCGCGGATTGCTTCGGCGGCACGTTGATACCTGTAGGTCTTGCGACTACACTCGGGCCGCAATGCGACCGATTACGGCCCGAGTCAATCTCCCTGTCACCGACCGAAGATTACGACCTGCCCTGCACACGGCAGCCCTTTGCCTCGGCCTGCTCGGCGTTTCCGCGTGCGAACGCACTGAACTCGGAGGGCTCGATCTGTCCACCGATGACGGTTTGATCGATCCGGGCACGGACGCTGGCGCTCCCGATGCGGTCGCCACCAAACCGCGCGAGAAGCCGACGGGGACCTTGTGTGTTGCGGATGATTCTGCCGAAAATGGCGACCGCCCGCTGACTCGCATGCAATACATCAACTCCCTGCAAGACGTCTTCGTCGCAACGATCGGTGTTGGTGCCGCGGAAAAACTGATGGCATCCCTCGGGGACGCCCTACTAAAATTGCCGGCGGATCGATACCCGGAAGGACATCGCACCGGTTTCCGACGTGAAGTGCGCGAGCTCGACATGCTCGAGATCGAGGCGCGCATCCGAATCGCACAACAGGCGTCCGTCGCCTTTTCCGTCGACCGCGACGCCCTCACGCTCCTCGGCCCGTGTGGCGAAACCGCCAGTACGATTGGCACCGTCGCGAAATGCTTCCGCCAGTTCGTCAGTCGTTTTGCCGAGCGCGCTTACCGAAGGCCGCTTGATAATGCCGAGCTCGATGTGCTCTCCGCCAACCATGCTCCCGCTGATCGTTTCGTCGGCGATGCCATCCGCAAGGTGGTCTCGACGGTGCTTGCGAATCGGGAGTTCTATTACCGAATCGCACGGGGTGCCGAGCCAGTCGTAGGTCAGGCCGGCGTATTCGAGTTGTCGACGTTTGAGCTGGCGGCGCGGCTTTCGTATCACTTGATGGATGCGCCACCCGACGAGGCGCTCCGACAGGCTGCAAGCGATCGATCGCTGCGGAATCCCGCAGTATACGCAGAACAAATCGAACGGTTGCTCAACAGCGAAGCGGGACGTCTGATGCTCGCTGGATTCTTTTTCGATTATCTCGGGCTCGCGCAGGTGCCTGATCCGGCAACGATCACGGATCCCCGCTTTGTTGCACTCGCGGGAACCGAACGCCCGACTGCCGAATTTCACAGCCATGTGATTGCGGAAGCCGTGGATATGGGTGTGATGACGGTGCGCAAAGGTGCGTCGCTTGCCGAGCTCTTCACAGAAGGACGCTCTTACGCGCGGACGCCCGATCTGGCGGCCATTTACGGCGCGCCGGTTTGGGATGGGGTTTCGGATCCGCCGAGGATCACAAACCGACCCGGGATCCTCTCGCATGCCTGGTTCAATCTAGCCGACGGCGTACAGTCGCGACCCCTGCGCAAGGGAGCCCAATTGCGCTCACATTTCCTTTGCGAAAACATTCCGTTCCCCCCGGGGCTGCTCACCCCGCCGCCCATCGCGCCCGGATTGACTGGGCGAGAAAACATCGACGCCATTTATCGCAATGGCGGATCAGTATGCCTGACCTGCCACGGCTCAATGGCTCCGTTGGGATACGCATTTGAAACGTACGACGTTCTTGGGCGCGTTCGAACGGAAGAAACTGTCTACGATGGCAATGGACAGCCTAACGGGAAGAAGCCAGTGAACTCCACCGCGGTTCCGCAGGTCGTCGAAGGTGATCTCAGACCCGTCACCGGCCCGGCGGATTTTGTATCTCGGTTGGTTGAAAGTGGAAAGCTTTCATCGTGCTTTGCAGCCCAGGTGTACCAGTTCACCTTGGGTCGACCGGTCGTCGATTCAAAACAAAGCTGTGCCATCGCTCAGCTTACGGAGCATGCGGAGCACTTCTCGCTGCGAGACACGTTTGCTGCCTCGGCCCGACTGGCCGAGTTCACACGCGTCCGCCGCTGAGTGCGCTATTCGAAGAACCCCTTGACGGCCTCGACAACCATCGCGATCTCGCCGTCGGTCATCTCGGGGAACATCGGAAGCGAGAGGACCTCCCTCGACGCGCGCTCGGCTTCCGGAAACGTTTCACCGGACGCGACGAATCCCGTGAACGCCTCCTGCAGGTGCAGCGGCCTCGGGTAGTGAATCGCGGAGGGAATATCCTTGTCCTTCAAAAATGCAGCAAGCTGATCGCGGCTATCGGTGCGAATCGTGTATTGCTGATAGACGTGTTCGCAATCCGGAGATACGTACGGTGTTTGGATGGGCAGACCCTTGAAGGCCACATCGTAGGCCAAGGCGACCCGACGCCGGCCTTCGTTGAAGGACTGCAGATGGGGCAACTTGGCAAGCAGCACCGCGGCCTGCAGGGTATCGAGACGGCTGTTGATCCCAACCAGTTCGTGTTGATAACGAATCCGCGAACCGTGGTTCGCAATCATTCGGCACCGCGCTGCCAGCTCTGGGCTGCGCACGGTGAGGGCACCACCATCGCCGAAACAACCCAGGTTTTTGGCGGGGAAAAAGCTGAGGCAACCGATCTCGCCCATGACGCCTGCTTGCCGACCCTTGTGGCGCGCACCGATCGCCTGCGCCGTGTCCTCGATGATTGGCAGATTGTGCTTTCGGCCAAGCGCAAGCAACGGATCCATCTCGACGCACTGTCCATAAAGGTGCACGGGAACGATGGCCCGGGTGCGATCGGTGATGCGTTTCTCAACGGCACCAATGTCAAGATTGTAGGTCTTCGGATCGATGTCGACGAACACAGGTTTGGCGCCCAACAAGACAAGCGCTTCGACTGTAGCGACAAACGTAAACGGCGTCGTGATGACTTCATCTCCCGTTCCAATGCCAAGTGCCATGAAGGCAACTTGCAGCGCCTCGGTTCCGGAAGCACAAGACACCACGTTGGTGCCGCCCATCCATTCACCAAGTGCCTTTTCAAAAGCCACGACCGAAGGGCCGTTGATGTAGGCAGCCTTTTCGAGAACGGCGGACATCGCTGCGTCGATTTCAGTTTTGTGAGCTCGGTAATTCCTGCCGAGATCCACCATTTGAAGTTTGCTCATGTCGCTCCGGGGAGGGTTAGTACGAATAACAACGACTGTCCGAACGGGATATGGAGGCGATCGTGGAGAAAATCGTCGATCGGCGTCAACAGCGGCGCAACCGCCTCGAAGGCCGAAACGCTCGCGCTTCCGATCCGATCACGACCCAAAACGTTGCCCTGAAACCACCAGCCCGGTAACGAGAGGGCATTGAAAAAGCGGGTTTGTAGCTGCGCGCGCGGCGCCACCCTCGATGCGAGAAAGCGAATCCTGTGCAAATCGTAACGTCGATGGTGACCGAAACGGCGATCCATCGCGTTGAAGGCAAACGGATGGGCCGGGACAAAGGTGACCAGGCGTTTGGGACCTGGGGCCGTACTTTGCTTCAAGATGGATAGCAAACAACCAAGGGCCGCCTCGTCATTCTCAATGTGTTCGAGCACGTTGAATGAAACGATCGTATCGGGAGCCTCGGCAACAATGGCTTCAAGGCCCGCTCCGGTTCCGATGTCGAAGGCGTGGACCACAGCGCCTCTTTGAGCGGCTTCGCAATGGCGCAAACGTTCAAGCAACGCAGGTTCCATCTCGGAGAGAATCAGTCGCTTTCGGGCGGGCAGGTGATTCGACATGCTGCCGATCCCCGCACCGACCTCTAGAATCCTTTCGCCCAAAAATGACAGCACCAACTTCGCAACCCACGCCTGGTAGCGATGGGCACCGGCGAGTGCATCGAGTTCAAACGGCAACGGAGCATCGGTCTGTGAATGGCGTGACACGATTATCTTAAAATGTTCCGCCCGCCATCAGGCCCGGCACGAGGCGCGACATCCCGGCAGCGTCGGTGACAGGAACGACCGAGGGAACCGGTGGCGAGATCGAGGGCGAGAACACCGACGGTCGAGCGGGAGCCACCGCACCCTCGTTCAAACGCCGTTCGTAACCGCGGGTCAGAAACCATCCGGCACCGACACCGAGTACACCACCCACAAGTGCAAGCCGAGCCGTCACGGGGCCTTTTGCCCATCCGCCACCGCAATGCTCGGGATCGGCTTCACAGTTGATGAGCGCCGCCGTCACGGCGCCCGTGAAGGCACCTGCGAGGCCGCCCACGTTCATCAGCAACACGCTTTGCCAGTGCAACCCGTACTGCGATTGGTCCGGCAGATAGGCCATCGCGAGTCCCGCCCCGAGACCCAGGTTTAATCCGCCAAAAACTGTGAGCGCCTGCCCGCGAGCGATCCCATCGGAAAATGTGCAATGACCGCCCTCTGAATTCCCACCGATACAAAAAGCGGGAACCGCAAGCATGCCGGCAAGGATTCCCGCACCCGTCGCACTTTGTAGCAGGGCTGCTCGCCCGTATTTTGGCGCGTACCCATCAAAATACGCACCGGCAATCGCACCCGTCGTAAGACCCGCGACACCTCCAATCCACGCACCCTTGGCGCGTGCATCCACCGCAAGACCAAGCGCAGCACCTTCGACTGCGCCGGTCCAAACGGCACCGATGCGAAAGAGTGCCTGATTGTCCGGAATGTAGTCCGGCAAGAGAGCATTCGCGACCAGGGCACCGGTCGCGCCGCTTGCGACGGCCGCTCCCAGCAACAGGGAATTGGTGGCAGAGGTGACATCGGCCAGATTGTCGGGCTGTAGTTTGGCGGCGATCGCGCCTGCGCCCGCCACACCCGCCATCGCGGTCCAAAAGGCCATCAACTCGGGCCGACCCGAACGCTGGACGTATTCCAGGCGGAACTCGACGTCGGTCACCTCGCCGGCCTCAACCCGAATGCGTTCGCGCCGGGCCACGTGGTCGGTGGCCTCGGCGTAGATTTCATATTCACCGGGCTCCACGTCCTGAACGTAAGGATTCTCCGCGCGAACACCGCGGACAAACAATACCGCCTTGTCGGGAATCGTTCGGATGGTCAGACGCGCAGGCACCGGTTGCAGCTTGAAGAACAACTGACGGGTCTCGGCAGTATCAACCGACACGTCGCGTGTGATGCTTTGATAGTTCTCCTTTGTAATCGTAATGCGATACCGCCCACGTGGCACCTGAAATTCATTGGGAGCATCGCCCTCTACCCGCGTGCCGTTGCCCTCGATGACCACCTTGACCGCATCGGGATCGGTCGCAACGAAAAGCACGCCAGGTCGACGTTCGATAGCGGTGATGCGAACCCGCGCGGTATCCGCCACTGCGCCATTCGGATCGTTTTTGAGGTAGTGCTCGTAGTGACCACGCGCCTCACGCAACTTGCCAAGGTGGTATTCGCACTGGGCCATCATGAACACAATGTCATTGGAGGGGAACAGCTCATGTGCGAGCTGAAACTCGATGAGCGCCTGTTCGCGATCGCCCGACTCGAAGAGGCTCAATCCCGAGCGATAGTGCTTTTCCGATCGCCCCCGTATTTCGTCAACCGCAACACCGGGCGCCGACGGTTGCGCGTCGGCGGGGTTCAGCGCCCCGGTGAGAGCGAGACACACCAGCAAAACCGTCTGGAAAAGCCGCATCATGGTGTGGTTTTCCCCGGAACATTCCTCACTTTTTCGTAAACGCCTTCGGCCGGCAGCACCTGATCATCGCCTCGGTGTTCGACCCGTTCGGGTGTGACCGGGGATTTTTCAACGGGAGTGGCAAGTGTATCCCGACTGATCGGAGGACGCTGCGCTGGCGTCTGCGGGCGAGCCGTTCCCGGCAGAGGCACGGGAGCAACAGGCGCGGACTCCACAAGCACCGCCTTCGGAAGAGGCAACCGAGCCGGTGCCACCGGTTGTCCTTTGGACAGAGCCGCAGGAAGCGTGCGAACGTTGACGATCTCCGTGGCGGGTCGTCGGCCGGCGAGCGAAACCGCAAGCCCCACACCAAGCAACATCACCGCGGCAATTCCCAGATACCACCGCGGCCGCCCCTCAGTAACCTGCGAATGCCCTTGCCCAAGGTGGGGTGCCACATTGTTGGGCGTTCCGGTCTGCAAGGCCACGATTTCGCGTTCAAGTGATGCCATGTCTGCAAATCGTTGATCCCGATCCCGTGCAAGCGCGCGCATGACAACGGCGTCGACCGATGGCGGTATGTCGAGCTCGGGGCGCAAGGCAGATGGCGATACAATTTCGGTACCAAGTACCTGCGCAATCACGCGAAGGTAATTGTTGGCGCGAAAGGGAACGTCGCCGGTCAAGCATTCGTATAACAAAATCCCCACGGCCCAAACGTCGGCGCGCGCATCGACGTCATCATCCCCGCGAGCCTGTTCAGGCGACATATAGAGTGGCGTACCCAGCAACACGCCGGTGCGGGTGATACGCAATGAATCCATACCTTCTTCGGTACTGCGAACCGCTTTGGACACGCCAAAATCGACGACTTTGACGAAATCGTTTTCACCACGTTGAATGATGAAGACGTTCTCGGGCTTGATGTCGCGGTGAACGATACCCTTGGCGTGCGCCGCGCCGAGAGCGCTTGTCACCTGTCGGGAAATCGCCAGCGCCCGCGCAACCGGAAGTGGCGCCTCGCGGTTCAAGAGGGCCGCGAGCGATTCGCCTTCGAGGTATTCCATCGCGACGAATGCGCGCCCGTCGTCGGTCGAGCCAAAGTCGAGCACGTCGACAATGTTTTCGTGACCTATGCTGCTCGCCATTCGGGCTTCTTGCAGCAGCCGCCGTACCAGCTCGCGCTTCTCGAGCAGGCGCTCGAGCAACACCTTGACCGCGACCTTGCGTCCAATGACCGTGTGTCGGGCCTCGTAAACCGCGCCCATCCCACCTTCGCCGATTCGGCGCAGGATCTCATAACGCCCGCCCAGGGTGGACCCGAGGAGCGCGTCGAACTTGGGCGCCTCAATCACAACCGCCCTACTCTAGCCTATCTCCCAACGCGGTGCATTTTTGGGCCGTCCCGGCGGTCGTCAAAAACGCCAGAAGTCCGGAAAGTGGTCCCGGTTACTTGAACGCAGGTCCCCTCCTGCCGATGATAACGCTCTGTGACGGTTGCGTTTTCGGGCCACAGCAAAGGCCCTCGACGGTGTGGATACCACCCTGCCCTGGCGGCGGGCTGGCAATGCACCGCCTGCGCGCAGCCGCTATGCCCGGACTGCGCCTCGCTTGTCGAACCCAAGACGGGCGCGCCCTACGTCACCTGCGCACACTGCGGCGGAATGGCCGGAACCCTCACCCGGCCGCGCTCGGAAGTCATGCCCTTTTACAAGCGGCTCGTGCAGGCGCCGCTTTTCCCGTTCTCGCGCTCGGGCCTCCTGACCATTGGGGGACTCGCCCTCATGCTACTCGTCCTCGGGTACATGGGGGTCGGCCTCGCGTCCATCTTCGTACTTGTGATACGAAACGGCATTTACTGGTCATACGTTTTCTACCTGATTCGCCAGACTGCCAACGGCAACAAACGACTGGGTACGCCCGAGTTCCGCAACGTCGGTGAAGACATTGTGATGCCCCTGATTCGCGGCATAGTCGGAACATCGATCGTTTGGTTTCCCGCATTTCTATACATTGCCACGAGCGACTGGTCGCTCGACGAGATCGTGAATCTCACCGTACTCGAAGATCCGATATTGTGGTTGTTTGTCGCCGGCGGAATCATCTACGCTCCCATGGCGATCATCGCTGCCGCCACCGACATCGGGATCCTGGGGATGCTCAACCCGATCCAGATCGTTGGCTACATCCGTCGCACCGGCATCGACTACTTCGTGGCGATACTCGGATTGATCTTCATGATCCCACTGCACTGGGTGATAGGCATTCTCGGCACCCTGCTCTCGACAGCCTTGCCGATCCCGGTTCTGTCCGGCTGGTTGATGCAGGTGTTTTCACTTTACCCGATGTTCGTGTGGGCCCACATGATGGGACTCGTCTTGTTTGTTCACGGACAGGCGCTCGACTGGGGCGACGACCAGCTTTACCAGGAACCGATCTTGCCCGGCGTCGAGCCGAGGGGTGAGCGCGTCCTGCCCGCGCCAAAGCCCGATGCGCGCACCTTCGAGCCCATCGATCTGACGCCCATGTCCGACGATCCCTTTGATTCGCGCGAAGCACAGACGGCTTCCGCCCTGCCCTCCCACGGTCGCGGCGTGGACCTGCGCACCCCCACGCCTCAACCACGCGATCCCTTCGCTCCGCCCGACGAGGCTTACAGCGCCCCCGACCACCGCATCGCGCTTGGCGTGCCCGACGAACTGTTGGCCCTACCCCTGCCGATTTCATCTGACGCCGGCGACGAAGACCGCGATGCCCGGCCCCGATGGTCTGCGGATCTTGCCGATTCGGGGGTACACATTCCGGAATACCTCGGCCCGGCGGCGGGCGTGAAACAGGCGCTCGCAGCGAAGAATTTCGAGGAGGTGGTATCTCGATTCACCGCCGAACCGGCGTTCCTCGTTATTCATCTCAACGAGTCAGAACTGTTCATGGTGGGCGCCGCGCTGGCGCAATACCGCCAGGTTCCCCTTGCCATTGACGTGCTAAAACGCATTGCGTTTTCGGCAGATCCGATCGCGCCCAAGGCCATGTTCCTCTTGGCACGCCTCTATGCGGACGCGCGCAAGGACTACGACAACGCCGAACGGCTTTTCCGCACGATCATGAAAAAATTCCCCGACTCACGCGAGGCGGCCGGCGCACGATCGCATTTGCAAAAGCTCGGCTACGAGTGACGCCGCAACATCTCGACCACCGAATCCGGACCGAGCCGCAATCCGTCGCCGCTTTCAGTGGTTCGGTCGATCTGAATCACGTCGCCGCGCGCAAGATCCTCAAACGCCCGATTGGAATCGTTCCGATCGCGCTTTTGCAATACGAATGCATTTCGACCCGAGGCACCGCAGGCGAAGATCTTCATCCGGCCTTTCTCCTTGATGAGATCACTTGTGACACGCATCTTCGCCCCGTCGGTCGGCGCCGGGCCAGGTTGCCGGAGAACGAGATAGCTGAAATCGGCGCGCGGCGCTCGGCCCCCCGGCCAGGGGGCGCTGTCGTGACACCAGTCACGTTCACGTTGTAAAGCGGGACACGGACCCTGAAGAAAGCAAGGCGCTTCCACAAACCATAGTTCGGAAACCAAACGATCCCGAACCATCAAAAGCTCACGCGAGGTTTCCTTGAGTGCAGGCTCTAGTATCACCATCCGTCCACCGGGCAGGAGCAGGCTGGCGCACCACGCAAGCACCAGACGCGCGCGTGCCACGGCGTCGAGTGCCTTCAGCTCACACAAAAGGTGGGCGGCCACAATCAGATCGAACTGACCGGTGACGCCATTCGGAGGACAGGCCTTTATCACGTCCGCAACGATGATCCCCGGACCCGCAACCCGATCGACTGCGACCAGTTCGATGGCCTTGCCGTAGCGATTTCGTAGCACACGCCCCGCGGCCCCGGTGCCAGCGCCGAGATCGAGGGCACGTTGGGGTGAAAAATCAGCGGGAATGGCCGCCAAAACGCGATCAAGCTGCACCTCCGTCCGAGGTGCAATCTCGGCATCGTACGCGCGGCGCAACTCCGGATCTTTCAGATAGGGCGTACCAAGCAAGGCCTGCTCGCCAATCAGACCGCGATGGATCCGCGAGCCGCGTGAACCCGATTTCATCGTCAGGGGGTCGCGGGAGCGGGTGCAGCGGCGGGTGCGGATTTCGGCTCGGCAGGCTTTTCAACGGCCGCCGCAGGCTTCGGTGTATCGGGTTTTCCGACAAAGAGACGGCGGATGTCCTTGAAGGATACAAAGACCATCAAGCCCAACATCAACACCATGCCGACCATGTGAACCATTGCTTCGGCCTTGGCGGTAATCTGCTTTATCCCAAGGCCTTGAGCGAGGATAAAGATGATTCGACCTCCATCAAGCGCTGGCAACGGCAGCAAGTTGAAGAGGCCGAGATAAACCGACAGGATCATAACGAGCTGAATGAATTCGAGAGGCCCTCGTTGTGCAGCCTGGCTCATCTGCTGTGCGATGCCGATGGGGCCCGAAAGCTCTGCTTTGACAGCGCCTCGAACCATGTCCCAGAGGCCCGTTAGGATACGGCCCGACACTTCGATCGGCATGACGAAGGCATGGCCAATCGCCGCGCCGACAGAAACGGGCACCCGTATCACTTCTAGGACGATGCCAAGACGGTAGGAACCATCGATTTTCGCGGGCGCGATCACCAGCGTCTGTTCCTTTCCCGCACGCCGGATGATCACGGGGATCGGATTGCCACCCGATGCCTCGACGATCTTGTTGATGGGCGCGGTCACCGAAATTGCCTTGCCATCGGCCTGCAACAGTTCGTCGTCGGACTGCAAACCAGCCGCAGCGGCCGGCGTGCCGGGTTGAACGGTACCCACCTTCAACATGTCGCCAGGAATACCCGAAAGCGTGAAAATTGCGAGCGCGATAAGAATGGCGGTGAGGTAGTTGGCGGCGGGACCGGCCACCAGAACCGCAAGACGCATCCACCGTGGTCGATTCGGATAGACGTAGGGATCATTCGCGTCGAATTCTTCATGTGGGTTGAGTCCCGTGATTTGCACGAAGCCACCCAAAGGAATCGGCGCAAGCTGATAAATCGTATCGCCACGCTTGAACTTCAGAATCGGGTTGCCGAACCCAATCGAGAAGCGCTCGACCCGCATGCCGCACAGGCGGGCAACAATAAAATGGCCCCACTCGTGAAAGACAATGAGTAGACCAAGACCAAGAATCGAAAACGCGATCGACACGCTGAAAAGGTAGCAGATAGATCGGCGGGTCCCTAGCGAACCGGGTTCGTGCTCAGTTTGCGCAGGGAGGCGAGCGTAAACTCACGCAATCGCACAAGCGGATTGGCAAGTGTCGCCGCGCGGGGCAAGCCCAGCGTCAGAACGGAAAGAAGCTGCGCTTCTCGTAAAAACCGGCGCTCGAATTCGAGCGAGTCCGCGCGCGCGCGCGCGATGGCTCCCGACGCCGTGTCCCGGCGACACACCACGAATCGACCAGGAACAATGACAGCGTCGTGGCCCTGTGCCAACCGATGGAGCGCAAGACCCAGGGGCGCCAGAGGACCGACGTTTGAATGCGCTCGCAAGAGCAAGAGGTCTTTGCCGGTAGCCTGCATGGCACCTGCACAAAAAACTCGGCCACTTGAATCGCGGTTAACCACCGACAGCATTCCACCCGGCGTTCGGTCGGCGAGGAGTCGCAACACAGCAAGGCTGTTGTCACGGGAGCCCTCGTTGACGGCGATGAGTTCAAACGTCTTGCCAAGCGCCGTGAGATGCCGAATCGCATCACGGACAGTGTGACCTATGGAATCCTCGCTGTCGCCAAACGCGAGAATCACAGACAGTTCCGGAAACTTCTTGGACTCATCCATCCAACACTCCTTGGGTACACCTCAAGCATGTTCCGGGCCAGGCTGTTTGTGCAACTATTCCATCACGGATGGCCCGGAGGTGGCCTCCCGAGAGGCCGAGCGCGTCATGCGCTGGCGAATGCGTGCGCAGGGAACGTTGCAGGTGCCACCGGCGTTGCGCATGCGTTGAGCAACGCGCCAAGGGCGCAAGCCAGATCGTGCCGATCACCTTCCTTGAAAATTTGTACCGACGGACCCGGCAACACCCCCTCGGCAGCGGAGGCCGACACGACCAGGGGCACCCCGAGGGCAAGGGCTTCTCGCACCACAAGCGGTGCACCTTCACATCGCCCATCGGAAAGCGTACGACTCGGAACGACGAGTGCGCTTGTCTGCGCCAGGTATTGCGCAACCTCGGATGGTGGCACTCGACCGCACATCGTCAGATCCACCGACAGTCGATGCGCAAGCGACACCAACCGTTCACGCAGCGGTCCATCACCAAGCAACACCACGTCCGGCCTGTTCGAGCGTGGCATGCGCGCCACCGAGAACAATAAATCCTCAAACCCCTTGATCGGTACGAGACGTCCAATACCGAGTACAAAGTGGGAGCGCGGCAACACCCTCTTTCTGCTGTCGAAGATTGCCGCAGGTTTCATCGCCGCAACCTGCACCGACGGCAACTGAAACCCTTGCCCGCACAGAACCAACAAGCGTTTGCGAAGAGATTCGCTGACCACCTGAAGGCTGTCCACCTCGCGCAAGATCATGCGTGTCAAGGACGATCCCAGCGGGATATTTTCCAGCATCGCAACATCACCCGAATGTACAACCACATGATGCCGAGGCCGGCGTTTTCTCGGGGTATCCGCAAAAGCCAGCGCAACGGCAAGCGCCGAGGGCACCAGCCAGTGGCTCTCGATGGCATCGCATTCCGCAAGCTGTTTTCGTACGGCGGCGGATTGTTGCAAGGTGAACCTGAGCGAACAAAAACCGGCACGGATGCGCCCCATCGACGCGAGGCGTTCGGGTGCGCCCTCGCCGCCGAAGAGCGGACTGTCGATCCGCAGCACATCTCGCGACGCCGTATCGGGGCCGGCCGCAACGACCGAGACCGTCCAACCGAGTCCGACCTTCCCATGAACGCGGGTCGCGACAAAACTACCCGCGAAGTCATTCGCATCACGTGGGTAAGACGTCGTGACGATGCCCAGTTTCATTACCCAACCATCACGGCGTTTCGCGGCCGTGCAACGCACGTGCATCGCCATTCGAAAGTCCCATCAGCGCACGCAGCGAAAAGCGCGATCTCCAACCCCGCCACAACAAACCAAGGATGGGCAGCGCCACCACATGAGGCTGAATACCCGACCGCCAGCCGGGGCCGTAGACCGGACGAACGGCGACATCTTTTACGGACAGTCGAGCGGCGCACAACTGAATCAGCAACGCATTGGGATACCCATATCGCCGAAACACGGGAGCGGAAACAATAACCGCAAGCGCTTTGCGCGAAGCTGCGGTGTAACCGCATTGCGAATCGAAGAACGAATAATTCCCCGTCGCCAACCGCGTGAGATGCGACAAAACCACATTGCCGATCCAGCGCGAAACAGGCATCAACCTAAACGCACTTTCGGCGCTGGCCCACGCGAATCGATTGCCCTTGGCGTAGTCGGCGGTGCCACTGGCCACGGGGTCGAGCAATCCGGGAAGATCACCCGGGCACATTTGACTGTCGCCGGCCATGACCGCCGCCACGTCGCAACCGAGGGCCAGCGCCCGTCGGTATCCGGTTACGATTGCGGCTCCGACGCCGAGATTTTCCGTGTGCACAACAACTTCCAGTCCGTGTCGTACGAATGCAGCAGCCAGTGCAGCGGTATTGTCCCGGCTTCCATCGTCCACGACGATCACGGCGTCGACAAAGGCCGGGATCGACGCAAGGGTTTGCGCAATCTTGTCTGCCTCGTTGTATGCTGGCACCACAACCGCAATCCGGTGGTTTTGATACACCGCTACCGACTCTCTTTACTTAAAGGGGTCCACGATATCGGCGCCGGAGGGCTTGCCTAACTTCTTACGACGGCTCGACGAACTGGAACGGGAACCGCTGGACCCCGAGGCTTCATGCGTTTCAGGTTTTACCTCGACCGGGTCGACTGTGACCGGTTCCGGAGGCGGCGTTGGATTCGAATGCGTCGGGGTCGTTGGACTATTCAGAATCTTTTCGATCGATGGCCCCTTGCGATCCTTCTGCAAACTGGACCGCCCTGGCCGCAAGCTGGCCATCACGGCAAGCGGTGGCCGCACTTCTTTTTCAAGGTCTTCGTAGCCGACTTTTCGCAACACAAGTTTCGTCGGGGCATCTGGATCGAACATCACCTTGGCCTTGCAGGGTGTGTTACACAACACTGCTCCTGTCGTCTTCAGCACGACCTCAGCGCCGTCCGGAATAGAATCAACGCGAACGGTTATATTGCCGACCTTGACGCCTTCCCGCGTAGCCGCAGGTGCCGGTTTTGAATTCTGCGAATACCAGACACCCGAGCCCACGCCGCCAACCAACAACAACGCGAACATGCCCAACACGAAGCCCGTGCGCTTGAGTAGCGGTTTTTCGGGGGCAAACGATTCAGCGAGCGGCGAGGGGACGCTGGACTGGCTGATGCTTCCGGATGTCACCGTAACGGGTGGTACGGTTGGCGAACGGGTCGAAATTGAAAGTGGCCGCGAGCTCGAAGCCGGCATCTGCTGGCTCACGCGAACCGATCCGGTACCGCCCGCGCGCGAATCCACCGGCGCGTCACCCGGGAAAAGATCCCGCATGAGCCCCGCCAGATGCGAGGGCTGAAAACGGGTGACATGGACGATGTCGTCCAGCGCATCCGCCATTTCGCCAGCGGACTGAAAGCGATGGGCCGGATTGGGCGCAAGCGCTTGCGCGACAATGGCGTCGAGTTCCGGCGGACACATGGGATTCTGCTGCGAGGGCGGAGGCACGTTGCATTCGCGTACGCGTTCGACGGTTTGCAGATCGTTTTCGCCCTTGAACAGGCGTCGTCCCGTCAAAATCTCGTGCAAGACAATGCCGGTCGCAAACACGTCGATGCGATGATCGACATTCGTACCACGGGTCTGCTCGGGGGCCATGTACGCGAACTTTCCCTTGAGCGTGCCCTTTTGGGTCCCCTCGTCGCTGTTTTCCCCACCCAGTGCCTTGGCGATGCCGAAGTCGAGGATCTTGACCGCGCCCTCGTAGGACAACATCACGTTCGACGGTGAAACGTCGCGATGAATCATGCCCATCAACTTGCCATCTTCACCGCGAAGATTATGCGCGTAGTCGAGCGCGCGGCACATCTCGCGGCCGACATAAGCCACAACCTCGGGGCGCGGTGGACCGATGCGGGCCCAGAGTGTCCGCATGGTTTCCGCGAGATCGCGGCCCCGGACATATTCCATCGAGATGAAATATTCGCCCTCAACCGAGCCCAGCTCGAACACCTGTACGATATTCGGATGGTTGAGGCGGGCCGACATCTTGGCCTCTTCGACGAACATCTGATTAAACGACGGATCGTCCGACAGATGGGGCAAGATGCGCTTGACCACAAACACCCGCTCGAACCCGGCAGGGCCTTGCACACGTCCCTTGAAGACGTCGGCCATCCCACCCCGCCCAATGCGTTCGAAGAGTGTGTATTTGCCGAACTGGATCGGCTGTGGAAGAACCGTCCCCACGCGTGATCGCATTCTATCCCAGAATCATGGAAATATCGCGATTTCCACGGTTATTTGGGTCGCGGGTGAAAGTTCAGCTGATTACGGGATCAGCGCAGATCCACGGTACCAATGGAACCGGAGGTCGTCTGCCTTCCCGACATGAGCAACACGGCGGCAACGGCGCCGAGCACCACGACGCCTACACCACCCCACAGCCAACCACTTTTCAGGATCGACTCGTCCTGCTTCTCGGGCTGTGCTTGTGCGGCAATTCGGCTGCTCTCAAGCAAAGGAACGACACGGCGTCTGGGTTCATCGTCGCCGCGTTGGTTGCGTGCGCTGCGTTGGGTGGAAAATAGGTCTACCTCGGCGTCGTCTTCCTCCGCATCCGCCGACGGACCGGCCGAAGGCTCTGCTGCGGCAAGGGGCGGGGTGGATTGCTCGGCAGATGCTGCCTCCGGTTCCGCGGCGTTGGGCGTGGGCGCCACGACCTCATGCATACCCAACTCGGCCTTGAGTTGCTCGACCATGCGTTCGACCTCGCTGCGCTTCGGCAGGTTGGGTTCAGACTTCAATAGCCCGTCAAAGGTCGCAAGTGCCTCTTGTTTCTGGCCCAGCTTTCGCTGGCACACGCCGATATTCAGCAAAAATCCGTTGATCCGGGTAAGCGCGAAGCCAGCCTGAAACTCATCCATGGCGGCCTTGAAATCCCCCTTGTCAAAGTGGGCTCGACCGGCGGCAAAACGCGCTTTTCCCTCCTCCAGATCGGTGGCGCTTGCCGAAGGCGCCGAGTGCGTTTCGTCCGCCCGGGCCACGCCGACAGTGGATGAACCGAGCCACGCAAGGGTGAAAACCACAACAAAGCGTCTCTTTTTGCGCACGTTAAGGTAAACACTTGATGGAACGGAAATGAGCATTCCGACGGTGATCGCAGTGGGTGGCCTTGACGATGGGGCTGCCGCGGGTCTGACGCGCGACGCCCAAACGGCCATCACGCTGGGAGTCGACTGTCGCCTCGTCGGGACCGCCTGGACCCGGCAGATCGGCAACCCGGATCAGGGTGGCTTTGAGGCCCGAGACCCCAGGGCAGTGGGAAGTCACCTGCGGTTTCTGCTGCAATCGAAAGCCTCCGGCCCCATCGCAGTCAAGATCGGGATGGTCGCAACGCGCGCCGTCGCAGGCGAGATCGCCGACTGCCTGGCGCAACCTGAGTGGTCTCATTTGCCGGTGGTTTTCGATCCGGTATTGGCCACCTCGTCGGGACTGTCGCTTTTTCGAGATGGCGGCGATGTGCTGACGGCACTCCGCCCTCTCATCCACCGTGCGACCGTTCTGACACCCAATCGCGCGGAGCTCGGCGCGTTGACCGGCCGATCCGTCGAAAACGCCGAGCAAGCGGAGGCCGCCGCGCGCGCGCTGCTTTTGACCGGAGTTCCGGCGGTCCTCGTCAAGGGGGGCCACTTTGAGGGACCCGCGACCGACCGACTTTGCCGTATCGAAAGCACCCTTTGCTTCGTTCGCGATCGCATCGTGGGTCGCGATCCACGCGGAACGGGCTGTGCACTTGCCACCGCCATCGCGGTCAATCTTGCCCGGGGCGAGAACCTCGAATGCGCCTGTCGTTCCGCTGGCGATTGGCACCGGACCCAGATCGCGATGTCGGTTCAACGCGACGGCACGTGGCACCTGCCCTGAGCTCAAATTTACAAGTTCTCGGTACCCGCCGATACTTGTGCGATGTCGCAAACAACAAAACCGGTGGTGATGGGCGTCGCCGGCGCGTCGGGCTGGGGGAAAAACGTCGTTCGGGCATTTTCAATCGCACGCGGTGGTTCATTGCGATGGGTCTGCGACCTGAATCCCGAATTGCTTGCGGCCACCGAACAACGCCACCCCGGAATTCGTACCACAAATTCATGGGACACGGTCCTTGCTGACGACGACGTGAAAGCGGTGGCGATCGCGGTCGACGTGCCAAATCACTACACGCTGGCGAAACAATCGTTGCTGGCGGGAAGACACGTCTTTGTGGAAAAACCACTGACCCTCAAGGGAAAAGACGCCTCGCATCTTTGTGAACTCGCCCAGGAACGCAACCTCATTCTCATGGTCGGACATCTTCTGCTCTATCACCCTGCGATCGAAATGGCGAAAGCCCGCATCGACAGTGGCGAGTTTGGGGATGTGTATTACATTTACAGTCAGCGTGTGAACCTGGGCGTGGTGCGCGAAAAAGAAAACGCGTGGTGGTCGCTCGCGCCACATGACATCGCGGTCGCAATGTACCTGTTCGGGGGGGCGCCCGAATCGGTATCCGCCACCGGCGCCGTCTACTTGCAACGCGAAAAAGGGGTCGAGGATATCGCCTTCGCTGCCTTGCGTTTTCCGGGCGGCCGAATGGCGCACGTCCAGGTGTCCTGGCTCGATCCCCACAAACAACGAAGTCTGACCATTGTCGGTAGCAAGAAGATGCTGACGTTTGACGACACGGCCTCCGACGACAAGGTTCGCATCTACGACAAAAGCGCGATCCCCCGCGCAGGGTTCTCGACCTTTGCCGAAGGCGTTGCCGTCCGCACAGGTGACATGTTGGCACCGGCGCTGGCCAACACCGAACCCCTGCTGGCGGAATGTGAACATTTCCTCGATAGCGTTCGCACTGGAAAGCAACCCCGCAGCGACGGTCGGCAGGGATTGGCAGTTGTGCAGGCGCTGGAGGCGGGTCAACAATCCATGGCGTTGGGCGGAACGCCCGTGGCAATTCGTACGGAGACATGAACGTGAGCAAGCGAAAAAAAGCCTACATTCACGCAAGTGCGGTGGTCGACAAGGGTGCGCACATTGGACAAGACAGCAGCGTGTGGCACTTTTGCCACCTGATGCCGGGCGCCCGCATCGGCATCGGCTGTAGCCTCGGCCAGAATGTTTTCATGGCCAAGACGGCGATCATGGGCGACCGCTGCAAGATCCAGAACAACGTATCCCTCTACGACGGCGTGATCTTGCACGATGACGTATTCGTGGGGCCATCTGCGGTTTTCACAAACGTGATCAATCCTCGCGCCAACATCGTTCGCAAAGAGGAATATCGCAAGACCGAGGTCGAGCACGGTGCAACGATTGGTGCCAACTGCACGATCGTATGCGGCAATCGAATCGGAGCGCATGCGTTGATTGCCGCAGGCGCGGTCGTCACACACGATGTGCCTCCCTTTGCCCTGATGGCCGGGGTACCGGCCCGTCGCATCGCCTGGGTCTGCGTGTGCGGCGTCACCTTGCCCAAGACCGAAACATCCAAAATTTCGTGCACTGGGTGCACGGCAGCCTACCGTCTGGTCGGCCGTGGTGACCAGCAAACCCTGCTCGCAGTCGAAAAGACCTGAGGCCCGAGGGCTATTCCAGACTGTTCGATTTCCAGAGCGTCGGAAAAAGACGAATCCAGACAATCGTCACACCTAGCGCACCGACACCGCCCATAATTACAGCCCGAACCGGGCCAATAAACCGTGCGACGAATCCGCTCTCGAACTCGCCTAGTTCGTTCGATGCGCCGATAAACAAGGTCGAGACGGCGCCAACACGACCCCGCATCGCATCGGGCGTCACCAGCTGAACCAGCGTTTGTCGAACAAAGACCGAGATCATATCTGCACCGCCGAGAACGCCGAGCATCACCGCCGAAAGTGCCAGATTGCGCGAAAAACCAAAACCGATGGTTGCGAGTGCAAAGATCCCGACGCCTGAAAACATGATCACGCCGGCGCGGCGTCGAATTGGGTTCGCGGCCAGATAGAGGGCCACCACCGTTGCGCCCGCGGCCGGCGCTGCTCGCAGCACACCAAAACCCGATGCACCGACATGCAATACATCGCGCGCAAAGGCAGGCAAAAGGGCTGTCGCCCCGCCGAGTAGCACCGCGCAAAGATCGAGCGAAATCGCGCCGAACACGATCTGGTTGGTCCAAACGTAGTGCAGACCCTCTTTCATGAGGGACCAGCGCGATCCAGGTTTAGCAACAGGTTGCGAGTCCGTGCGAATGCGCACCAACACCAGCACCGAAACCGAATACAACAGCACCGAAACACCAAACGCCAGCGTGGGCGAAACCGCGACGAGGATGCCCCCGATAGCGGGGCCCACAACGGCAGAGGTCTGCCACGCAAGCGAGTTCCAGGCGATTGCGCGAGGAAGCAGCGTTCGGGGAACCAACATGGGACCGAGCGCTGAAGAGGCCGGTGCAAAAAAGACCCGGGCGCAGCCATAGAGGGCAGCTACCGACAAAAGCAGCGCCATGTTGCGCACCCGAAAGAAACTGAGTGCGGTCAACGTCGTGACGACGGCAATCTGTCCAAGAAGACACCACGTGAGTACCCGACGGCGATTGTATCGATCAACGGCTTCGCCTGCAGGCAGTGTCAAAAGCAACACGGGTAGAAACGAGACGAGGCCGACCATCCCGAGCATGAAGCTGGAACGGGCAACGTCCATGGTTTCCCGTGCGACGGCATAAACCTGCCAGCCGAGTGCCACACTTTGAATCAGGCCGCCGAGCGCGCCAGCCGCGCGTGACACCCAAAACAATCGGTAGTCTCGCAGCGCAAAAAGCGCCGAGGTCGAGTCATCGGAGTGGGGCGCGCTTTCAGACACCGGGGCCCTGACCCTAGCACGGGCAGAACACGGGCTAGCCGCTGCCCTTGTCACCGGTGGTAGTGCTCAACAACCGACCGTTCTCGAAATACAAATAGCGGCGAAAGCGATTGGACCCCAGATCGTATTCCATTTCGTCGATGACAACCTCGACGATCCGCTCTTCGATGAAGTTGCCCACTCGGATCCGTATCGTCCGAAACTCGGTTCGATGCATTTCGGCTGCTGGCTCTCCGCATTTGTCGATGACGCGGTTTATCCACTCACCGGTTGAGATGATCCGGCCGTTGCAGCGAAAACCATCGTCGGCCCGGGCGGGACGCACCACCGCCGCGCCACCAAACAGACCAAGCGACGCAGTGAAAATCAGAATCGAATGCAGGCGGACGCGAGCCATCCCGAAACGCTAGCGTGATTCGTGTGACCCGTCCCCCGTCGGGCGTTTTTGCACCTTTTAGGGGCGGGACGGGTAGCAACGCGGCCTATTGTGTAAGCGCAGCGATTTCCGGTGTGCTGAGCGCGCGACTCCACAGGGTCACGTCGTCAAAGACAGCGTCAGCATAACCCACAAGGTCGGTACCCTGCTGGCGCGTGCCTAGAACGAAGCCGCCGAGGGTGTTGGCAGACGCCGTGCTGGTCATCGCGGCCGAGCCGACCAGACTACCATCCTTGTACAAGCGGAGGGTTGAACCGTCCCACGTTTCCGTTAGGTGAAACCACACGTTGGCGTCGGGTGCATTGGCTGAATCCGCAACACGACTGCTGCCACCGATGGCTTCGATGATGCCCGCATTCACCGTCACAGCAGCAAGCTGCTCGGTCCCATCCGCCGTCGCTTGACGACCCCAGAGGCTCCGATCTCCTGCCGTATGCGCCAGGACACGCTTCACCCACGCCGAGATCGTGTACGCTCCGGCCATGCTGGCAAGCGATGTCGACGGAGCAACCCGTCCGATCTGGTAGTAGTAGAACGAAACGCCCTTCCCCGTGTGGCCGGTTTCCCAGCCCGGATATCCGTTGGCCCCGACACCGTCGACACACGGCGCAACACACGCAAGTGTCAACGTATTGCCATTGCCCGTCCCGTCGGCAGCTATCAAACCGGAGCCCTCCTCGAAGGTCCACCGCGCAACCGGACCAGCCGCTGCGCCGCCCGTGTTGGGTGTGCCGCCCGTGTTGGG
>JAWXBF010000249.1:0-3004 GCA_034439895.1 Deltaproteobacteria bacterium
CATACTGTCCTTCACTGCACGTTGCTGCGGATACATTGTTATGGTCACAACCCAAGCCCGACTCGACGCGCGCGTGCGGCCCTCAACCATAGTGGTCGGGCACCAGCGGTGGACCGATCTGCTTTTTCTACATTGGCAGATCGATCCCATGATCATCCAAGCCACGCTACCCAAGTCGCTCACAGTAGATACGCACGAGGGGGCCGCTTACCTTGGCATCGTTCCCTTCTTTATGCAGCGGGTACGCCCACGTTGGCTGCCGCCCTTGCCTTGGCTGTCGTGGTTCTTGGAACTCAACGTGCGTACGTATGTTCACGATGAAGAGGGGCGCCCCGGCGTCTGGTTCTATTCACTTGATTGCAACCAACCTCTGGCCGTCTGGCTGGCACGCAAGACATTCCACCTGCCTTATTTTCATGCTGCCATGGCGGCCACCCAAAATGCCGAACGCATCGACTATTGCAGCCAGCGGAAGTCTAGTCCCGAGCCCCGCGCAGACTACGCTTGGCAAGCGCACGGGTCAGCTCGGGAAGCGGCCGTGGGCACCCTTGAATTCTTCTTAGTGGAACGGTACTACCTTTTCGCGCAGAAAGTCGGCGGGCAGACGAAAGCGGGACAAGTGCACCACACTCCCTATCGCATCCGTGACGCCAGAGTGTTTGCTCATTCCATCGTGCCGGCGCAGCAGGCGGGGTTTGCCCTGGGCGGTGACCCTGTGTCGGTCCTGTGCGCGGACGTGGTTGATGTGTCCGTCTATCGGTTGCAATCCATTGGGGGCGCGACAGGGAAAAGTGATTGATCGAAACTCCTGACGTATCACGATCGAGGAGGCACGGGGCGAGAGCGGCGAAACTATGTCCGGCATGATCGCGTTCCATTCCCGAGCGTTCGCGACGTCGTGGCTACTGCGTATCAATTCCCGGTCAGGATCTACAGTCAACAAGAAGCGGCAGCTTTGCATTTCCCGGCGCACCTAAATGTGTTGCTCTTGGGCGAGAAGACCGCACCGACCCCCGACGTCTACATCTACGATGTTCGACTAGACTACCGGCGAGGACGTTGTTCCGTATCACAACAATGCGGATGGGGAACGCCGGCCCTCGTTTTGGGCTTTCGGGGATTCAACGATCACTGAACCACGAGGGGCGCCTCGACGAAGGGCGTCGTGCAATCGTTGTCGAGGGTGACGGTGGAACCTGTGGTGTAGCGCATCTGGCGGTAGCGCAAATCTCCCGTTCCCACAGTGGCCGTCCGGCGTGCGGTGGGGGACGGGCTTGCAGGTAGGGCCGCCACGTCGAACTCGTTGATCTGGTACTGAACGACCGAGCCGCCGCCGAAGTTGTAGGTGACGGATATCTCGACGGACAGGTACGCCGATGTTGGATCCCAGGCGAGCGCAACCGCCGCGAACGAAATGGCTCCGGCAGGCGAAAACACCAGCGTGTGGAACCGGTTTCCGCGTTGGTTGATCTGGATCGTGTTGGCCGACACGACCTCCGCGGTGAACGCACGATCGGGGGACGTGGCGATGCCGCCAATGTTCGGCGCCCCGGAAACCAGGTTGGCGTACACGGCGTCGCTTCGACGACATTCGCAGCCGTGTCCGGCGCAGGTTTGGAAGAGATTGCAAGCGCCGCAGCTGACCTGGTTTCCACACCCATCAGGCACCGTGCCGCAGCTGTACTGCTGCGCGCTGCATTGCGCGGCCGGATCGGCGTAGGGGTCGGCGCAGGCCACGCCGTTGGTCCCGGCGCAGACGTAGGCGCCACAGGTCCCACAGGCCCCGCCGATCGCCATGGGCAGCGTGGAACAGCCGCCGCAGGCGTTGGCGCCGGGATCGTTGCAGGCGGTGGCGTTCATACCGTTGCATTGATAGGCGCCGCAAACGCCGCACGTAGCACCCGGAGCGGAGGGCAAGGCGGTGCATCCACCGCAGGCGTTGGCGCCGGGATCGTTGCAGGCGGTGGCGTCGGTGCCGTCGCACTGGACCATGCCACAGGCGCCGCACGCGGTTCCCGGCGTGGCCGTCAACACGACGCAACCGCCGCACGCATTGCGCGGGTTGGGTGCACACGGATCCACCGCGCTGTCCAGGTCGAGAGACGGCGACACGTCAACCGGGTCGGCAACTGACGCGTCGACGGGGATCGCAACGTCGTCAGCGTCGACGGGGATCGCAACAACTTCCGGGGGCGCATCTGCAGCGTCGCTTCCCTGTCCGGAGCCGTTAAGCTGGCTGGCATCCGCGAGACCGTCGGGGGAGTCCTCCTCGCTCGCACAAGCAGACGCAACCAGAAGGGCAAGAATCCACACTCGTGTTTTCATGATGCGGCCAAGATAATAACCTGATCGAGATTTTTCGTCACATCAAGCGACCATCCAGCCGGCAGACCGGAATACGCGACCATCTGAGGTGCGGCCTTAAGCCCCGCAACCGATGTGTTGACAATCACCGAGCCGCCGTCGCGCAGCAGCGGCAGCAGTGGCTTGAGTGTAAAGAACACCCCTTTTACGTTGATGTCCATGTGGCATTGAGAAAGACGATGTCGAGCCCACCAAATTCTTCCGTCGTTCGGCTACACCCGTCGCTACTTCTCCAGTTGCGGGTTTGGCGAGGAAACGCCCGGTGTCTCTATGGTCTATTTACGATTGGTGACGTGACGGCCGCACCTTCTTCGCATTCGGTGCGGCCGTCAGGTAACTATGCCTGCGCTCCTGCGCTCCGGCGCTTCGACGGGCGGGACGACGTTGCTGCAGGCGCGGACTTGGACTTTGCAACCGTACCACCCCTGGCATCAGCGGCAAGCGCTGCAGCCTTGTCGGTGTTCTCCCAGGTGAAGTCCTTGTCTTCACGACCGAAGTGGCCATAGGCGGCCGTGGCGCGGAAGATCGGGCGTCGCAGATCGAGTTCTCGGATGAGCGCCGATGGGCGTGCATCGAAGTGGCGATCCACAATGGCCATCAACCTGTCGTCAGCAATGGTTCCGGTTCCGAAGGTCTGCAC
>JAWXBF010000250.1:0-16459 GCA_034439895.1 Deltaproteobacteria bacterium
GCATCTCAGCATCCGTTAGCGATGCAGAGTCGGGATCGATGCCGGGGAACTTCTTCTTCAATTCGGCGTTGAGTTGCGCCTCGTTGAGATTCAGAATCGAGTCGAGTGCGAGAGGGCGGGGCGGTGTGCGCGTGAAAAATCGGAGATCGTGGCGATCATAGTAACGTTGTAGTCCGCTCGTGAAGCGAAACAGCCCAACGGAGTCGGTGGTCAGACCACCGCGATACAGCACCAGTTCCCGCTGTCCGCGAAGGGCACCGTCGTGTCGGCTGCATTCCTGATCGCGGTAGGGTGTTGCGGGCTGGAAATAGGACTGGAACTCCGCGGCCTCGCCGGGCGTGTCAAAGTCGGCGTCACCACCGCAAGCAAGCGTCGCAACGAGGGATATGAGGGGGACAAAACGCCGCGTTTTCATGGATTCGAACGGAATGATAACACCCCGGCGCCCGCACTTCCCACGTTTCGAAAGGGGGTCTGTTTCAGAGGTCCGCGCTACAATCATCGGCGCATGACGCAACCCCATCCCGATACGCCGTTTCTGGTGAAGCTGGCTCAACCGTGATCACGACCCAGGGCCTGTGCAAGCGGTTCGGCGATCGCATCGCGCTCGACAGCCTTGATCTGGTCGTGGAACCGGGTGAGGTGATGGCGTTCTTGGGTCCCAATGGTTCGGGGAAGACGACCACGATTCGCCTGCTCATGGGGTTGTTGCGCCCAACTGCCGGTCGTGCGTCGATTGATGGTCTCGACTGTCATACGAATTCCGTCGAGGTCAAACGGCGCGTTGGCTATTTGCCGGATGAACCGTTTTTGTACCCCTACCTCAGCGGACTTGAGTTTCTTGAGCTGGTTGCGGGGTTGCACGGAATGAATGGTTCCGTTGCGCGCAAACGCGCCGGTGAACTGGGCGCAGAATTCGTTGGTGCGGATTGTAAGCGGCTGACCTCGACCTATTCGCACGGCACCAAAAAGCGCCTGGCACTCGCGGCTGCGTTGATTCACGACCCGCGGGTCTTGATACTGGACGAGCCAACCAACGGACTTGATCCGAGAGCGGCCCGCGACATGCGCTCTCGTATTGCGGAGCTGGCGCGTGCGGGTCGCACGGTGTTTCTGTCGACCCACCTGCTGGATTCAGCAGAGAAGTTATGTCACCGCGTCGCGATTCTTGAAGGTGGGAAACTGCGCGCAATTGGTACTGCGGATGAACTACGGACCCGTTACGGCGCAAGCGGCGATGCGTCGCTGGAGGAGTTATTTCTTACCGCGACGGCATAGGTTCGGAGCCGATCGCGTCGGTTGCTCCGGGCGCATGGGCCATCGGACGTGTGATGGTGAACGCGCGCTGGCGTCATCTCAGGAACGGCATCGTCAAAACGCCGCGTGGATCGCGCGGACGGCTGCTCGCGATGGTCGGTCTCATCGTGCCGATCGCGTTCTTTGGACTGTTTCTCACATCGTTTTCTCGCATCGCCGAAGTTGCAAGCGTCTCGGTTCAGGCGGCCGTCTTGGCGACGTTCACGACCGGTCTTGCGCTTTCCAATCTCTTCTCGAAGATGGCGGCGGGGGACGCTGTGCGGTCCGGCAGCGCGGAAAACGCCTTTTATCTGTCCCATCCGATCGTCCTACACCGCTTGATGTTGGCCCGCTGCCTGGGGGCCGCTGTCCTAGATTTTTGGGGAGCATTGTTTTTGTTCCCCGTGCTCGCCGGCGCCTCAACGGTGTGGCATCTCGGTGGCGCTGGCCTTGGCGTCGCCGCTGTGGTTTCGATTCTCAGTCAGGTTGCGATCCTGGGCGCCGCGCAGGCAATTCAAACCGCATTACACCGCTGGATCGCACCGAGGCGTCGACGGTTGATGTGGACCACCCTGGGTCTGACCTCGGCCTTGATGATCGCGCTTTTGTGGATCTTTGCCAGCATGGTTTTGCGGCGCCCATCGGCGGCCATTGCACTCGTATCTCCCTTCGCTGAACGCATCTTGAGTTCACCCCTCGGCGTTCCGGTGGCGGCACTCCGTGCGCTTTTGCAACACGATACGGCGGCGGCGTGGGTCTGGCTCATTGGCATGTCCCTTGGTACGGTGGGCGTACTTGTTGGCATGGTCGCGGTGGGGCGCCTGGCCGGCAAACAAGGTTGGGAAGACGATGGCGACGCTGCCCGTGAAATCGACCAGGTCATACCGGCCCGGACGCACGGTCGAGTCCTCTCGATCGCAGGGCGCGATTGGCTGGCACTGGTGCGCGATCGCCCGCGCTTTGTGATGCTGCTCGCCATGCCGATCGTGCTGGTGGCGGTTGCCTTGGTTGGTACGCCAGTTTCGGACTGGACGGCGTCAGATCCGGAGCGGGTTGGCGTGGTTGCGTATTCATTGTGTGCCTATCTGGCGACGATTGGTCCGCTTACGCACATGCAATCCGAACGACAGGTGTTTTGGATCCTGCGTTCGGTCCCGGTTCCGTTTTGGCGAATCCTCGTCCAAAAATCTTTGGCCTGGGGACTGCTGGTGGTGGGGTTCGCCGTGTTGGCGTTCGTCGTACTTGGCTTTCACGCTGCGGGCTTTGCGTTCTTTTCACCGGAGGCGTTTCGCGTTCTGTTCGTCGTCGTCGTGGGCGCGCTGGTCGTCACTGCGCTTGCGGTTGGCATCGGGTGTGACGCAGCCGATCTCTCTACGCCCGGCCGTTCCGCCATCGGGCCCGGCACCGTGTACCTCTTTCTCATCGTGTCGGGGCTATATAATCTCGGCCTCAGTCAAACGTATGACGTTTGGGCGCGTACGACGGCATTGTTTGTTCTCGCCACCGTCCTGTTTTGGATGACCGGCGTGCGTCGCGCCGAGGACTGTCTGGATGCCGAGCGTCTGGCCATGTCCCGGGCCGCTCCCGGTGACGGCGTGGTTGCCGTGATTCTCCTCCATCTTGGGGTGCACGCCACGCAGGCCAGCGTTGCTGCTTCGGGTGGCAGTGCGGCCTCGGCCTTGATGGCGCGGGTCGGGTGGTCGGGCCTCGTCGCGTTCGGGGTATGCGCGCAGCTCCTTTGGATTGGTCGACGCAACTGGCAGAGCGCCTTTTCCGGGACACGTTGGGCCTGGCGGGTCGGCCTGACAGTGCTGATCGTTGCGGTGTCGGCTGGTTTGCGTCCGGGACAATTCGCAGGCAGCGCTTCGCCTCTCTGGTTGGTGGTAATAGCCGAAGAGCTGGTATTTCGAGGTTTGCTGCAGGGATCACTTGTGGATTATTTTTCGTCCGGAGGCCGATCCACACTGCGAGGGCGGGTGATGGCCGGAACGATTGCGGCCTCGGTCGCTCTGCTGACCATGGCCAACCCGTCGTGGGAGGCGGTCGGGATCCAAATTGCAGCGTCGGTCGCATTTGGATTTTCGAGATCGGTCATCCCGACCATTTTGGGCCGGATTGGGTGGTGGTTGCCGGTTTGAGATGAGCGGGTGTCTGAATCGCAGTCGCGCCCAAATTGATGTTAGAAATAGGGGGCAAAATGAAAGTCGCCGTCCCGAAGGAAATCCGACCTGGCGAACGTCGGGTTGCTGCCACCCCCGAGAGTACCGCCCGACTCATCAAGCTTGGCTTCGAGGTTGAAATCGAAGCGGGTGCCGGTCTCGGCGCCTCCTTCGGAGACGAAGACTACGAATCCGTCGGTGCCGTCATCGTCAAGGACACGCGGGCATTGTGGCAGACGGGCGATGTCGTGCTGAAGGTGCAGCCGCCCGAGCAAAACCTTATCCTGGGCGTGCACGAAGCCGATCTCTTGCACGAAGGCGCAACGTTGATCAGCTTCTTGTGGCCGGGCAAGAACCAGGAACTCGTGTCACGTTTGGCGGCACGCAAGATCACCGCGCTGGCCATCGATCAGGTACCACGCATCAGCCGAGCACAAAAGATGGATGCGCTGTCGGTTATGGCCAACATCGCCGGGTATCGGGCGGTCATTGAGGCCGCCAGTTTCTTCGGTCGCTTTTTCACCGGCCAAATGACAGCAGCCGGGCGAGTGGCACCGGCCAAGGTCCTGGTGATTGGAGCCGGCGTCGCGGGCCTTGCCGCGATTGGTGCGGCCCGCGGACTCGGCGCCATCGTTTATGCATTTGATACCCGAGCGGCCGTCAAGGATCAGATCAAGAGCCTCGGCGCCGAGTTCATCGAACTGGCAGTGGAAGAAGAAGGCGAGGGTGGGGGCGGATACGCCCGCGAGATGAGCGAAGCCTACGTCAAGGCCGAGATGGCTATGTTCGCGGCCAAGGCCAAGGAAGTCGACATCATCATCACGACCGCCCTCATCCCCAACAAACCAGCGCCACTCCTCATCACCGAACCGATGGTTCGCAGCATGAAAAAGGGCTCCGTCATCGTTGACCTTGCCGCGGAAAACGGCGGCAACTGCGCCTGCACCTTGCCCGGGCAGGTCGTCGAAAAGTACGGCGTCCACATCATTGGCTTCAATGACATGCCAAGTCGACTTGCCCCCACGGCGAGCCAGCTTTACGGATCCAACCTGACCCACTTGCTCGCGGATATGGGTGGTGCCAAAAGCTTCCACATCGATCTCGACGACGAGGTCGTGCGTGGTGCGCTTGTGTTACAAAACGGCGAACTGATGTGGCCTCCACCGAAGAAAGAGGTGCCACCCATACCGGTTGTGCAACGTCCGTCGCGGCCGAACGTTCCGATCGTAAAGACAGAGGTGAACCCGCGCAAGAAGGTTGCAAAAAAAGCTGGCCCCGGCACGTTTATTGCGCTCGCGGTGCTTGCGCTGGCGTTGGGGGCGTTCGGCACGATCGCACCCGCTGCATTCCTTTCGCACCTCACCGTGTTCGCGCTTTCGTGTGTGATTGGCTGGCAGATTGTCTGGAATGTGACGCCCGCCTTGCACACGCCACTCATGAGTGTCACCAACGCGATCAGCGGCATCATCATTGTCGGCGGTATGTTGCAGGTCAGTGGCCCGTTGTCGGCGCCATCGGCGGTTCTTGGGGCCATCGCCATTCTCGTCGCAGCCATCAATGTGGCTGGCGGCTTCCTGGTGACAAAGCGCATGCTGCGCATGTTTCATCGTTAGTTCGGAGTGAACGGATCATGCCACAGAGTCTCGTTACGCTGGCCTACATCACCGCCGGAATACTGTTCATCTTCAGCCTCGGTGGACTTTCCAATCAGTCTTCCGCGCGGCGGGGCAACACCCTCGGCATCATCGGAATGCTGCTTGCGATCGGTGCGACCGCGCTTGGGCCACAGGTTTCAAGCTACGGCATCCTCGCAGGCGCGCTCGGTGTCGGTTGCATCGTCGGTGCTGCGCTTGCCGCTCGCGTGCAAATGACGTCGATGCCGCAGCTCGTCGCGATCTTGCACAGCTTCGTCGGCGCCGCCGCCGTGCTGGTCGGCTTCGCCAGCTACCTCGACGTGGGAACCCACGCGGAAGGAATCGAAGCCCGCATCCACGAGGTGGAGACCTTTATCGGCGTCTTTGTCGGCGCACTGACGTTCACCGGATCGATCGTCGCCTTCGCCAAGTTGCAAGGACTTATTGGCTCGCGCCCCTTGTTGTTGCCCGGACGTCACGTGTTCAACCTCGTGGCCTTCGGCATTTGCGTCTACATGGGTGTTGGATTCGTGGGGGCCGAGATGGATGCCGGCGTCACGCCGCTGCTTGTGAACACTGCAGTGGCTTCGATCATTGGCATTCACATCGTCATGGCCATCGGTGGCGCAGACATGCCCGTCGTTGTGTCCATGTTGAACAGCTACTCCGGCTGGGCAGCGGCCGCCGCCGGCTTCATGCTTTCGAATGATCTGTTGATCATCACCGGTGCACTTGTGGGCTCGAGCGGTGCGATTCTGAGCTACATCATGTGCAAGGCGATGAATCGCTCGTTTGTCAGTGTCATCTTCGGTGGCTTCGGTGCCGACGAAGGCAAAGCCCCCGCCCGGGCTAGCAACGCGCCGGCCGGAAAAGAACGCAGCATCGATGTTGCCGATACCGTGTCGCTGTTGCGCGAAGCCCGCAAGGTGATCATCGTTCCGGGCTACGGTATGGCCGTCGCGCAAGCCCAAAGCCCTCTTTACGAGGTCGTTCGATTGTTGCGCGATGCCGGCGCCGACGTTCGCTTCGCCATTCACCCGGTCGCGGGTCGTTTACCCGGACACATGAATGTATTGCTCGCAGAAGCCAAGGTTCCGTACGACATAGTCCTCGAGATGGAAGAGATCAATCCGGATTTTCCATCGACCGACGTGGTGATCGTCATCGGTGCCAACGACATCGTGAATCCCGGCGCACTCGACGATCCGGCGAGCCCCATCTACGGCATGCCGATTCTCGAGGTCTGGAAAGCCAAGACCTGTATCGTCATGAAACGCAGCATGGCGAGTGGTTACGCCGGCGTTGAAAACCCACTCTTCTTCAAAGACAACACCGTCATGCTCTTCGGCGATGCCCGCAAGAACGTCGAAGCCATATTGGCGGATCTCCGCAGCAAACACACCGGCGCAGCGGCCTAGAATGCAACGATGAGCGAAGCCCTTGCCATTCTCGTCGGGGGCCGGTCAAAAATTTTGGAAGGGATCGATTCTTTGGATGGCGCGACGCGTCGTTTCCCTTCCCGTCCACAATACTGGTAAAGTTTTCGCCCACCTGCGCAAAGGAAACACCATGACACGCATACGCTCTCTCATTCAGTCCAGTGCCATTGCCATCACGCTCGCCACGGTGCCCGCCTTCCTCGGCGGCTGTGGAGGCGCCAATTCATATACGGCACCTGGTGTCGGCCCAGCCGCTGGCTCGGATGTGAACATCGAAGTCGAGGACACCGACATGGGCAACAGGAAGGTGACGGTCGAAATTGATCACCTTCCTCCCCCGGAACGGGTCGCCGAGGGCACTTCGGTCTTCGCCGTTTGGGTTACCGCCGACGACGGATCGCCACAGCGGCTTGGAACGTTGCAGTACGACGAGGATGATCGAAAGGGCGTGTGTATTGGCAATACGCCGCTTGAATCGTTCTCATTGATTGTGACGGCCGAGGAATCGGAGTCCGTTACCGAGCCGAGCGAGCACATCGTCGTCAAACACGAAGATCTCGAGTAGTCGGGCGTTATCGTAGCACGCAGTTCCCCGGGCCGTTGTTGACGCGTTCACATCGGCCGGAGGGGGCGCACGATCCATCATCGGTGCACGCCTTCGGCATGCAAAAGCGATCGTCCTTTTCCGCGCCACCAACCGAGAATCCTCTGGGTCCAGCAAGCCCTTCAGGAACGCATGCCAGCAACGGATCTTGGTTGCACGCGAACGCTGTTCCACAGCGAGGAATGCACCGTCGACCGCCGCCCGAAATCGTGGCACATGCGGTATTGGCCGGACAGGCGCCGTCGGTACACGATGGCGTACACAATCCGTAGGCCCCCAGATCTTCGCAGAGGCCGGTAATGCACGCGTTTTGCTGCAACAACCCGTTCGATCCGCGGCACCGTGAACCGGCGCGCGTCGGGACCTCCGCGAAGCAAGCTTTGGTCCAGGTTGTTGGGACGGTACGGGCTGGCAACTCGCGGCACTGTAGATGCCCGGTGCAACGGTTGTTGTCAGTGCAGGTGGCGAGGCAGAGCGCGGTTCGCCAGGGGGAGATATCGTCGACCTGTCCTGACAACGACAGATCGACGCAGGCGCCCACGACGCAACCGGAATCGCAAGGCTTGCTGCAGAATCCGACCGTGAACTCGGCCGAACAGGTGTCGGCGGATCCACAATAACACCGCAAATCGGGGGCGCATTGCGCGCTCACGTCGCACGGGCCACCGAGCGCATTCGGCAGGACGTTGATGTAGCCCGGTCGGGCGCGGAATACCGATCCCGCCTTGTCACCCGCGACCAGAACCACATCGTATCGGCCTGGCAAGGAAAAGGTGTGAGATGCAACCGTGTCACTAGACTGCGTGTTGTCGCCAAAAAGCCAAAGAAAAGAGTCTACCGAACCGGATGCAGCCGGCAAGAACGTGATTTTTAGCGGAGCCGGCCCCGAACACGACGATTCAGATCCTGGTTCCATTCCCGGGACGCACCCCGACGCGGAGAAATCGATCGAACGCGGGGAAAGTAGCACATCGATGCTCGCGCCGGCCTCCTGAACGCTTGCATCGGTTGCGGCGTCGCGTGGACCGGTATCGTTGTTATCGCAAGCGATCGCGACAATCACCGCGGTTGCCAGGCTTGAATACCCAAGGAAACGGTCGCGCGTCATTGCAGGATGGTTTTGCGATAATGAGCCAGTTCGGCAATCGAATTGCGAATGTCCACCAGAGCGTCGTGTTCGCCGTCTTTCGACTTGGCAAAGCCCGGTCGATCGGCGTACCACCGCGTCGCCAGAATCTTTAGGGCCGATACATCCACCATGCGGTAATGCAGAATGCGATCCAGTCCTGGCATGTGTTTCTCGATAAACCGACGGTCTTGCCAAATCGTGTTTCCGCAAACCGTGGCTGGATAGCTGCACCACCCTGCGACACGCTCGATCAATCGCTTCTCCGCGTCGCCCGTGTCGGTCCGAGATGCGCGCGACCGCTCAAGCAAACCCGTTTTTGTGTGCATGTCACGGACGAAGGGCGACATGTTCTGTAGGCGAGACTCCGGTTGCCAGATGTCACAGACGAACTCCTCGAGAGGGGCAAGCTGGTTGTCGGTGATGATGACGGCGGCTTGCAGGATGACCTCGGTGTTGACGTCGAGGCCGGTCATCTCCAGATCGATCCAGACGAGGTTTTCCGGTGACGCGATGCGATTGAGTTTTTTCACGCCCCACAACGTACCACCGCATGGTGCTCCGCGGCGCGTTTTCAGGAATTTCGAGACCGCAATGGCAGTCCTTTGGGCCTGGGTCGTCACTGTTCTGACGCCTGGTCTTTCGCGTCAGGGTTGTGGCTCAAGCGCAGCGCCAGGGTGCCGATGAATTCTTCAGATGGCAATTGCTACCGTCCGAATAAGCGGAATGATGAATGCAGAAGGCAATGCGGGACCGATGCTGGTCTGTGCAACGGATTCTCCGATCGAGCAGATGCGCCGTGCGGCCATTCGTGTTGCTGGCTCCGATGCCACCGTTTTGCTTTCAGGTGAAACGGGAACCGGAAAAGAAGTGATGGCTCGTTTGATTCATCAGTCGAGTTCCCGTGCCGATCACGCCTTCGTCCCGGTTAATTGTGGTGCGATTCCCGCGGCTCTGCTCGAAAGTGAACTGTTTGGCCATACTCGGGGCGCTTTCACGGACGCAACCTCGACTCGAATGGGCCGAGTGGCAATGGCTCAGGGGGGGACGTTGTTCCTCGATGAAATCGGCGATTTGCCGCTCGGTTTGCAGGTCAAGTTGCTGCGTTTGATCCAGGAACGATCTTACGAACCTGTGGGCTCGTCGCAATCGGTCTCTGCGAACTTTCGCTTGATTGCCGCCACGAACCGCGACCTCGCTGTTGAAGTCGCAGCAGCACGCTTTCGCAGCGATTTGTATTACCGATTGTGCGTCTGTCCCATGCGCTTGCCGGCCTTGCGCGAACGGAGCGAGGACATTCCGGTGCTTTTTTCGCACTTTTGGCGCAAACGCGGAGAACTGCGTGCGGTCGATGCGGCGGTGCTGGAACGGTTGCGGCGCCATGGCTGGCCGGGCAACGTCCGTGAGCTCGAGAATCTTGTTGAGCGACTGTCGGTTTGCAGCGAATCGTCCGTGATTCGATTGTCCGATCTGCCCGCCGAATTGTTGCAGCCGTCTTCCGCGCCTCCGGACGCAGCATCGGGCTTGGGTCTCGATGAGTTGGACCGGCTGATCGGAATGCCGCTCTTGCTCGACGCCGAAGCCGCGGAGGGCGACATTGATCTGGAGCGCCGGCCCGCGCAGCGTGTGGTGAGGCCGTTTGTGCCGCAGAATCAAGTCGAGGCATCAATGTTCTCCCGTTCGGGTTTTCCGAAGGTCGAGCTGCAAATGTCCCTGGATTTGCCGGAATTTTTGCATGCACTCGAAGCCGCCTTCATTGACGAGGCCTTGCAACGCACGGGTAACAACAAGAAAGAGGCCGCCGCTTTACTGGGGATGGGCCGAACCACCCTGGTTGAAAAACTTCGTCGACGCGGCGTGGAAAACGGAAGGAAGGCGATTGGTTTACCTTCCGAGGCCGAAGGTTAGACGCGATGGGCGTGGTTGATTCAGCCGCCGTGCAGGCCGCCGCCGTTTTGGTCGATCTTGGGCGCGAGCAGGCCGCCCGGGTGCTGCGGTACCTCGACGACCGTGCCGTGAACGAACTGCTGCTCGGCGCCGTGTTTTGGCGTCAACACGAGGGTGGCGCGGATGCGCCGCAGGAAAGTCCCGCGCTGTCACGCTTGCGTCGCGCGGATCCCGCAACCCTCGGCGCCATCCTGACTCGCGAACAGCCTCAAACAGTTGCGGTGGTACTTGGTCTTCTTTCTGCCGAACGCGCGGCAGCGGTCATTGCTCAGCTGCCCGAGGCAAGCAGGGCGTCCGCTTTGACCCGCCTGTCGACGCTTGAACGGGTCAACCGTGACGTTCTCGATTTGGTCTTGGAGACCCTGGTTGCCGAACTGGAATCCGTCGGTGAGCTTCACCGCGTCGACGGATCGACCCGGACGGTGGCCTTGATGAGCGGCGTTGACAGTGTCGAACGCGAAAAGGTCTTGTCTGCCATCGGACGAGAGGACCCCCGCGCAGCGGAATCTCTGCGCGCGCGCCTGGGCCACGCGCCCTCGGAATAGGCCAATCCCGCCTCGGTCATTTTGTACGTTGGACCACGTTTTTTACTCTGAGGCTGCTCAGGTTCGAGGCTCAATCAGACGATCCGTATGATCGAGGCGGCACCCGCCACGCCATGTCAGTAACCGGAACCAACCCGCGCATTGCACTCAGCGCCATTGGCCCGGATGTCGATCTGCCTTTGGGGCAGGTGATTCCCGGATCACGATACCGAATTCTATCGCGCATCGGACGCGGCGGAATGGGTGCGGTCTACGAGGCGGAGCACGTCGATCTTCAGAAGCGGGTTGCGCTCAAGGTCCTCCTGAACCAAACCGCAGTCGATGCGAAACGTGTTGCGGCCTTCTTGCGCGAAGCTCGAACCGCGTCACGGATATCGAGTCCGTACATCGCGGACGTAACCGACTTCGGTGAACTTTCCGACGGTCGGGTGTATTTCGTCATGGAGCACATCGAGGGAACATCCCTCGGTCGACTGCTTCGCGCGGGGGTTGCCTTCGATGAAACGCGCGCCATTCCGATCCTGCGACAACTGGCCAAGGCTCTCGGCGCCGTTCACGAAAAGGGCGTTGCTCACCTCGACGTGAAGCCCGACAACATCATGCTGCTCGAACGCGGGCATCGTTCCGATGCGGTGAAGATGGTCGATTTCGGGATTGCAGGGTTGCTTGAAGAATCTCGCTCCGGGACCAAGACGATCTCCGGAACGCCGGAATACGTATCACCCGAGCGCATTTCTGCTCGCGGGTACGACCATCGAAGTGACATCTACTCATTTGGAATCGTGGCTTACGAGTTGCTGACAGGCCTTGCGCCGTTCCGCAATCCAACCGCGGTCGAAACGCTGAAACTCCACCTGGAGAAGGCGCCATTGCCGATGGCGATGACCGCGCCGGATCGAAGGTTCAGCTCGCGCCTCGAAGAAACCATCCTGCAATGTCTTGAGAAAGATCCCGCGGATCGACCCGCCAACATGGCCACCGTGGAGGCATTGCTTTGCGAGGCCCAAATCGGATCCGGTCTGTCCACCAGCTGGGACGATCTAGAACTGCCGCCTGTCGATGACGAGTGGCGGAGAACGCTCGCAGAACGGATGCCGTCGCCGGCCGGAAATCGGCGAAAGATAATGATCTGGGCGTCGTCGTCGTCGGCGCTCGTCGCCATCCTGGTGGCGCTTTATTTCGGCGTGATACGGGAGCCGAAAGTGGTGATCAGGGAAGTTCGTGTCGATGTCACCAAGACGACCGAGGCCGCCGAGGTGGCCGCGTGGGTCATTCGCGCCGAACAGGCGGTTCGCCGTCAGCACTTTGTCGATCCATTCGACGGCTCGGCTTTGTCGTATGTCGAACGAGCCGAGTCAGAAGCCAAGAAACTTGGCATCGTTTCGGATGGCGCGCGCTACATGCGTACCACGGCTGCCGCTTCGTTGATGGCGCTTGGTGGCGAACTCGATGCCCTCGAACTGTTTGAACTCTCGATCGTCAAGTACCGTGAGGCCTTGCGCTTTCTGCCCGGCGACCTCGAGCTTCAGGCTCGCGCGCAGATTGAACCCGGGGAGATCGAGGTGTTTCTGGATCGCGCCGAATGGTCGAGGCGTCCTGCGTCGAAGCGAACCCGCCGTGCCGCCGAACTTGCCGCGAACGTTTACGCCGCAACTCGAAAAGGGATGCTTTCCCAGGCCAGGCTTTCGATCGAGGAACTCGCCAAGCTGGATACCTCTGGCTCCGAGCGCAGTCGCCTCGCAGACGGTCTGCGTCGGATGGCCAACGCCGCCTGGGACGAGGGCATGCCGAAGAATGCCGAACCACTCTACGAGGTGATTGCGACGCTCGATCCGAAAGATATTCGGTCTGTGGATCGGGCGCGCGGTACCCCGACTCGGGTGGTTGCCGAAACAACGAAGCCGAAGCCCACACCGGTGTTAAACGCTGCCCGCAAGGCCGTCGCACCGGTCGTGGATGATGCGGGGATGAAGCGCGACGTTGCCGCTGCGGTGTCAAGCGTCAACGCAGGTCGCGTCGCCATGAAAGGCGCAAAGTTCGGTCCAGCCGAGTCGGCGTTCCGTGCTGCGATTGCGGCTGATCCGCGCAACCCCGAAGGGTTTGGCGGGCTAGCCGAGGTTTCGTTTGAGAAAGCGCGCTACGAAGAAGCGGTCGAGTGGGCTCGGCAGGCCGTGCGCCGGTCACCGAAATCTGCGCGCTACCACGCGTTGCTCGGGGACAGCTATTTCAAGCTTTTCCGAACCGCCGAGGCGGCCAGTTCCTATCGCCTGTCGCTTTCACTCGACCCTGACAACCGCGAAGTCGCGTCGCGTCTCAAGCAGGTCGAGGGGCGTTAGCCGCTAGCCTCACATTGAACCGCGGTATCCGGCGATTCCAACCGAGACACCACCCGTGGTGGGTGTCTCGTCTGCAGTGTTTTGACCCAGATACAACCAGAACCCACCGAGGGTTGCAGAGATCGCCCCTGCTGCGAAGGCCCCCGCACCCCAGAAGTCCGTTTGGTAAATCTTGGGACAATCGCCGTCTTGATCGCGGTCGGCAGCCGGGCAGTTCTTGTCGGCGCCGTGCAACGTAATCAGGTAGGCACCCGTTGCCAACAATGCCGCGCCTGTTCCGACCCCAACCCAACCTGCTGTCTTGTAGGGGAAATCGGACGGAACCTTCATCAGCGTCAAATCAAGGGCGTGGTCAACGCCGGCCACAACCGTCACGTCTCTCTCTGCTCCCAAAAAGCCGGGCGCAGCAAGCACGACCTTGTGAGGACCAGCGGCGAGGTTGACTTCAAGGGGAACCGTACCACGATGCTTTCCGTCGATGCTGACCTTGGCGCCTATCGCGTTCGAATGGATGAGGATGCGCGAGGGCTCATTGACGACGTTGTGCAATCGCTCGGCCAAAGACGAGGCCGCAAGCGACATCCGATCCCCAGCTTCGGTCAATCCACAGATGTTGCAACGGCGATCCAGCGCCCCGGTGGCCTGTCCGGTGAATCCGTTCAGGATCTCGAAACTGTAGTCGTAGTTCTTTTGCTCGAACTTGATATTGAGCGTCACGAGAAAATCAGCGCCGGTCTTTTTCGCGAACTCACGGAAACAGGCGGGCTTCGTGCAGGTCTTGTCGTAAACGTCGGTCGCATCGCGAACCGTAAGGCCAGCCGCTCGCAACCCTTCGGCGAGACGTTCCGACAGCAACGCCTTCGCCGCGTCTGGCAGGTCGCCTTCAAAGGCAGGTGGCACCACCGCAATGCTGGGATTCTCCACGGCGAATGTCGGTGCACAGGGAAGAATTGCCCCTCCGAGCGCAACAAGAAGGGTGGCTCGCAGGCTTCTGAAACGGTAGATGGTCTTCACTCGGAATGGACGAGATCGTGCTCGTTCACCGATCTTCGTCAGAAGACCAAACTTACCTTAGTTTTTTGGGGGTGAGCGACGGGACTTGAACCCGCAACCACCGGAATCACAATCCGGTGCTCCACCATTGAGCTACGCTCACCGCGGACCGACAGATATGCCGCGCCCTGGGCATCCCGTCAAGGCCCGAGGTGCGGCCCGAATCCTTGGATTTGCGCGGGGTTGCACCGGCAGGACCGCGATCCCGCCTCGCCGTGTTCGTGACGCTTGCAGTTCGTCGCCGACCGCAATAGTTTGCCACTTGGCCCCACGGGGGTCATCCCATGATTCTCAATAAAACCTGTTGGTACTTACTCCCCTTGATCTGTCTACTGGCCACGCCTGCCCTTGGCGACGAGGCCGACGATCTTCAACTCATGATCGACCGAGAGCGACGGGGTTTGCAGGATCTCCGACGTCTCGACGAATTGCGCTCATCCGGCGACGAGATTGGCACTCTCGAAAAGTGGCTCACCGAGGCCTGGAAACTTCGCGGCGAAGAAGACTACGAGGCCGCAAAAATTGTCCTCGAACGGGTCGACGCGCAAAAAGACATGGTGCGCGAGAAGATTGCAGCCGCTCGCCTCAAGGCCGAGGCAAGCAAGATGGAGGCCGATCTCGCAGTGGCCCGCAAGCGCATCAAGGCGCTCAAAAAAGAGCTCGCGGAGTTGTCGACGAAAAAGGCGAACATCGGGGAGAAAGCACAATGAAATCGCTGCGGTGGTTGTCGGCTTGTGTTCCTGCGTTGGTCCTCCTCGGTTGCGGGTCGCCGCCCAAACCGCGAGAACTCGAATCGTTCGAGCACATTCGAACGGATCCGAAAACCCGAAGTGCGGCCGAGGTCGCGCCCGACCTGATTGCGCAGGCTGATCATCTGATGGTCGATGCCCGCAACCACTGGGAAAGCAACGAACTCGAAGAGTCGCGACAGCTGGCGTTGCTTGGCGAGGCCAAGGTCAAACACGCGATCGCACTTTCGGAGCAACGGGACGCGGAAGCACGGATAAAAAAAGGGCACGTAGAACTCGACGCGGCGGCAACCGAGATTGACAAGCTTGAACGCGAGCTGGATGCAACCAAAGAAAATCTGGGGTTGCTGCAACGCATTGAACGCGAAAAACGCGAACAGGTTCGTCTGCAGGGCGAGATTGAACGGCAGAAGCATTCGGCCGAGGAAGAAAACCACCGGCTATCCGAACAGCTCCAGGGCGAAAAGTCGCGTTCGGACGCCGCCGAGAAGGTAAAAGCTGCCGAGGCATTGCTGAAGGAGGCCGAAAGTATGAATGCGCCGGTCCATGCAGCCGAGGCGTTTGAGGCAGCCAAAGTGCTCATCGCGCGGGCTCGCACGGAACTTGGCGCCAATCAACTGGACGCGGCTCGAGCCACTGCGGACCTGGGTCGACAAAAAGCAGCTTCAGCGATCGAACAGGCCAAGCCGATTTTCGACAAGAGTGCCAACGACGCGGCTCGGGTGGCGAAAGCCGAATCCTTGAACCGGGAAGCAGCCGCCTTGCCGATGGTCGAGGTTCGACGCGAATCGCGTGGATCCTTGCAACGGGTGGTCATTCATATCCCCGCCGCCTTGTTGTTTCGCAGCGCCAAGGACACAGCGCTTGCCGCCGGGAGCGAAGGCGTCCTTCTCGGTGTTGCCCAGCTCATCAAGCGATACGAAGAATTTCCAGTTCAGGTGGTGGGCCACACCGACAGTCGCGGACGCCAGGATGCGATGCTCGCACGCTCGCTCGCCAGAGCCTACGCGGTTCAGATGATGTTGCTCAGCAACGGTGTTTCCGCGAATCGTATTACTGTTCTCGGGCGCGGCAGTGACGAACCGCTGACCGACAACCGGACCAATTCCGGTCGACAGCGAAATAGCCGCGTCGAAATCGTGTTCATGTACCAGTAGCGGCGCGCTCTGCGAACAGGATTCCGGCGAACGCTTTGGCCGCAACGGCGTGGCCTTCGGATTGCCTGCGCAGCAACCAGTTGGTCGCCTCCTGCAGTGGCACTTCGTGTACCGCGATGGATTCGCCCTCAACGCCACCGCCGGCGTGTTGTTTGGTGAGCCCAGTACACAAGAAGAACGAGACGGCTTCGTCTGTCATTCCCGGCGAGGTGGCCCCGTCGAAGAGGTGCTTGACCTTTGCCGCGAGATAGCCGGTCTCCTCCAGCAATTCCCGCCGGGCTGCTTCTTCGAGCGGCTCGCCGGCGTGGGCAGGGTCGTCGCCCGCAAGTCCGGCAGGCAATTCAAAGCAGTTCTTGCCGAGCGGTGCGCGGTATTGCTCAACAAATATGAGATTGCCCCCGTCGGTAAGCGCGA
>JAWXBF010000251.1:0-14229 GCA_034439895.1 Deltaproteobacteria bacterium
GGCCGGTGGCCCCTTTTTTTCGGAGCTAGCCCTAACCCTACCCTAGAACGAAGGCTCCAGAATCGCGTCTGGATCGCTCGGCCTTATATCTCGCGCTCTGGGTGCTGAATGGGTCGCAACACCTGTGCTACGCATGGGTCTGGGCCGTAGCGGAATCGTCAGGCGGGGTGTTGCCGCGCGTTGTGGGGTGGGGGTCACAACCACCGCGACCGGTTCGGGCGCCACAACCACCGGTGCGGGAGGGGGAGCAGCGGCGGCAACGGGAGCCGGGTTCACGATGATCGTGGGGGCGGGTTGTGTGACGGTTGCGGTTGGTTGGGCAAGCAACGTCTGAAAGACGAGTGCCGAAAGTGCGCCGACCACGGCCGACGAAAGATGCGGCACGACGCTGCGCATTCCTCGACCGAGGGCGCGCCAGGGAAATTGGTAGCGGGGCTCCGGAAATCCCGGGGCCTCCTCGAAGGCCCCTTCTGAATTGACGCGGCCCCAGTAGCGAGCCTCGGCCGGAAAGTTCGACTTGGTGGCACCGGAGGGGGAGCGACGGTTTGCAGGGTTGCGGCCGCGCTCAGAACCCTCGCCCCGCCAATTGCGCGAACTGCTGTTCTTTCGCTCGGTCATCCTGAAAGTATACGGCAGAGTTCTACGGACAGCCAACCGGGGGCTGTCGGCCGAGTGCGTCGAGTGCGGCCAGCACCGCATTTTCCTCTTCAGGACGCATGCCGTGAAACAGGGGCAAGAAAACCGTGCGACCGCGCAGGGCCTCCGAGACCGGGAGCGGTCCCCTTCGATGGCTTTGGGGATCCGCAAAGGCGGGCTCCTCGTGGGCATTGGTCAGCCCACCCCGACCGCTGATGCCCCGGTCCGCAAGGAACCGCAGCACACCGGCTGCTGTCCAGGGTGTATCGGGTCGCAGAAAGGTCGGAAAACTCTGCCAGTTGCTGCGCGAATCGATCCGCTCCTGCGGCGGCGTGAGGACCGGGTGAGCGGCAAGCGCAGCACAATACCCGTCACCGATGCGTCGACGTTCCGTGATGATGGACGACAGCCTTGCGAGCTGGGGTCGTCCAATGACCGCGGCAAGATCGGTCATGCGCGCGTTGGTTCCGAGTAAAGCAAAACCATCGGGTGTTCCGATCGGACGATCGAGGGCGGCAGGTTTTTCGAGGCCATGCTGGCGCAGCAATCGCAGTCGATGGGCGAGGGCCGCATCGTTCGTCGTGATCGCGCCGCCTTCGCCCACCGTGATGACTTTGCGCGGATGAAATGAAAAACACGCCACGGCGCCATGTGGCTTGCCGATGCGCTGCCATTGTTCTGCCACACGAATTTCGCTGCCGAGGGCGCACGCGGCGTCTTCAATGAGAGGAATGCCCGCAGCACGAGTCAAGTCAAGGAGGGGACCGAGAGTGCAAGGAAAGCCAACCTGGTGGACCGCGATGAGCGCACGGGTGCGGGGCGAAAGCAGACGCCTTGCGGATTCGGGATCGATCGAGAGCGTGTCAGCCTCGACGTCGGCAAAGGCCGGCGTTGCACCGACGGCAACCACGCAAGCTGCCGATGCGATGAAGCTGTGACTGACGGTGATGACCTCGTCGCCCGCCTTGATGCCAAGTGCGCGCAAGGCAAGCTCAAGTGCTGCGGTTCCATTGCAGACCGCAATCGCGTGCGCCGCGCCCACCGCTGCCGCGAGCTCGCCCTCAAAGCCTGCGACTTCCTTGCCCTGTAGCAGCCATCCGGAGCGGACCACGCGGGCCACCCCTTCGGACTCGGCCGCGCCAAAGTCGGGGCGCGTGATGGGGACTTCAATGCGGTCTGTTCCGGTCACGGGCCGATTCTATCCCGACCACGTTTTTACAGTCGACCAACAGGACTTCGCCTAGGTTTTTGCCATGCCTGAAACCCAGGGACGTTTGAGTGCGATCGCGTTGCTTTTCTTGCGCACGGGCATCGGCCTGAACATGGCTTACCTGCACGGATGGGGGAAGCTCCAAACCCTTCTGGGTGCTCCGCAAGGTTTTCCCGATCCACTGGGGATCGGCTGGAAAAACAGCCTGATGGGGGCCGTTTCCGGCGAGTTTCTGTGTGGCATCCTGCTCGCGCTTGGGTTTGCGTCGCGGATTGCCGCGGCTGGGATGGCGTTTACGATGGGCGTGGCGGCGTTTGTGGTTCAGGGCTCGAACCCCTGGAAGAGCAAAGAGCTCGCGATCGTCTACTTGATTCCGGCTGTCTACCTGATGTTGATGGGGCCAGGACGCTTCTCCCTGGATGCGCTGTTGGCCCCACGGTTGCGGGCCCTTCTGGGTCGCGGCAAGTAGCGCTGATGCCGGTGGCAGAGCCAGTGCCACAGCCTTTACCTCGGGACGCTTTTCGTTAGGATTGCGCCTTCATGTCGAGCACAAACCAGATCCTGTTTGGGACAGATGAAGTTGAACCGGCCCGCCGCGTGTTTCGGGCCGGACGCCTGCAGGCCGAGCTCGATGGACGAGGCAACCTCAGTGCCATCACCTTCGACGGAATCGAAATCTTGCGCGGCATTGCGTTTCTTGTTCGCAACAAGGACTGGGGAACCTTTGCCGCCGAGTGCAGCGGGCTGCAGGCACAGGAAACAGCAGACGGGTTCAGCGTAACGTATCACGCAACCTGTCGCGATGGTGAGAACCTTCTGCAGTGTCAAGCGCACATCGAAGGACATGGCGAGGGAACCCTGCGATTCTCGGCCAAGATGACCCCGACGGCTGACTTCATCACCAACCGTGCCGGGTTCATTGTGTTACACGGCTTGCAAGGGATTGCGGGTGCGCCGGTTGACATCGAACACACCGATGGCAGCAAGGAAACGGTGACGCTGCCCCGTCACGTGCGTTCGGATCAACCCTTGTTCGATCTGGCAGCCGTCACCCATCACCCCGATCCAGGGCTAGCCGTCACGGTTCGCTTTCAAGGGGATGTCTTTGAAATGGAGGACCAGCGCAACTGGACCGACGCATCGTTCAAGACCTACGTGCGGCCCCTGTCGCGGCCCTTCCCGTATACGCTGGCCGCAGGTGTTACGGTTACGCAGTCCATCGAACTGCAAGTCCGGTCCGTTCCCGTCGCCTCCGGCATGTCGAGCGGGATGGGTGGGGACACCTTGCGATTGCATTCCGATCGTCCGTTGGGTGTGATGCCGAGGATCGGCGTTGGGGTGCGGTCCGACAATGTGAAAGGCGCGCTTGCGGTTTCAGAAAATCTCCGGCGTCTCGCGGTACAATCGCTGGTTGCCGAGGTGGATCCCCGACAAGAGGACTTTCAGGCCACGCTTGCCGACTATGAACGCCTTGCCGTTTTGACCGGTCTTGCCGTTTCACTCGAGATGATCCTGCCCTGCGTGCGGCCGGTGCACGAAGAACTTCAGTGGCTGGCCGAGGCCATCGCAAAAAGCGGGTTGAAGGTCGATGCCATCGCGCTTTCGCCGGCCGCCGATCTCAAGACAGACTCACCGCATGAGGGTGAGTTGCCGCCGCTTTCGCTGATCTACGCGGAGGGACGCAAGGCGTTTCCAACCGTACGACTCGGCGGTGGAACGTTCGCCTATTTCGCAGAGTTGAACCGAAAAAAGCCGCCGGTGGCGTTGCTTGATTTTGTGACGCACACGACCTGCCCGATCATTCATGCTGCGAATGACGACGGTGTGATGCAAACGCTTGAGTGTTTGCCCTGGGTGTTTGCGTCGACCCGCGCGTTTATCGGTGACTGTGCGTATCACGTGGGCCCCATCTCGATCGCAATGCGGGCCAATCCCTACGGTGCGACCCCGACCCCGAACCCGAGCAACCAGCGTCTGGCGATGGCGGATCGCGATCCCCGCGCGCAGGCACTGTTTGGTGCGGCGTTTTATGCCGCGTACGCAATGGAAGTCGCCCGGGCCCAAATCGAGGCCTTGTCCCTGTGTGCGCCAACCGGAAACACGGGACTATTCGTTTTATCAGAGTCGGGACCACAACCGGTCCCTGCGTCGTCCGTGGTACAGTTACTCGCTTCCGCGGCTGGCAAACCGACCGTCGATGTGTCGGTGCCACGTGGGCTTTCGGCAATCGGTTGGCAAGATGAGCAGGCCACGCAGGTGCTGGTCGCAAACCTGACTCGCAACGTGATCCCGCTGCAACTGCCGGTATCTGGCAACGCGATTCATGCCACAATCGTGGATGAAGCACGCCTTGCTCGAACCCCGTCGGATGCGTACCTTTTTGATGAAAGCTCCGCCGTGCCGGGATCGAGAATGGTGCTTCCGCCCTATGCCGTGGCGCTGATAGGGTTTACGAACGCGGGGCGATAAGCTCGAATGCTGGGCCTGTGCGGGGGGCGGCGTTGCCCACGCGGTTGTGAAACGCGTAGCTGTCGCCCCGATAAAGCGTCAATTCGTACCACAGAGGTTCGCCGCTTTCCAGTTGACCGATGCCGCTCACCTCAAGCGCCGGTGTTCCGCGTCGCGTGCCGAGACGCTCCGCATCGGCAGCGTCAAGCGAGATGGCTCGGATGGTTTGCTCCGCACCCGCAATGCGCAAATGATACGCATCCGTAAAGAGTCCATAAAGCGAACCCGACGCTGCCTGGGCGTCCATACCGAGGACGTGTTTTTCAACCAGGTATCGCCGCTCGAAGATGACCGGCTGATTGTCGGCGAGGCGCAGCCGTTCGATGACAATCACCGGTTCATTGCCGGACAGACGCAAGCGCTCGGCCACGAGCGGATCAATGTCGATCGCCTTCTTGCGGGCAAAGGCGAGTACCTTCGTGGCAGGGTTGCGGCCCGCGGCTTCTGCGCGCGCGGTGAAGCTGACCAGCATGCGCAGATCCACATCGAGGGTACCGGGCTGAACAAACGTGCCGACGCCCTTTCGGAACAGCAACAGGCCCTCGGAGACCAGATTCGATAGCGCCTTGTTGGCGGTGGCGCGGCTCACCTCAAACCGCGTGGCGATCTGACGCTCGGTCAGAAACTGGTCGCCCGGCTTGAGTTCGCCCGAGCGGATGAGTTCGCGCAAGAGACCATTGAGCTGCTGATAAACGGGGGTCTTGTTGAGTTTTTGGGCCGACATGGTGGACACCCGGGAAGTGGTTGGTGGCTAGGCCACTATATCGGAGTACAACCCGGTTCCAAGCCCGAAATCGAGGGCAACCTATTTCGCGACCACGAAAGGCAGCGCGGCACTCGAAGCGAAAATCTTGTCGTTTTGCAGAGCGTCCTGCATGCAGACAAGGAACGGATCCGTTTCGAATACCGCCGGGTGTTTCAAGAGGCTGAAATCGCACTCAATGACGGAGGTCGTCCAAAAATAGATGGCATCGGATTGCAGCGAGGTGGCACTGCCCGTCGTTGCGGCCCCGTTGCAAAGGGCATTGCCGTTTGCCGTGGTGGAAAACGCACCGTTGCGCGCAAAAACACAGTCGAGGACGGCGAATAGATCGATGCGATCCCGGGCGTCTGGTGGATCGGCCATGTCGAAGAAGGTGCGGCTTGCGGGCATGACGTAGGCCGCCGGGGGGGCGCCATCGCCGCTTGATTCGGCGCCTGTCCACAACACATAACTCCAGGGTTTCTGCGGTTTGGCATTGCCCGCGGTCATCCCGTATTCGCTCCATGCGAAGCGGGGGCTAGGCCCAACACGGTCAAACCACCCCGGCATCGCGGCGGCAATCGGTGGGTTGAAAACCAGGTTGCGGGTCAAATTGGTGCGGAAATCCGTATCGTCGAAACGTACCACGTAGGCGTTGTTTTCAAGCGAGTCAATGAGTCCGGAGCCCGCGCGATCCAAAAACGCCACGACGCTCCCGGTTTCTTCGCCGCCACGCAACACGGTCACAGCGTAATCGTTGCGCCCCCTCGGTAGCGTGATGAAGGCATTTTGATATTTTGAATCGTCGCTCGTCACCTGAATCACAATCGGAACGTCGGCCTGAGCGTTGTTCGTGATGGTGCCGGTCAGTTTCACGCTTGAGTCGCCTGCAACGTCGGTGCAAAAAGAACTGTAGGAACCAACGGACATCGATTCGGTATCGGTCAGCAATGGGTTCGCATCGAAGGCAAGGATCACAGCGGTGTAGCAGTGGTCATCCAGCAAATCCTTCTTCGGTGTGTAGGCCGGTGAACTCACGAGGGAGTCTTCACCCGGATCGTTGTTCCAGATCTCGCCGCTTTGCATGAGAACAAAATAGGTTCCGGCGCCTGGAACGGGCTGCCACGTCAGGGTCGGGCGCAGGTTGGTATTGGCGGTCGCCGCACCGGGAAAGATCAACTCGCGCAAAAGGGGCAGCTTCTTGATGGTCGCAATCTCATCGACCTCGATGTGGATTTGATCGCTTGGGCCATGGCGAAACGCCATGACGTATCGGCCCGCATGTTCGGGGCCGGGGTTGGGAAATCCATGACGAAATTTGCCGTCCGCCAGATCGGGGTCAAAGCTTCCGCCCGAGTTGTCGCGCACACCCTCGGAGCACGCGCCGTCATCCTTCAACTCAACCACCCGCAGATCGGGTAGCGCAACAAAGGGAACCGACAATCCCGCGCCATTGCCCGAACGTTCAATGCCGAGATCCAGATGATATCCGCCACACCAGCCCTTGCCGAGCTTGCGCACCGAACCTTCGCGGGCGGATGGGGGTGCAGGCAGAGCGGATTCGTTGTTGGTGAGGACGTTGAAGCCTGCGTAACGGGTTGCGACAACTGCCGGGGCGACGATGTTCAGGTCGAGTTGCGCGGTCAGATCGGTGACGGTCGCTCGAAAAGCCACCGACTGAGGATCGCCGCCAAGGGTGGGTTGCCCATCCGGCGATGGGCTCGCGGCCCCGCTGCTGTCTCGAAAGGCGCGCAGAAAATAGTTTGCACCCATTGCGACATCGAAAACAACCTGTCGGCTTGGGGCAAGCTGGCCGGTCGGGACGGTGATCTTTTTTTCGTCCGACCAACGCGGCAATTCGGACGACGTGCCGACTTTGTACAAGCGTACGACAACATCGGTACCGGTTGTGGGTCCGGCCGATTGACTGACCCGTACCGTTAGTTTTGCAGGGGCCCAGTGCTGGATCGTGATCCTTCGCATGGAAGCCCCAAAGTCGTTGCGAACCGTGGTTTCCACCGTCAGGTCGTCCATGTGTGCTACGCCACGGTACTCAACCTCGAGCGCGAAGAATCCGCCAGAATCCACGGTGGTGCTGCCGCTGCCCACCGTCGTCAGACCCTTCAACAGTCGCACCGACAAGCTGGCATTGGGCTCGGCCGTTCCTTGCACCTCGACCATAAAAAACGTTCGAGACCCGACGGCGGGCTTGAGTACGTTGGGCGCTGCGGGTGCCACGGGCGCAACGGCCGTGTCGGGTTTCGCCGAAGCATCGGGCGTTGTGCTGCCATCGGTTCGCGGCAGGTCGAAGGGCATCGAGGCATCCGTACCACCGCCCGCGTCGTTCAGTCCAGTCGTGCCACCCGCTCCGGTATCCGTGGGATCATCGCCGCCACCATCGCCGCCGCCATTGCCGCAGGCGAATAATCCCCCGGTTGCCAGGAAACCCAGAAGCACCACCCGAGCACGTCTATTCATCGTCAAAGCCATTGTCTATTCCCTATTTATGATTGGACACCGCATCCCGCGCGAACACCAACTTTCACAGGCTCATCGGGAGAAAGTGGGCAGAACTTCAAGAACAGGCGTGGAGAAAGGCGGCCAGCACGGTACCTAGGGTGAGGTGACCGGAATGACGTTCCAGAGCACAAAGACCGCATCCTGGTAGTCGCCGTTGACGCCTTCCTCAAAGGTGACGAGGTAGGCGTTTTCAATTGGCGTACCATTGCGGCTCTTGAGAGGAAACACCCGGGTGGCATGGCTCACCGTGCCGTCGAAACTTGGCGCTGCATTCTTCTTGCGACGCTTCACCTTGGTGGCAGGCCGAACGGGATTGCGCAGATCTTCTGTGTAAGTGGTGTGGGTGGGCAAGCTGATGTAAAGCCCAAAGGGACCTGGTCCCGGATCGAAGCTGATGGAACCTTCGCCGTCTTCAAAGCCTGGATTCAACCGTTGTGACTCGGTTGCGGCCAGGATCCCCAGTTGCGTCTCGGTCAGCTTGCCGGTTGCATCCGCGCGGTAATGGCCATACGGCATTGCCCCGTCCGCTGAGAATCGTGCCACGGGATCAAGCGCGATGTTGCCGGGTTTGATCGAACGAAATAACGGTGCGGCGATTTCTTCGCCCTTCTGCGCGGCCTCGGTACCTAGCACAAGCTGCGATCCACCCACCTCGATCAAGTAGCCGAGTGCATGCACCACGTCGTGCAACGGGGGCTCCTGTTCCCCGGCCTTGCCGACCGTGACGAGCGCAGAGATATCGACCAGTGGCCCAAGCTCGTCGTTGTGCCCCAGCACGATTTGCAGGGTTGCCCGGTGGACACCCACGGCTGCCCCGGGGGTGGGCGCAAACGCAACACGGAAATCGATCGACTTGTCGGGAGCGATGTAACGGGGCAGGGTTGGCAGGTCGGTCAGGGTGAAGGTGGCCGCGTGTTCCCCCACGATTCGAATCGTGCGGACCTGCAAGCCGTCGGCGCTGAGGTTCTTGACCGACACCCCCTGGTCGTCACCGGGTTCACCTCGGACCCCCGAGAACACCATTTCAAGCGGCGAGATGCGCAAGGTTTGGCGTTGCTTTTCCAGTCCGGGCGCGGGCTCTGGTGCGGGCGCGGAGGCGACGGCCTTCGGAGCCGGTTTGGGTGCGGTTACGCAGCCAGGCCAAGCAAGACCCGTGCAAAGGGCCAGGAGGGCAAGGGTACGGGCCGGGCTCGACATGGGTACATTATAACCCGAGGCCGTCCGGGCGTGGGGGATTGCGAATCATCCACTGTGAAACATGTTATCGTTGAACCCATGACCCGAATGACGGTTCGTGATGTACGCCTGCACTGGCCCAAGGCGGAAAAAGCTCTGGCCGAAGGGGAAGAAATCGTGGTGACACGGGATTCAAAACCTGTGGCCAGACTGCTTCCGATCGCGGCGTCGACACCGGCCCGTCGACCGCGCTTCGATCCAGACAAGCACATCGCGGGACTCAAGCGCCTTTGGGTCAAACCTCCGAAGGGCCCCACCACCGACACATGGTTGACCCGTGATCGCGAAGAATAGGGTGACCAATCATGGGCCTCTACCTGGACACGAGCTGTCTTTTGAAACTGCTTTTCCCGGAGCCTGAAACACGGGCAACGGCCATCCATCTTGCGCAAGAAGACCGGGTTGTGGTGTCGTCGCTCGCACGACTTGAAGCATTGGTTCAGATTGATGGGCGACGAGCCGGAGGACTGTTCTCTGCACGTCAGGCAACTTTGATCACGAAGACCCTCGACGCTTTGATGTTGCAAGCTCCGTATGAACTGGCGAACGTGCCTCGTGACATGATTGCCGTTGCCGAACAGCAGCTGAAAAATTATCCTGTCGCACATTGCCGAACGCTGGATCGATTGCACCTGTCGGCAATGCAATCCCTCGGACTGGATAGAATCTTGACCAACGACAAGGTGCAATGGAAAGCGGCAGTGGCGCTTGGGTACCGGGCGATTTCGCCGTCATTTTAGGCGCTCGTTACCCCAACCCGGATGCGACCTTTGCGGTTCGTTCGATGGTGCGGATGATCTGTCCCCGCACCCCACCGTCTTCCAGCACACCCAAACCCGCGATGGTGCATCCCCCGGGCGTGGTCACCTGATCCTTCAACACCGCGGGATGCTTGCCGGTTTCAAGCACCATGCGCGCGGCGCCCTGAACCGTCTGGGCCGCAAGGGTCAGCGCTTTGTCTCGGGGCAAGCCCATCAAAACGCCACCATCGGCCAGCGCCTCGACAAAGAGAAACGCGAACGCCGGTCCACTTCCCACGATGGCGGTGACGACGTCCATGTGTTTCTCTTCGATGTCGATGGCGCGGCCGCAGGCAGCAAACACCGCCAGCGCCATTGCCATCTGTGCATCCGTCACACGATTGCCGCGTGCGATGGCTGTCATGCCTTGCCCGATGAGACACGGCGTGTTCGGCATCGCCCGCACCACGGCGCTGTCCGGCAACCAGCGCTGTAGATCTTCCAGTTTCACGCCTGCCGCGACGCTCATCACCAACTTGCCAGCGAGCGCCTTTCGCATGGCATCGTTGTCGACAACCTTTGCGACCATAAAAGGTTTCACGGCGAGCAGAACCATCGAGGCTTCGGTGCCGAGGCCAATGTTGTCATTCGTGACACGGATCCCGTGAGCCTTGGCCACGCGCTCGGCCGCAGCGGGCAAGGCATCGCTGCCGAGGATCTGGCCGGGTTGTAGACCACCGGACGCGATCACGCCGCGCAGGATGGCTTCGCCCATGTTGCCCGTGCCTAGTACACCCAGAATGTCGTTCTTCGAGAACATGCTGTCAGTCTCGTGCAGGTGCAGCGGCTTCGCAACTGCCACGGAGAAAGCAGCGTCGCAAAGAATCGCCCCGCGGTCGTATTGGGCCTATTTCTCCGACAGCGCCGCCACACCCGGGAGGATCTTGCCTTCGAGGAACTCGAGCGAAGCGCCACCACCGGTCGAGACGTGGGAGATCTGGTCGGCGACCTTGGCGGATTTTGCAGCCGAGGCCGAATCACCACCCCCGATGATCGTCGTGGCACCCTTGGCCGTCACTTCGGCGAGCGTGTGCGCGATGGCCATGGTGCCCTTGGCGGCAGCCTCGACCTCGAAGACACCGACCGGACCATTCCAGAGGACGGTCTTGGCGGTGCTCAAGATGGCCTTGAACTTCTCGATCGACTTGGGTCCGATGTCAACCGCTTCCCAGCCGACCGGGATCGCGTCCTTGTCGACCACCTTGAGGTTGCCCATGGTTCGGGCCTTGAAGTCGAACTTGTCGGTGACCGTGAAGTCGTCGGCGAGCACCAGCTTGTCGCCGGCTTCCGCGAGCAACTGTCGCGCGAAGTCGACCTTGTCGTTCTCGACGATGGAGGCGCCGGTTTCGAGGCCCTGTGCCTTCAAGAAGGTGTAGGTCATGCCGCCGCCGAGGATGAGCTTGTCGACTTGAGGCAGAAGGTGCTGGATGACCGAGATCTTGCTCGATACCTTCGAGCCGCCGATGATGGCGACGAAGGGGCGCTGGGGCTTTGCGAGCGCCGTGCCGAGGTAGTCGAGTTCCTTCTTCATCAGGTAACCGCAAGCGGCCTGTGATACGAATTTGGCGATGGTTGCCGTGGAGGCGTGTTCGCGGTGCGCGGCACCAAAGGCGTCGTTGACGTAGAGATCACAAAGGCCAGCGAGTTGCCTGGCGAAGGCTTCGTCGCGGCCTTCTTCGCCGGCATAGAAACGCAGGTTTTCGAGCAAAAGGACCTCGCCGTTTTGCAGGCTGTTGGCGGCTTTTTCGGCGTCCGGTCCGACGCAGTCGCCAACGAACTTGACGGGCGTGCCAAGGATCTCTGACAGTGCGACTGCGACCGGGGCGAGCGACAGGTCGGCGACCTTCTTGCCGTCGGGGCGACCAAGGTGCGAGGCCAAAATCACGCGAGCGCCCTGTGCGCGCAGGTACTGGATGGTCGGCAACGAGGCGCGCAGTCGCTTGTCGTTTTCGACCTTGCCGTTCAACAACGGCACGTTGAAGTCGACCCGCACGAAGACGCGCTTGCCGGTGGTTTGAAGTTGTTCAACGAAAAGCTTCTTGGAGACGTCGATTGACATGGCGCCGGACGTCTACCTGCGCCGAGAACTTTTGTCGAGAACGGCGGCGTGTGCGCTAGGATCGGCAACACCCCCTGTAAGCCGCACCATGTCATCACGCGCCGCACTCGCTTCCGCCCACCGCATCGTCGTCAAGGTCGGCACCCACGTTGTCACCCACGACGGCGTGGATCTCGCGCTTGGCCGCATGATGGACATCATCGAATCGCTGGCCCGACTGCGCCGCTCCGGCCACGAGATGGTGCTGGTCACAAGCGGGGCAGTGGGCCTTGGGATGCGCGAATTGGGTTTGACCGAACGGCCGCGCTCACTGGGCCTGCGACAGGCCTGTGCTGCGGTTGGGCAGGGACACCTGATGGGGATCTACACGCGCGCGTTCTCGCAGCTGGGTGTGAAGACCGCACAGGTGTTGGTGACCCAGGAGGATCTGGGCGACCGGGATCGGGCGCTCTGCATCCGTACCACGTTGATGCGCCTGCTGGAGCTTGGCGCCGTGCCGATCATCAACGAAAACGACAGCGTTAGCGTGCGCGAGTTGATGGAGTATCAAAATGGTCAGGGCAAGGGCGGCGTGTTCGGTGACAACGATATGTTGTCTGCCATCGTGGCGACGGCGCTTGATGCCGATGCCCTCATCATGTTGACGAATGTGCCCGGGTTGCTGACGGCGCCTCCGGGTTCTGTCCCGGCGCCCGAGCGCATTCCGCAGTTGCTTGGTGTTGCGGCGGTCACCGAGGCAATGGTGCAGATGCAGGCCGGACCGGTCGGAAAATCAAGCGGTGGTACGGGTGGCATGGTCAGCAAGCTGGAGGCCGCGAGGCTGGCCATCGGGCAGGGGACCGCCGTCGTCATCGCGTCCGGAGACGACCGCCGCGCCGTCGAACAGATCTTGAATGGCGACGACGTGGGCACCTTTATCGCGCCCGAAAGCGAAAGACCCGCACGGTGGCGGCGCATCGCCGTGTCCGGAAAACAACAGGGCGCCCTTGTCATCAACGAAGGCGCGTTGCGTGCGCTCAACGACCAGAAGGCTTCGCTTTTGCCCATCGGCGTGGTGGGCGTGGACGGCGAATTCGAGAAGGGCGATCTGGTCGAGATCCGCGACGGCAGCGGTCGCGTTCATGGCCGCGGTCTGGTGAACTACGACGCGCCTGCTTGCCGTGCCTTGATGGGGCGACAGTCGGATGACATCGTCAACGTCCTCGGTTTCACCAGCTACGATGCCCTCATCACACGCGACAATCTTGTGATGGGCAGTTTGTAGCGGTGCGGGAACACGGTTCGATGCGCAAAAGCCCTCACTTCAGGCCGCTGAACAACGTTTTTTCGCGCTTGTTCCTGGTCGAGTCGGCCACGCGCCGCAGGTAGATGGTGGTTGGTTTTGCGTTTGCCGGATCGGCCAGAGCCACTTTTTTCTCTGCCGAAAGTTGCGAGACGTGACACGAATAGGAGGCATTGGCCGTCGCGGTATGTTGCGCCTTGATTTCTATCGCGGTCGTGACAAACGCGTCGGCAACCTGACGCTTTGACTTTCGCTCTTGCATTGGCAAGTGAGCCATCGACGATTCGGGATCGACGAAGTGATACAGTTTGCGCGGCGCGTGTTTAAGTCGATGGCGCTCGAAAAAGACCTGGGATGCAACGACGTCCGTCAGTCGATGATCGGGATGACCGGACTCGCCGTTGGGGCCCCACGTGATGATGACGTCGGGGGCAAAGGCATCGATCTTTTCGCGCAGCTCACTCGCCACCTTGTCGAGTTCGCCGAGGTTGTTTAGACCTTGATCCTGATGTCCGAGGGCCGTCCATTCCGTGAGCCCCAGTTTGGCGTCACCGCGAGGGCATCTCAGGCTGCTTCAAGGTGGTAGGGCGACGAAGCTGTGTTTTAGCCAAGGACCCTGAGCATCTCAAACACATCGTCTGAGTCGATCTTCTTCGATGCCAGATAATGCGCCAAGTCTGTCCTGTCCGTTGGTGGCAACCTGACTTGGAAGAACGGAAAGAGAGTTCCCGATTCGCAGCACTTCTCAAGATCCGGAAAACTTGGAATCGGCGGGAGATCGGTAGTTTTGAACTCACGCGAATACGAAAAACTGAATTTTGACGGCTGCACCGTGAGCGTTCCGACGTGTAGCGTGGACGCGTTCGCGGTTTGCTCGAGGTTCAGCTTGAGCGCCTTGGACGGGCCAGACGTCGGTGCCTTCGCGAGTGGGATTCCCCATTCGGCCAGGGCTTCAAACAGTTTTGTGAGGTTTAACGACATGGTCACAATCCGCAAATGCGCGACATTTCAGTAGACTGGCGTGAGGCCCCGAGCAGGAACAACTTGATTATCGAAGGCGATTGGGGATCGATAGAAAAGGCGAGATGTGATCAAAGGAGGGGATGGCGAACGAAGAGGAAATACGGTTGCGGTTTTAGGCTTTGTCGGGAGTAATGGACGAGCGCGTGAGACGATTGTGGGCGGGCGCGGAGGCCGAGCATGCGGAATGTGGCATAGCGGCGGTTGAGCGTGCGA
>JAWXBF010000252.1:0-4387 GCA_034439895.1 Deltaproteobacteria bacterium
GCGTCGGGCAATTCCACTGATCCGAATCCGTCAGCCAGTGCACGCTCGTGCTTTTCGGCCACCAACGCAAGGTGCGCACGCAGCGGCTCGACCAGTGCGTCGGGCACCATGGTCGTGCGATCCTTGTTCCCTTTGCCTTCGCGAACCTTCAGTTCACGTTGCTGCAGGTCCACATCTTTCACGCGTATATGTAGACCTTCAAGCAAACGCAATCCGGCCCCGTAAAGCAAGCTCGCGACAAGCCATGGCGCTCCCTGCAAATGGTCCAGTAGCGCAATCGTCTCATCCCGCGACAGCACCACGGGCAGTCTGTCTGGGCGTCGCGCGTGAACAATCTCTCCCAGCCACGGCAACTGGCGTTCAAGCACACATTGATAAAGAAACAGAATCGCGGCCAGCGCTTGATTCTGAGTGGATGCACTGACCTTCCTATCAACCGCGAGGTACGTGAGAAACGCCGTGATTTCAGACTCGCCCATCTTTTCTGGATGCTGCTTGTCGTGAAAGAGAATGAACCGACGAATCCACTGCAGATAGGCTTTCTCTGTCCGTCGACTGTAGTGTCCTCTGCGTAACGTATTGCGAATTCGATCCATCATCCGGGGTTACTCCTGACCGGAGGCCGTCCGTGTTTCGATTCCAGTGCCCGCCATCCGTCCGGCCTCCGGACGCGGAAACGCAATCAATACCCCTCGCTCGGTTGAATCACCGCTTTTTATGGCCATCGTCGGACGGAGTGCGAACGGTGTGCCAACCCCGCGCGCCACCGCTTCGACAACCCAGACAAACCTTGGCAACCCACCGCATTAGCTCCGACGATCCGTTACCTTTTGCCGGCGAGCACCGCCTCACGTTTGCTTCGCGAAGCGCTGCGATGGTCGTATCCGTATCACGCGATCTCGGCGAGCGGCTTCGTTCCCCAGGTGCCGAAGGTCGACCGTTCGACGCCAAACGTACGGAGGATAGATAGAAACAGATCCCCGGTCGTACGCCCTTTCCCTGGCACCGCGCTGGGAGGAAAGTGGATGTGCCGACCCGCGCTAATCTTTCCCCCGGCTCGACCGGCGAGGATGATAGGGATACTGTCGCTCGAGTGTGCATTCCCGTCGCCGAACTCATTTATGAATAGAGCGACGCTGTTGTCGAGCATGGTTCCTCCGGGCTCGACCACGGCGTCGAGTTGCTGCAAGAGCGTCGAGAAGTGCTCGACGTGCCACAGGTCGACACGGTGGGCGTATTCGAGATTCTCAGGCCGATTATCGTGGTGGGCAATGTCGCCGTGTTGGTTGAGTTTCTTGCCATCGAACTCCCACGTCGACTCGCCAAACCCCGACTGGAAAGCGAGGACACGCGTGCGATCGCAGCGCAGGGCAAGCAGGGACACGTCCATCATGAGCTTGAAATAGGCGCTCCGATCCGTCGGAAGTACCCCCGGAGGCTTGGCGATCGGGCAACTCGCGTCCCCACCTGAAACCAGGCGTCGTTCGATCGAGCTTACGCTCTCGAGGTATTCGTCCATCCGCAACTGGTCCGCCTTTCCCAGCCGTTGGCGAAGATCTTTTGCACGGAGTCCCACGACCCCCAGAACGCTCTGCCGGTAGCGGGTGGCCTTATCAATTCCCGGTTTTACACTCTCTTGAAACACTCGGTCGAAAAGTTGCTTGGCGTTGCAGATAACAGGTTGAATCACCCCCTTACGGATGGACATTGTCGGCGCATCAATTGAGCAATCTTGCGAATCAAGCGGCGCCGCAACTTGAAGTGAGGGAAAGCGTGTCTGTCCCGCATATGTGTCGGCAATCACTTGGTCTATCGATGTCGTTTCGCCATTTATGCGCTCCTTGGTCGCGGTAAGCATCGCGGGCAGGGCGAACTCGTGGCCTATCGCAACGTCGGCATCGACGACGGTAAGGTTCGACAGAACGTTGATCTTGTCCTTCACAGGGGCAAGCGGCGCCAACGTCCGTGACAGCGTGTAGTCGTGGCCCGTCGTCGCGGGCACCCAGACCTTTTGGTTAGATCCATTCGGCTGGAAGAACACAATAAAGCGCGGTGGCGGCGGAGCTATCTCCGCACCCGCGCGTCGCGGCAGCATGGCTTCAAGGAACGGCAAGGCCATCGTCACGCCACCGCTTCGCAAAGCCGCGCGTCGGGACAGTTGAATGGATTTCATTGTGGAACTCCCAGTTTCTCTGCCGTTGTTTGGCCGGCGACACAGCGATGGGTTAAGTGCTTGCTGGCCGTTACCGCCAAGACGAGCTCACCCAGCGCAAAGCGGCGCTCGGCGAATGTTGCATGAAGGCGCTTCACAGTTGGCTCGTCAGCAACGTCCAGGGGCCGTCCGATGGCGTGCGCAAGCAGGTTCCGGGTGACGCAACCTGTGAACGCTTCGGCCGCGTTTTCCTTGATGACGCGACCAAGACCAGGGCCACCGGTAAATGCTACGTCCGTGCCCGGAAGCGACCCGGCGGAGTCGATGGGAACGCCGTTGTCGGTGGTGCGCCATGAACCCGTGGCGTCGTACGCTTCGAGCCCGAAGCCAATCGGATCCATCAGGGCGTGGCACCCCCGACACGCGGGTTTATCCTGGTGTGCCTGCAGGCGCTGCCGCAGGGTTTGGTTCGGCTGCGAAGGAGGGGGGTTGGTATTGACATCGGGCGGCGGCGGCGGTGGATGAACGCAGAGAAACCGCTCCGACACCCAGCTGCCGCGTCTGGCGGGAGACGTCCGCGTAGGCAAAGACGTCATAGCCAGAAGCCCTGCGTGCGTGAGCAAGCCGCCGTGACGAACTCCGTCGACCTGAACCCGTTGGAAATCAGCACCCCGAACACCCGCGACACCGTAAAGCGGTGCGCTGGTTTCGTTCGCGAACGTAAACCCCGCATCAAGCATGTCGAGGGCGCTGGATTTTTCGCGAAAGAACGATCCTATGAACGCGATGGTCTCCGCCTTTAAGGATTGCTTGACGGCGTCGTTCCAGGCGGGGAACAACGCCTTGTCCAGGTTCGTCTTGTCCAACCGGGATGTCCCAAGCCAGGAGGCCACGAAGGATTCAAACAGGCCCTCGGCTTTGCGATCCGCAAGCATCCGGCGCGCCTCCTCCTCGATCGAAATGCCGTCGTTCAACCCACCCGCGTCGGCGCGATCCAGAAGGCGTTCGTCTGGTGTGCTGTTCCACAAGAAGGCCGCCAGCTTCGACGCGACCACGTACGGATCGACAGGCGCGAAGCCATCGCGCACGTCCCCGCCGGGAACGAGGCGTTCTTGTTGGAAGATGAAATCCGGGGCGAGCAGCACAACCTGCAGCGCCGCCGTAACGCCCACCTCGGGACCATCGCCAAGTTCGCGGGCGACGTCGGTCATCTTCAAGAGAGCGTCGACCTCAGGGCCGAGGACTGGACGTCGCCATGCCAGCCGGGCAAAGCGAGCGATGAGCGCGCGTGGGCAGCCCGCTTTGGAAAGATCGCAGGTTCGCAAAAACGCCGTCTGTCCCTCCGCTATGCGCTCTTGATCGCGTTTCCAGGCAGCTTCGACCAAAGTGCGCGCCGTCGATTCGTAGGCTTCAAACAGCAGCGGCGAAATGTTCCGTGTCTCAGCTACCCCGATGGCAGCTGTGTCCGAAGGGAAAGCCCGCCCCGGGCGCGTGGCCTCGCCCAATAGGTCGCGAATCGCATTGTCGTACTCGGCATGTGAAAGACGCCGCAATTCGGGCGTGGCTCCGCTGCACGCCTCACGAGCGGCACCGCCGCCATCACCATCCTCACCGGGCTTGTCGCCGGCAGCGCCACCGTTGCGTTGGTCGGGGGTGCCACCGTAGGGATCGCCTGCTGACGACCCTCCGATGGAACCGGTACACGCCGCCGTGGCAAACAATGCCAACAACGCCAAACAATGGGGTGACCGTCGCATGAACTACCTTTCGTACGCCTCACCAAGTATTTCCGCGCGCTACGTACGTCCCGGACGCCGGTCGCGGGCGATTTCTGGGACCACGTCTGTTTCGTTGGAGGCAAGGCCGCAATCGAAGGGACACACGGAAGCCGGCGCAGTCGCGTACGCGATCCGCCCAAGCATCGTTCCCAGAGGTCCTTGCCGCATTAGGCGAATACGCCGTCGCCTGGCATTCGGATGCCCTTCGGTATCAAAACTTGATTCAACGCTTCGATCGCATCGTTGGCGGGCTGTGGGTCCTTGAAACCTCATCGGCCAGGAAAGCGGACCAAAAAACGTTGGTCGGCAGGACGTGTGGCGCAATTGTTTCGTCCCGAACCCGGGCAATCGGTTTCATTGGGGGACGGGCCGATCCTTGTTCGGGGCGCGGTGGGCGGCCAGGCGGACCGGACCGCCCGGCAAACTGGGCGAGCCTCGCCGATTTGCGTATTCGAGA
>JAWXBF010000253.1:0-27556 GCA_034439895.1 Deltaproteobacteria bacterium
CCTTGTCGCGCGACAAGGTACCCGCCTCCGGGTAGATGAACCAGCGGTAGCGCAGCTCGTCTCCGTCCGGATCCGTCGAGCCTCGCGCCGACACCGTCACGGGTGTGCCCGCGAATGCGCGCGTTTCCACCACCGTTTGCGACGCGTCGCCATCCACCACGGGGCGTGGGTTGTGGTTGGCACGCGCGCGTTCCGGCTGAACCGACCAGTCCATTCTCGCGGCGAAATCGTGCTGAAACGCACGTCGCCAGCGCCAGATCGTCGCCTGCGCCGAGGTGTAGCTGTTGTTTCCAACCGTCACCGTATCGCGATCGTGGGTGTAGATGGGTCGGTCTTCGCCACGCGTATTGCGCAACACGTATCGGCCGCCCCAACCTCCGAAGGAAGGATCTCGTTCAGCCCCAAGGCCGTTGGCGATGAGGTTGAGAAAAGACGGGGTATCCCCTTCCATGATGTATTCGACGCGGGGATAAAGCGCGCCAAGCGGGCCGTGATTTTCTGCAACATTGGCGCGCAGCCAGGGATTTTCGCAGAGGTCCAGATCGATCCCGGGGCCGTTCTTGTAGAAGCGATCGCCCGAGATCCCGCTCCAGGCCGATTCGTAGTACTCAAGGTGGTTGCCACCGACGACGCTTGGACTGACCACGTAGTACAAATTCTTGAACGTCTTGCGCAACCAGGGCCCCGCATCGTCCTGGTCCGAAATGGCGTACACGCGAATTTTGGCAACAAACGCATCGATCGCCGCGCGACTGCGTGTCCGGCGAACGTCAAACAACGCCTGCGCGAGCGTGTTGGCACCACCCCAGGCAGCCACCCAAACCGGACGGTCGTCACTCGAGTCCACGATGTGGATGAGGTGTTTCGAGCCTTCGGAACTGAGGCCAGGACCCACGGCCTTGATGCCATATCCGGGATTCCCGGACTTGATGCGCGAATGCAGCAAGGCCGCCGAGGGATATCCGCCGGCATGCGCGCCGAGGTTGCCCACCACCTCGCCATAGGCCGCGACCGTGCGCACGATGCGTTCGGGTGCGATGGTTTGCTTCAGATGAATCCCGGTGGTCGCAATGAGACATTCGATGTCGATCTCGTTCGCGTAGAGCAGCAGCCGAATAAGCGACTGTTCATCATCCGGTTCATTCGAGATATCGGTCAAAACGCAGAGGCGCGGTTTTTCACGCGGGGTGCTGGTCGAGGGCCCGACCGTATTGGCGAACGCCATCCAAATGCTGGTCAGAAAAACGGGGCTCAACATGGTTCGCGTGATTGTAGGGCGACTTTGTGCCAGGATCACGGATCATGTGCCTCATTCGGTCGTGCGTGACCATTTCGGCCCTGCTTCTGCTTGGGTCGACCGCGGCGTCGGTGCGTGGCGCTGCCCCGATCGTGGATTCCGGCAAGAATATTGTTCCATACGGTCCCATCGCCCGGCAGCGAGGCGTCGCGCTTGGCTTGTTTGCCGAAGACGTAAGTTTTTCGTACGAGCCTCTGTTGCAAGAGATCAAGGAACTCGGCGCCAGCCACGTCGCGCTCATCGTTCCGCTTTATCAGGAACACGCAGGTTCGACCAAACTGGCCTTGCATACGCGCTTTTCACCGACGCTTGAAGCCATCGCGAATGCCACGCGGCAGGCCCGACGCATTGGGCTTGAGGTCACGCTCTTTCCCATCATTCGACTTGCCCATCCGAGAGGTCCAACCGAATGGCGCGGAACGCTCGCACCGGAAGATCGACGCGCCTGGTTTGCCAATTATGGCGAACGCCTTGGCGAGCTGGCCGCACTCGCCACGTTCACCGGTGCAACACGATTGGTGGTCGGCAGCGAATTGTCATCGCTCGACGAGGATCTCGCGTCCTGGCGACCGCTCATCGAACGCGTGCGCGGCTTGTTTTCGGGAACGCTGCTTTATTCCGCCAACTGGGATCACTACCGCAAGGCGCGTGTTTTCGACGAGGTAGATGAAGTGGGTGTCACGGCCTATTTCAATTTGCGGACGCTGGATGAGCCGGCCGATGTGAAAACCTTGACCGGTCGATGGCGTGCCTTGCGCGCCGAGCTTGAGGCATGGGCAGGACCGCGAAGACAACCGCTCGTTTTCACCGAGGTCGGTTACCGTTCACGAAGCGGCAGCTCGGCCGAGCCCTGGAACGAAGTGGGCGGTGGCAAGGCCAATCCCGAAGAACAGCGAGATGCGCTGGAGGCATGGAGGCGCGCCTGGGCGGATGCACCCTCGCTGGCTGGCTATTACATCTGGAACTGGTACGGATGGGGTGGCAGCGAGACAACGTCGTACACGCCGCGGGGCAAACCGGCCGCCGAAACCGTGCGCGAAATCTTGAACACGCCCTGAGCGAATACCCCCGGAATCGAAACATGTATGAACATCGCATCTTGATCCTGGAAGAAAAAGTCGCCCATCAAGAACGCCTATTGGGCGATCTGGACGATGTGTTGCGAATCTTTACCCGTCGCGTCGAAAAACTGGAAGCAGAGCTGCGAGGTCTACGCTCGCAAATGAGCACCGACGGCGCGGACGTTCCGAACGAAAAACCACCCCATTACTAGGCGGCGGTGATTATCCGAGATCGATGATCCCGCGCTGCAAGGCAATCGTGACCGCCTGCGTGCGATCGACTGCGCCCAGCTTTCCCATCAGCGCGGCAATCTGATTGCGGATGGTGTTGGGAGAAACGCCAAGGTGCTCCGCAATGTCCTTGTTGCTTAAACCCTGAGCGATGTTGCGCAAGATGGCCCGTTCGCGCGCCGTCACTTCTTCGCCAGACATACGCTGCGCCAGCGCCACCGACACCTCATTGGCCATCGCCGTGCCGCCCGCATGTGTATCACGAATGGCCTTTAACAGATCTTCGCTCGGCTGGCGTTTCAACAAATAGCCAACGGCGCCGGACTTCAGGGCACGGTAAATCGATTCGTCTCCCTGTTGACTTGTCAACATGAGCACCCGGGTTTCCGGCCTTCGCGCACGCAAAGCGGTCAAGGTGGAGAGGCCATCCATACCCGGCAACCGGATGTCGAGTAGAATGATGTCGGGCGCATCTTGAAGCACGGCAGCGATCGCATCTTCGCCGGTTGCGTGGGCGGCCACCACCTCAAGGTCCGGCTCGCCCCGCATCAACGACACGAGTCCTTCGCGTACGATGGCGTGATCTTCGACCACCACGACTCGAATTTTTTTGTTCATGAAGACTCCGTCTCGGTTGACCGACCCGGTTTGCGACGCCATCGCTCGGGCAATGTCAGTGTGATTTGCGTACCGTGTCCAACCTTGCCACGAATGTCGATGGTTGCCCCAAGCACGACGGCCCGCTCGCGCATCCCGGTCAAGCCAAAGTGACCTTCGCTCGGCCCTTGCCCGGCCTCGGAGCCGAATCCCCTGCCATCGTCGCCAAAGACAACGCGCAATCCGGCGCCACCAAAATCAAGCAACACCTTTACCTCCTGTGCATTTGCGTACTTGACCGTGTTGGTCAATCCCTCTTGAAGGACGCGCAAAAGTTGTTGTTCGGCTTCGGGTTCCAGCCGACACGGTGTTCCCAGGGATTCAAGTGAAAAACGCAGTTCCGTACCACGCAGTGCTTGCCCCGCCATCACGGAAATGGCCGTTGCCAGATCGAGATTACCCGTGGCACCCAAACGCAGGGCCCAGATAGAACCCTTCATGTCGCGCATGGCTTGCCCCACGAGATCGCGCGCCCGATCGAGACCACTGCGGATGCGAGGCGGATCGTCAGCGGCCCGCCCGAGCGATTCGATTTGCAGTTTCAGGCCCACGAGACTTTGCTCAAGCGTATCATGGAGATCTCTTGCCACGCGGGCGCGTTCGTCGTTGATGATGTCAAAGCGCAATCGCAGGTTCATCAGTCGCAAACGGTGGCCGGTAAAAAACGCCAGCAGCACGAACGCGCCCACGGCGCCGTAGAACCATATCGTGCGATACCAGGGAGGTACCAACACGAATCGGACCCTGCTCTCACGCCGCTCGTCGCGATCGGCAACACCAACGGAAACGGTGAAAACGTAGGAACCTGCCGGCAGGTTCGCGTACGAAACCTCGCGTGCCACGCCACTGTCACGCCAGTCCGAATCGAAACCCTCCAGACGATGAAAGAAGCGCAGGCGGTGGGCGTTGCGCAGATCGGGCGCCAGAAAACGAACGATGACATTGCCCGATCCGCGCACGACGCCAGTCGATTCGTCCGTCTGGGTTTGTCCATTGATGAGAACGCGTTCGATGACAGGCGCCGGCAATGGCTGGGTACGCAGTTGTTGGGGATCGACCTGCACCAGACCGCGCAAATTGGGAAACCAAAGTTTTCCAGCGCCGTCACGGAGACCACTGCGGCTAAACTGGGTCAAGAAGACGCGGGCACGCAGTCCGTCCTCGACTGTGAAGGACCGGGTCCGAACGTATTTGCGTTGTCCCGACGCGACGGCATTCGCATCAACCTTGTTGATCCGAAACAACCCGACGGGTGTCCCGAGCCAAAGGTAGCCCTCGAGATCTTCAACGATCGAGGCGATCTCCTCGTGGTTGAGACCCAGATCGAGTGGAACACGTACAAACCTTCCTTTTGCGAAGCGAACCAATCCCAAATGATTGCCGCCAATCCACACGACGTCATTGCCGTCGACGTGAATTGCTCGCAATTCATTCTCGGGCAAACCATCGGCGGTCGTGAATCGCTGCCAGTGTTTTCCGTCGTATCGACAAAGCCCGGCGCTCGCAGTCGCGAACCAAAATAGGTCCGGTTGCGGCTCGGAAAGAGAAACGATCGCGTCGGGACACGCAGACTGAGAACCTTCGATGGCGACAAATCGGTTGCCCTTCCACTCGGCAAGTCCGCCCCCCTTCCGCCCGAGCAACATGCGGCCAAGTTGGGTTGAGAAAAGCGCCGAGTGCGCTTCTGTCTCGAAGCGTGCAGCAAGATTCTCCGGGCCAAGAACCCCGTTGTGCAAGCGGAACACACCGTTATCCCCATTCACAACCCAAACATCACCCTGCGCATCCACCGCGAGGGAGCGCAACGAATACATATCGAACTCGGGCGCAAAGGCGACGAACTCCACCTGCCCGGCCGTTACATGGCCAAGACCGCCGTTGTGCGTCCACCAAATGGAATTGTCGGGCGCCTGCGCAATGCCGAACGCCGCACCCGTCGGCGTTCCATCGGGCGAATCAATAAAACGCAGCAGCGGGTTGATGTCGATCTGAAACAACCCATCGAAATCCGTTCCGATCCAGAGATCACCGTTGCGATCTTCGAATACGGTGTTGACCGAAACCTCCCTGGGAAGACCGGGCAGAAGAAGCTGTGAGACACCGGCTTCGTCATGGTAGCGAATGCCGCCATCCGAGGCGACGAGCACGCCGTCGTGGTACGGTTTGATCGCACCCCAGGGTGTACGGCCACTGGTGACCGATGCCTTTGCCGTTTCAACGCCATCCCGGAAAATCATGCCGTCTTTTGCGACACGCCACCTTCGACCCCGGGTGTCGACCGCCATGCCGAAACTGTCGCGTGACGCCTTGTCGACTGCCTCCCGTGTCAGCGACGGCCCGTGCTGCGACGGGTTCCAAGTGAACACCCCCGCTTCCGACGTGATCCTGAGTCGCCCATTGGCATCAAACCGCAAGTCATAAATGGCACGGCCCACCGTCGCGCCGAGCTCCGGAATCACCAGCAGCTCGCCGTCTCGCACCTCAACCACCGCATCCTTCGCCTCGACTCGAAGCACAACAAAGACCCTGTCGGCTTCGGAAATCGCAAGGTGAGCAATGGCTCCTTTGCCCCTTGGCGACATCGGATCGAACCGCGCACCATCAAATCGGTACACCCCCGTTTCGGACCCCAGCCACAAAAATCCCTGGCGATCCTGCGCGATCGCATAGACCCGATGGACAGCAAACTTGCGGACGGACTCGGCTGCAAACGTTCGATCGGGCAGGACGGCAGCAGCAGCAGCCGTGCAGGTCGCTGCCATCCAAACCGAAAGCGCGATTCCCACCGTGAGCGGCGTGCGCCTGTTCATGACCCACACCAATATCGCACGGCCGCGCTGTCGCGCAAAACGAACCAACCGGCGGGCCTATTTGGCCTTACACCATGAATTGCGGCAACGGATCGCTCGCGCTCTGGAAGAATTTGCTGTTCCGGTCGCCGTAGTACTTCATGGTCTCGCCACGGGGCAGTTCGGATCCGCCTGCGCCATAACCCGGCTCACCGTAACCCCGGTAGCCAAAAAGCTCGAACTCGGGGCGGGCCACGCCCATGCCTTGTAATACACTTGCAAGAAACTGATTGTAGGTCAGGCCGTGATGCTGATAGCGAATGTCGGCCGGGATCTCGTCGGCGAGCTTGACGGTGTTGATGTTGCGCATATCCCGGTAGTCGACGAACTGGCCCGTCTTGATTCCGCCGCCGCCGGCACCGATCGTGACGACGGGAATGTTGATCTGCATGTGGGTATCCATCCCGCACTCTTGCGTCCAGATGAGCAGTGAATCGTCCAGCAATGTACGACCAGGCGCTCCCGGGAGCTCCTCGAGTCGCTTCGCAAGGCCAAGGAAGACCGAGTTGAAAACCTCCTTGTAGTACGACGTGATGTACGGCTGTGCGTTCGCCCTTTGATACTGGTGTGCGACTTCCTGGTGCCAGCTCCCGGTGTATCCCGTCGCCTGGTTTTCCTGACCGGCGACCATCGTGGCGATGCGACTTGAACCACATGCAAAAGCCACCGCAAACACGTCGGTCAAAAGGGTCACCGACTTGCGAAAGTTCGGAGTCGCACCGTATTCGCCAAATGTATCGTGGCGCTCAACTGGGGTTGTGCGCTCGGGACAGCCTCGTCGGGTTTGCACGTTATTCGCGTTCAGGCGCCGCTCCACCTCGCTCAACATCGAAATGTGATTGTCGAGACGCTGACGATCGTTTGACGACAGGCGGCGGTCCCCGTTTCGCAAACGGCGATAGCTCTCGAGAACGCGGTCAACGATGGGTTTGCGTGGCTCGGGCAACGGCTGGGTATTCGACTTGGGCGTGAAGATCTTCAAGAAGAGATCACGGGAATTCAATTGCAACCTGACCGGTTGGACGCCTCCGGTCTGCGTCTGTGGGTTGCCGAATCCCCACGATGGCCCATAAGCCATGCTTCGCATCTGGACACCATCCAGATTTGCGTAATACGTTTTAGACCAGGCCATGATCTGGTCGATCGTCGGCCGGTCCTCTATCTGCAGGCCCGCGATGCCGTTCGAATCGGCATAGTTGCCAAACATGGCGCCCCGCATGTGGCCCGTGTGCATCGGTTGGTCAAGCCCGTGCAACACGTTCATCTTTGCAACCAGGCCGGGTGTCAGCACCGACGAGGGCGCGGTCAGGACAGGCGAAAGGACCGTATTCGCACCCGAGGTCGCTCCGGCAAGCTTGCCCCAGCGAATCGTATGACCCGTTGCCGCGTTGACAGCCGACTGGTTCAACATCGTCTGTGACGGGAACATGTTGCTGTCGAAACAGGCGCCGTGCCATGTCCCGAGGAAGAAGAAATTCTTCTGCTTTGAAAAGGTCGGATCTTGCGCGAAGGCCTTTCGGGTGGCGATCGAGGGCAAAAGCGGCAGGCCTACGGATACGCCCATTCCGGTGAGGAACTGGCGGCGGCCCACGGGACGGAATCGAACTTCAGATTCAGACATCGGATCCCCTTTGTATCGATCCACACTGTGCCCGTCGGGCGCATCCATCCAGGTACATCCGCACATCCGCGAACGGTACGAATGTACTTCGGGGCCCGATGTAGACAAAGGTAGGGCAGGTGCTCCTGCCTCAGCAGCATCGGCTCGAAACTTCCCAGGAACCTTCTAATGGTTGTCGTCGTCTAATCCGAGGATAACCCCACGACCATGCATTCAAAGAACCTGACCTGTCTTCTGCTTTTGACCTCGGTTGCCTGCAGTTCCTCGAATGACGGAACACCTTCTGATTCGGATGCCGGCAGTCTTGCGGATGCGGGCCAGCTCGCCCAGGCCCCGACCTACTACCAGGATGTGGCGCCCATCCTCCAGGCCAAATGCGTGTCGTGCCACAGCGCGGGCAACATCGCGCCCTTTTCTCTCGAAGGTCCAGAGCTTGCGAAAACGCACGCCCGCGCGATCGAAGAGGTCGTGAACGCGGGCATCATGCCCCCCTGGCCGCCCGGTCCTCTTTCACCAACGATGCTGCATGCGCGCACACTGAGTGCGGCTCAGATCGCAACCTTGACCGCCTGGGCGGATGCCCGTGCGCCGCTTGGCGATCCAGCCAACCCCGCAGCGCCGGGCATTGCCGATGTCGTGGACATAGGCATCGCCGATCTTTCCTTCGACATCGGTGTCGACTACACCGCGGATGTAAATTTGACCGACGACTACCGTTGCTTCCTGGTGGACACGGGCGTGACAGAAAGCCGCGTGATCACGGGATATCGTATCACGCCTGGCAATCGCAAGACGGTACACCACATCATCACGACACTCTTCGCCGCATCCGACAAGGCCGGCCTTGAGGCCATCGACGCGGCAACCCCAGGACCCGGATGGACATGCTTCGGAGGACCCGTGCCCTCGGACAGCATGCTCAAACCCGACGGCTCACTCGGGGCCTGGGTTCCCGGCGTGTCGTCGGTGGTCCTGCCGGCAGGCACAGGTGGTGTGATACGCGCAGGCGATCTCGCGGTGGTACAGGTTCATTACAACGTGCTTGCGGACAAAGGTCCGGATCGCACGAAGCTCGAATTGAAATTCGCACCGAAGGGCGCTGCGACTGGCATTCAGCCACTGGCCACGGTGCGCCTCGCCAAGCGGGACCTTTTCTTGCCTGCCAATCAAAGCAACATCGTGCAAGAGAAAACCCTGACCGCGCTCGAGTGGATGTCCGGCAAGTTCTACCCGGATGCACGGGCTCAGGTCGTGATGGTCGCGGGCCACATGCACACCCTTGGAACGCACCTGACCATCGAACGAAAGAATGCCCAGGGCACAACCGTATTACTCGATATCCCTGCGTGGGATTTTCACTGGCAGGGCTCGTACCTGCTCGCACAACCCATCTCGATCGCAGCCACCGACACGCTCACAATTCGTTGTACCTACGAAAACACGCTCGAACAGCGTCAAGCCAGCCACTGGACGCCAACGCCCATCGTCGACATTCAGTGGGGCGAAGGCACCCACGACGAGATGTGCATCGGCTACGTGACGGTGGTCAACCGGCCGCCCGTCGCCAACTAGATGTTTCTACTCTGCTGAGGATCAGGACCTTCCGTTCCGTTGCGCGGGGTGATTCTTGAAAATGTCCGATTGGCCTTTGCATTCTTTTCTCGGCTTTTGATGTTGCATCCTCGCGATTTGATAATATTATCGCAGCATGGACAATCCGGTTACCGCAAAGGCCGCCCTTCTTCGGGCCTTGGTGCAAGGGGAGGGTTTTGGCTTGGACCTCATAGACCGGGTGAAGGTGATGTCGGGCGGAGAGGTGATGCTTGGCCAGGGCAGTGTATATCCCGCGCTGCGCGACCTCGAACGCGAGGGACTCGTATCTAGCTGGGAGGGCGAACCTACTGCAGAGCGAGGTGGGCGGCCGCGACGGTATTACAAGCTGACCGCGCTTGGAAAGCGTGCCGCATTGGACACACGACGTACGGTAATGGCGCTGTTCGGCGCTCCCGTCGGCGCACTGAGGCTGGCACTACCTTCAGCGGTGGCGCGATGATTCCTTTGGCGGTGAGAGCCTTCTCGCTCCGGAAGATGGTTGTACTCTGGATGCTCCGTCGCTCCATCCGGGAGAATCGGCGATTGATTGGCTATGCCGAGATGACCCAGGCGTTTTTTCAGCGTTTGGAAGTTCCTCATCGAGAGTCGCCGGAGGCCATTCGGCTGTTGAAAAAGTTGATTCGCGCCAAAGAAAACCAAGCTCGACTGGACGAGAGAACTCTCTGGGTCATGGACTTCGACATGGTGTCCCTTGTCTTCGAGGTGTTCAATCTCATTGTGCCCCGCCGCCTAGCCAATGAGGAAATCGGCGATGCGATGGAACACATTTCGAGGCTGCGTAAATCACCGGGGCCGTGGAGGAGTGCGGCCGTTGCCACGCGGGTATTGTCGACGGGATTCTGGATTGCAATCAACTGTCTTCGTGAAATCCGCGCAGCGACGAAAGGGAGGAAAAGCGACTAGGGCAGTGGGTGCCAAGGTGCCTGTGCCAACGTCGGCCTTCAGTTCAATCAGTACCATTGGATGACCGCCGACGCCGCTCGCGATGTGAAACGGACGCTCGCATCTGCGCTGCCGCATCTCAAAGGCGTCTCGATCAACGGTTCCTATTTAAAGCCGATAGTTTGAGCCGGAGGAAGGCCTCTCGGATTCGCTTGGCAAGGCGTCACAGGGTTCGAGGCACCGTTTCCGCAGATTGATGACGTCCAAGTCAACGTGCGCAGAACTTACCAGCGCTGCTGAGGATCAGGACCTCCTGTGTCCGAATGCAACTGCGAACCCGTGCTATCCACAAATTCATCGCCGCCTATCACGCGGCCTCGCGGTGGTAGTAGTTGAGCAATCATCCGTCCAGACGTAAACGGCGTCGAATCTTGTTCGCGCGTCAGTGGTCGTTGCCAGCCACCAACCTGGCCCTGATAATCTGACCGCCCAGCCCCTGGTGATACCGTTCCTCGTGATAGTTCGACACGAATTCATTAATCAGGCGGTGCGAGTGCCGTTCCCCGAAGATCAAGAAATGTTCGAGGCATTCGTCCCGGATCGGGCTGTGTGCCGGAATCTGGACGCAGTCAATTCCTGAGAAACGCCTTCCATGTCCGTTTGTTTCTCCGCTCCGGTGCCGGCGCGATCCCCGCTTCGTCGAGAATATTGCGTGGGGGTCGTTTTCTCATTCATACCACAGCCTGCGGCCCCTCATCTCAGGCCCGCAACCGAGGGTTCGTGCATCGCTTACGAAACATCGAAGGGTTCTTCATTGTTTATTCGATCCAAATTCTCCCCGCGATTCCGATAATGGCTACTCCAAAATTGCGGGCGTTCCGTTTCCATTCTTCGGAAATTGTTTCGATTTCGGCGCTCAAGGTTGCTTCGTCATCGATCTCGACGAACCGCACATTCTGCTCGACCAAGCGCTCGAGAAGGCGCGTTTTCGCTTCATCTACAGTCGATGCTGCGATCACAATATTTTGCCAATACTGGAGTCCATCAACGCCAGAGTAGAGAAAGTGAAAACAACGCTTCATCGTTTTAGATCCACATCGGTTGCGTAGTGTACGCCTGGCGGAAGGATGAGCCTGACGCCGATCGCGGTCGGTTCGCTTCGCGTAAGCACAACCGTTGACACCGTCGTTGCCGGGCAGGCGTGTCGCCTGGGCCTGAGGGCTGCACGGAAATCGTCGCTTCGATCGTGAGGTTCTCGTAAGTGGCGGTGAGTTTCGCGAGACCCGGGGCGCGCGCGATGACGTCGCAGCACTGGGGAATTGAAACCACTTCGAGGATGCCGGGGGCTGATGACACGACGGTGGAATCGCCTTCCACGCCCACCATGGCAAACGTTCCGTCGTCGAACCGGGCCGCAATCTTGAGCGGTTTGTTGTATCCCACGGTCACGCTGAGGGGCATGCCGGGGATGGAGATCGATTGAATCTTTTTGTCTGTGCACACGACCCCCGTGTACCCCGAGAATCCCTGCGCAAATCCGGGCGCCATGGCTTGGCCCTTGCTGGGAGCAAAGTACGAATCGCACCTTATTGATCTCCCGTCGTACGTTACGCCGGGATCCAGGTCGGCTACGGCGCTCGATAACCAGCGGGCATCGGCGGTTATGTCTTCCCATCCGCCGGCAATAAGGTGGCCGAACGCTTTGAAATTTTCCGAGCTGCGGCCCACGGGGGCCAACCTGAATTCGGGCAAAAAACGAACTTCAGAAAAACGCGGGTGGGGGCCCATGCTCACAGGAACGAGAATTTCCTTCCCACCGATCTTTGCTGTCAACTCAGTCTGGCCGTCGCTGCCAGGAAGGGTTCTAAATACCCCAGGCCCGCCAGGGCCGTACACTCGAGCACCTTGTGAGGTGTCTGGTATTGACCACACGGTCTGCTTGTCGAGGCGTTCCAGAATTCGCCCCTCGGGGTGGCGCACCATGAGCACTTCGACCAGGAAGGATTGTCCTGTCACGACGGTCACCTGTGGCGGGCGCACTTCGATGCGCTCTTCGAAGAGTATTGCTGGGACGATCACGGTCTGTTGGGGTAACCGTGCCGAGTTTTTGTCCGTCGATCAAAGTGCAGTAGCTGGAACCGACAGAAAAAGTCAGGCCATCGAACCGTTCCGGCTTCCAAATCTGCGGTCGAACCGAGCTGGCAAATCCATAGATGATGCCGCCGTCGTCACCGCGCGAGACGAAGTACGTTGAAACGTCTGCTTCCGGATCGCGATACTCCGTCATCGAGTAAACCGACACGTTCTGGCCAACCGGCAGGTCGACGATGCGACCATCAAGGAGTGGAAAACCGAACCGGACGCCACAGTTTGTTGGCCCCTCGACCTCGCCCCAGAAAGACGACCTGTAATACGTACTCTTGGCGTTCTCGCGGAAATAGTCCCGTGATACGATGCTGGCCGTAGTCCATGGTTTGTCTCGTCAGAATCCGACTTTGGGTTTGGCCATGTCTGCGATGGGAGCGCCAGGATTTTTTCGGCCCCAGCGTGTGATTTCCCGTGCCGACATCCTCACTGTTTCCTTTGGCATTTGACGTCGGTTCGACAATCGTCGCCTTCTGGGACCGATTGGGCACCTGCCGAAACAACCAACCCCCGCCGTCGAGGCTCTTTTTCTTGCGACGATCGGAGGCAAGGGCTGTCAGCTTGATATGAAAACCATTCACTCCCCCCCAGAACTTGGCGCACGCGGCTCCCTCCGTTTGGACTTTTTGTCCATGCTTGCGGTCGGTTGTGTCTCAACACTTTCCCTCCCTGGCTGCGGCGGCGATTTTGCTGACGACGGCAGCGAAGATCTCTCGACCGAACCGTCAACCAAGTCGGCAGCGTTGGAGATTCGTGGCGTTGACAACCAGGTCCTGGAATTGCCCGCTCCGGCCATGCACGCTCTCGTCCAAAATTTGCAAGAACAGAGCAAGCTCGACACCCTCTCTCGTCTCGGTCGTACATATGACCTGGAAAACGGCACCCTCCTCCGGCCCCGTGCGAAGCCGACCGCTTCTGACGTCGAGGGGGCGATTTCGCCCCTCCTGGCCTACCAAACGGATTTTGACGATTCGCTAAGGTACGAGTGCAAAAGCGAACCCAACAATCCCTGCAGCTTCTGGGAATCCTTCTTCGGTTGCGTATCCAATCCGCTTTTTGGCTGTTCCGGTGGCCCTTTCGGGACTGGCCGGTCCGCGGGTGGCCCGGGGCTCAACGTGCGGTACATCCGTCTCTTCACGACCGCGAGTCCCGATCCCGACGGGCCGACGCCTGCTGTCTGGTACCGCTTCAAAGACATAGACGGCGTGTTCTCGCCTTGGACCAACCAGCGCAGGGCCGCGCCTTCCAATCGCAACCGCGATTTGGTCGGATTGCAAATGGCGTTGGATGATCAGACCTGGAACATCCAGTACGGCGTGCAAGCACCCGAGTACCCGGAAGATCCTTGGAGAGGCAAGATGAAGTGGGCATTTGGCGGCGGCCAAATGGCTGGTGACGCCGGCTTCCCCTTCGAAGAATTCGTCATCTACGTCTACCGTTTTGTCGACAGCGGGGTGGTGCTCTAACCCGCGACAGGAACCGTGTCACAAGCTGGAGTTTGTCAGCCGGCTTTACCTCGCCGTGGATCTTTGGCGTCCGCTTTCCTGGGCGATGAGGTTTTGGGGACCGACAGCCTTCAATACCGACACCACATCTTGAGATCTCCCTTGCCCGTTGCGATCCTCAGCCCGTTCGGTGAAATCGCGAAATCCCCTTGTCCATCGATCCCAGAGATATCGGGCAACCTTGTCCCATCGTCCACGCGCCATTGCAGAATTCGGCCAACCGTGGCGCCAACCGCGGAGAAAAAAGCACCAACGGTTTTCCCCGAAGAGAAAAACCGGAACCCCGGCGGGGACCCAGCGTCTTCCATGACAAGATCTTTCTCCAACGACATTTCTTTTGCAGTTGAACGCCGTTTTCTCCAGGATGTCCTGATCCTTAGCCCGGTCACGCGAACGCGGCAGTCCGCTCCTGGCATATCTCAAGTGTTCGGGTCACGGCAGCCGCGCCGGACGGTCCGTAGCCGGGAAGCGTGGGCAACGTGATCGCGGTAACGGCAGCCCGCATCCTCTCCAGAACGTCGTCGATAGCGGCATTGGTGTCCGATGCCCGAAGTCCAGCGATTGCAGAGACCGCGAGAAAGTCTGCACGCTTGAGCCGCTCGTCCTTGCCATTGAGCTTGAGTGCCATGCGGTCATGTTCGAGGCGGGGAAAGACTCGTGTGGTCAGCGTGTCATAGACGGGCGCAAAGCGAACGCTGCGGAAGGCCGGATTGCCGGGTTCGGCGATCTTCAGAACGGCCATGTTCTTGAGGTGCATGTCGCCGTCCGCGATGAGCCAGGCGAACACGACGCGCTTCATGAGGATCAAGAGGTCTTCGTCGGGCGAAGTGGACAGGCCTCTCAGGGCGCGCGCCACACGCTCGATGGTGCCGTCGTACTTGGCCTGCGGCAAGAGACCCTGCACCGAGGAAAGGTCTTCCATCGCCAGCAGGCGGTGATCATCGGCGCCTGCGCGAATGTCGAACCGCTCGACCAGAAGCGCCGGAGGCATGTCATCAGGCATCGCGATCAGTGCGGTTGCCGGGACCGTGAACCCGGCTTCCCTTGCGAGTGCAAGTCCTATCCATTCGACCAGCGGCAGGGCCTCAAAGCCACTGGTGCCTGCGGGCTTCAGGATATGTGTGAACGGCGCATCGATGCTCGGCGAGAGCCTGCCGTCCGGGTCGAGCGTCATCGGTGCCTTGATCTGCACGCCGGAGAGGCGCGGCGTATCGGCACGGTCATAGATCGTGGCGAGGTTGCGCTCAAAGTCCTGCTCCATCGCGCTGCGACCGGGCCCGGCATAGGTGCCTGTGAACACGCCGGCCGCTGTGTGTGCGGCGAGCGGCGTCGCACGAACATCGAGCGGCAGGGCGGCAAACTCATCTGCGTTCTCGGCCATCGTGATGTTGGACATGTAGCGCCTGCCCGAGCGAAGCATGGCCCGCTCTTCGCGGTAGTGCAGGACGCTCTGCAGCCAGCCTTCCGGCAGCAGAGAGACCACGAATGGCGGTAACCTGCCCGGCATCGTCTGGCGAATAACTGGCGGCAGAGGTGTGCCGCCGTCGGTCTGCGACCACCGCCACTCGAATCCGTCGTGAATGAGGGTGCCGATGGGCAGGCCGTGCCATGCCACGGTCAAGGCTAACCTTGTTCTGAACGATTTCGAGGGCCCGGATACGGGTGCGCTGAACGCGCGGCCCGGTCAGGTAGAGGCGGCCATCGCGGATCGGCCCCAGCAGAACGGCGCTGGCCGCCGAGAGATAGGCATTGGGATAGAGGTAGCGGCCAATCCGGACGGCATGGGCGAGGACGGTCTGATCGATGTCCTCGGCGGCATCGACGTAGTAGAGATACTACCGGCGGCCGACGCGCTCGCCGATCTCGATGGCGCTTTGTTGGTGTGAAGGTTATGTCGAGCAGGTGTTGCGGCAGGTCGCGGAGAAGGTGATGATGCGAACGCGCTCGGCGTGCGGCTTGCTCGAGGCTCGTCGGCGAAGGTGTGGTTCGAAAGTGGGAATGCAACTGCGCAACCCCTCTGGTTGGTCGTGTAGACTGCCGTCCAGGAAAACGACGCTTGGAAAACCTGCCGCAGACTGAGCCGAACCGATTCAGGCCCACCGAAAACCTGCACATTGTTTTCTGGCTGTTCAAGGACCTGTCCTGGTGTTTGCACCTTCGGGTTTTGGGCACGCTCATGATCCTGCCCACGTTTTTCGTCTCGCTTGTCATTACCTGGCGAACGCGCCACCTCGTGGCGGAACTGTGTCACAACGTGGCGGTGACCTTTTGGATCATCGCCAACTCCTTCTGGATGCTGTGCGAATTCCTGAACGCCGAGGACAAACCTGTCGGAAAACACCTATTACTAAAGCACCTCGCGGCGATCCCGTTCGTACTGGGAATCGGCACGCTCGGCTACTACTATTTGTATCACCGACTGATCCGCAAATGCGCGGACCCCGAAACACAGCCCCTATCCTAGCCCAGGGTGTTTCCAGGGCTTGCGATAGGGCCGCAAGAGTCGACGGGTGGCTTCCTTGTCGCCCTTGATCGTCTTCGTCTTCGGATCGTAGACAACCGTACGACCGAGTGCCATCGCGAGGTTGGCGAGGATGCAACTCGCGGTTGAAATGTGCCCTTCCTCGATGTCCGCAACCGGGCGACCGCGCGTTTCGACCGCAGCCAGAAAATCCAGCATGTGCTTGCGCGTTGCCGGTGCCGCATTTAATTCGATCGCTTTTTCCGTCACGTCCTCGGGATACTTTTCCCTTTCAAAGACACATTCAAAGTGAATCGGCTTTTGTTTCTTGTCGTGCGGAATGAAATCCGCGCGCATCGTGCTCGCCTTCAAGACGCCTTTTTCGCCGTGGATAAACAGCGCCCACGGATAGTCCGGATCGGCCGGCTCACCCCAGGTGCGGTGCTGCCAGGTGGCGTTGAAGCCCTCGTATTCAAAGATCGCTGACTGCGTATCGGGGATGTTGGACTTGCCGCTCTTGTCGACAAAGATGCCCCCCGCGGAGGACACCCGCTTCGGCCATCCAATGCCCAGCATCCACCGCGCGGTATCCAGCATGTGCACGCACATGTCGCCGAGGATTCCGTTGCCGTATTCGCTGAACGCGCGCCACCAGCGCAGGTGCGGCAATCCGTCATACGGGCGAAGCGGCGCCGGTCCTGTCCACAATTCGTAATCCAGATGCGACGGCACAGGGATAGGCGCCGGATCGCCGTTGGCGCGCATGTGGAAATAGCAACACAGGTCCACGTGACCGATTTTGCCCAGCAACCCGGCATCGACAATCTGCTTTTTCACGTCGATTAGATGCGGCGTGCTTTTGCGCTGGGTTCCGATCTGAACGACGCGCCGGTGTTTTCGAGCCGCGTCCAACATGGCGTGGCCTTCAAGGACATCGCGGCTGATGGGCTTTTGACAGTACACATCGGCGCCGGATTGCACCGCCGCAATCAGGTGCAACGCATGCCAGTGATCGGGCGATCCCACGAGGACAATGTCGAGATCCTTTTCCTTCAACATGTCGCGATAGTCCCGATAGGTGCGCGGCTTGTTGTGAGACGATTGCCGCTGGCTGGCAATATCGACGGCCTCGTCGAGCATCTTCGTGTCGGGATCGCAGAGGGAAACCACCTCGACCGGTGCCACCTGAATAAGCCGCCAGAGATCGCTTTTGCCGTACCAGCCGCAGCCGATGAGTCCGACGCGTTTCGGTTTTCCGTTGACGAGATCCACGGCGGCACTGCCCCACTCTGGCAACGCCGCCATCGCGGTCGTCGCCGAGGCGGATTGCAGAAAACGCCTACGATTGAAGAAGAATGCGGGTGGCCGCGTCAGGGAACCGATGCGCTTCATGGGCGCAACTTGAACAAATCCACGGCGCAAAGGCAACCACCGAAGGCAACCACCGATCGACCGACGCCGCCTTGCAGCTGCGAGCCCAAAGTGGCATTCCTTTGTCATGGTGCCCTGGATATTGTTGGGTCGGGCCAAAACCCCCGATGGCCAATCCGAGATGAAGCTCATGCGCCGTGGTGACGAGTACGTCATCCGGGTGCAGGGACACGAGTTGATGAACAGCCGTGCACACGGCTCAGAAGAAGCACTCGCCGAGCTGAGCTGTGCCAATTTGCCGGACAAAACCCGCCCGCGTGTGTTGATAGGTGGTCTCGGAATGGGCTTCACCTTGGCCGCCGCCATCCGCGTCTTGCCGGAAAAGGCAATCATCGAGATCGCCGAACTCGTGGAAGAGGTCGTCGAGTGGAACCGGGGACCCCTTGGGCCGCTTGCCGGAAACCCCCTTGATGACCAACGCGTGGAGGTCCACATTGGCGATGTGCGGGTACCGCTAAAGTCGGCGGTGCAGATCTACGATGCGATCATTCTCGACATCGACAATGGGCCGACGCCGCTCACCCAGGCCTCGAATCAGGGGCTGTACGGGCCACGGGGGCTCGCGACCATGGCGAAGGCGCTCAAGCCGGGCGGAACTCTGAGCGTCTGGTCCGCAGAGCCCGACGAGCGCTTCACCCAGCGGCTTCAGGAATGCGGATTCAGTGTTACGGTTGAGCGGGTTCGCGCGCGGGCGCAGGCTGGTAGCACCCACACGATTTGGCTCGCGGTTGTCCCGCCCACCTAGCGTGACAAGAGGAGACCCCAGTCGACGCCGAGTGGTTCCGCCGCTACCCGTTCGCGCTGTCGACCTCGACCTCGACCTGATGTTCCCCGCGATCGTCACTCAAAGTGATCGCCCCGTCGGGCTGCTCGATGCCATCGCAGACCACCCGTGGGGGTTGCGGTGCAGCGCCGGTGGCGTCGCGTTTGCGCACCCGGATGTGGTACTTGGTTTCGTGGTAGCGATAGTGCATGTCGAACGAGCTCCAGGCTGACGGCATGAGCGGCGTGATACGCAAGCGCAATCCGTCCCGATGCAACCCGAGCAACGATTCGATCACCAGGCGGTACATCCAGCCAGCCGAACCGGTGTACCACGTCCATCCGCCGCGCCCGGCATGTTGCGGGTTGGTGTAGACGTCTGCCGCAACGACGTACGGTTCAACCTTGTAGGTTGCGATTCCGGCCGCGCCATCGCCATGCCGGATCGGATTGATGAGGTTAAACAATTCCCATGCGCGCTCGGTGTTGCCGGCGGCGGCAAAGGCCATCACCGCCCACACGGCGGCGTGGGTGTACTGACCACCGTTCTCGCGCACCCCCGGCACGTAACCCCTGACGTATCCCGGTTTTAAATCCGACTTGTCGAACGGCGGATCAAACAACTGGATGACCCCCAGCTCGCGCTTGACGAGCCGTTTATCGAGTGAGGCCAATGCCTGGCGGGATCGCTCCGTATCACCCGCGCCCGAGAGTACCGACCAGCTTTGGGGCAGTGAATCGATCTGGCACTCCGGATTGCTGGCAGAGCCGAGTGGCTCGCCATTGTCGAAGTAGGCGCGGCGATACCAGTCGCCGTCCCAGCCATGCTGCTCGATGTTGTCCCGCAGCCGCGCGGCCTGCGTCCGACATCGGTCGGCAAAAGCCTGATCCGAGCGCGACCGTGCCAGATCGGCGAATCGCACGAGCAGGTCGTAAAGGAAAAACGCCAGCCACACGCTTTCTCCCTTTCCCTCATCACCCACCAAGTTCATGCCGTCGTTCCAGTCGCCACTGCCCATCAGTGGCAAGCCGTGTTCACCGAATCGGAGGCCGTTCTCGATCGCACGCACACAGTGATCGTAGATCGTACCGTGGGTCTCCGATCGGATGGGCAGGTCGTAGTAGCTGTCCTCCTCGGGCTTGACGAGTCGACCCTCAAGAAACTGAACCGTCGCGTCCAGCACGCCGGTGTCATTCGTTGCACCGACGTATCGGCACACGGCGTGGGGCAGCCAGAGGTAGTCATCGGAAATGCGTGTCCTCACCCCCCGTCCGGTCGACGGGTGCCACCAATGTTGAACGTCGCCCTCGATGAATTGCCGCGATGCCGAGCGCAAGATCTGATCGCGCAGGATGCCCGGCTCGGCGTGCACGAGCGCCATCGCGTCTTGCAACTGGTCTCGGAAACCAAAGGCCCCGCCCGATTGATAGAAACCGCTGCGGCCCCAGATCCGCGAGGCCAGCACCTGGTAGAGCAGCCATCCGTTGGCCAGAAAGTTGAGCGCAGGATCGGGCGTCTGCACGTTGACAGTCCCGAGGGTGCGATTCCAGTAGGACCACACGCCTTCCAGTGCGGCGTGCGCGGCTTCCGTGCCGGTGAACCGTCGCACCAGGGCGCGGGCATCCGCCAGATCGCGCCCCGAGCCGAAAGTGAAAACGATCTCGCGCTCCTGACCATCGGCCAGATCCAATGACGCCTGCATCGCGAGGCAGGGATCGAGTCCGGCGCCGACACGGTTTGAAAGGCGCGCCCTGCTCATGCAGGCGGGACGCGCAGGACTGCCGTTGCGTCCCAGAAATTCGAGCCGGTCCCCGCTGACCGTGCGTTGTTTTTCGCTGCAATCGAGAAAGGCAATGCGGGCTGCGAACTCGCTGCTATAGGCGTTGCGGGCGAACAGAGCGCCACTTTCCGCTGCGATTTCGGTCACAATGTGCGGCAGGTTTTCCGACCGGTTCGACCCAAGCACCAATTCGAAAAATCCGGTCAGAGACAGGCGGCGCCCGCGCCCCGATCGGTTGCGGATCTTGAAGGTCATGAACTTCAGCGGCGCATCGGTCGCCACGTACGTTTGAAGTTCGCTCTCGATGCCGTCTTCGCTGTGCTCGAACACGCTGTAACCGAACCCGTGCCGCGTGGTGTACGGGGATGCACCGCCGGCCGGCAGCGGGGTTGGCGACCAGAACTGGCCGCTTTCCTCGTCGCGCAGATAGAAGGCTTCGCCGCTTACGTCGCTGACCGCATCGTTGTGCCACGGTGTGAGACGGTATCCATGCGCATTCTCGCACCACGTGTACGCGCCGCCGCTTTCACTGACGACCGTGCCGAACCAGGGGTTGGCGAGTACGTTCACCCAGGGTGCGGGCGTACGCGAGGTGGACGTGGTGATGATCACGTATTCGCGCCCGTCGGGGGTGAACCCTCCAAGGCCGTTCCACATCGACAAATCGGAGCGTTCGATCGATGCCACCGGTGGTGCGGCACGTCCGACCTGCAATTCGGAGGGTGTGCGACGGCGTTCGCGGCCCCGCACCAATCGCGGGGGCATCTCACCCAGAGCTCGGCGGTTCATCTGTTCGGTCAACGAGCCGTCCGAATCATTGACAATCAAACGTGCTGCGGTTTGCATCAGCACCTTGTCTTCCTCCGATAGTTGATCGGCGCGGCGCACGAAGATGCCTCCGGGTCGATCGAGCAAGCTGCTCTCACTGAGTAACGCGACCACGGCGGTGATGTCATCTTGCAAGACCTGCCGGTAGCCCGAGGCATCCTCGTTCCAGATCACCAGATCGGCCGCCATGCCCTTCTGTCGCCAGTAGGCATGTGCCTTCACCATGTGGCGCACCAATCCCAGGTTGTCACCATCTGCAATGCGCACGAGCACGATGGGCAGGTCGCCCGAGATACCGTAGGCCCACAACGCCGACTGGCCGCGCCGGTTCCGGACCATCACGGCTCGTGGCGCGCGTAGATTGGGACTGGCGTAAAGCACATTGCCGGCCAACCGTTCGTAAATCTGGGTGTCGGCCTCGGTGGCATCGAGCCGCCGCAGCAGGACCTGGCTGTGTGTCCACGACAGCTCGAACACCCGATCGGCGGAGTGGGTATCGCTGTACTTTTCAATCAACGCAGTGGCTCCAGCCCGGGTTTCAGAGATTCCGGTCACCATGTGGATGCGCACCGTCTCGTCCGGCTGAATGACAACCGTGTTGCGAATCGAAACGATCGGATCGAGTACCGCGCCTTCGCTGTCGGTAAGCCGGGCGGCGTGCATGGCAGCGGGATCCTCTACCGAGCGCCCGCGTCCGATGAATTCCGCACGGCCGGTCTCATAAGACGTTGTCCCCACTGCGGTACCCTGGACTGTCATGAGATGCAACATCCACGGTGGCCGCTCGGTGCCCGATCGGGGCCGGCGCGTGCAAAGGATCGCTTGCCGCTCGCGCAGCAGCTCGGTCTCTACGAACAAGTTGCTGAACGCAGGATGGGCGGTGTCGGCCGCGGGCGGAGCCAACACCACCTCGGCGTAGCTCGTCAGTTCGATGGTTCGGGGACTCCGTCCGGAATTGGTGAGGGTCACCCTGCGCAATTCGATGTCGTCCTCGGGTGAGATGCTGATCTCAACATGGGTGTCTATCTCGTTGTCGCGTCGACGAAACTCGGCTCGGCCTTGCGAATAAATGGCCTCGTAACTGCTGGCCCGCTTGAGCGTCGGTTGGTGCGTCGCGGACCAGAATGATCCATCGCCCACATCGCGCAGGTAACAGAAACTGCCCCAGCAATCCCGCGTCGGATCCTCGCGCCAACGGGTGACCGCGAGATCGCGCCACCGACTGTAGCCGCCGCCCGCATTCGTGAGGGCAACGTGGTAGGTGCCGTTCGACAGCAGATGGACCTCGGGCACGGACGTACTCGGACTGGTAAAAACACGGAAGTTTTCAGCCGCATCGGGCAGCGGCTCGCCGACGGACAGGTCCGCCGGATGGGGATCGATGGGTGGTGTCTTCGGCACCCGTTCTTGCAACAACAGTTGCGTCGCCTGGAAGGCGCGATCGAGTCCGAAGCGACGCTGCATCGGCTTGTCACAGAGCGCGTGGGCGAGCGAGAGAAACGTCATCGCGTGGTGGTGTGCCATGTAGGAGCGCACGGTGACGTGGTCCACGCCGCGGGGCAGACGTTCAGGCGTGTAGTCGACCGCCTCGAAAAACCCAAAGGCTCCCAGCAAGTCGAGACGGGCCATCCGGCGCAGGTTGGCGCAAGCGGCCTTGGGCGCCACCATCAGCGCCATGCCGCTCGCATAAGGCGCGATCACGAGGTCGTTTCCCAGGCCACGCTTGAAACCCAGACCGGGCACCCCGAAAGCGCGGTACTGGTAAGTGAGTTGGGTGTCGGTCTTGTTGTAGCCCGATTCGGAAACACCCCAGGGTACGCCGTGTTCACGGCCGTACGCGATCTGTCGTTCGACCACGCCCCGATAGGTGTCATCGAGAATGGTGTCGTTGTAGGTGGGCATGATCAGCAACGGCATCAGGTATTCGAACATTGAGCCGCTCCACGACAAGAGCGACGACCGGCCGTCCACCGAGGTCAACAGACGGCCCAGGCTGAACCAATGTTCTTGCGGAAGTTTCCCCTGAGCGATGGCGACAAAACTCGTCAGCCGCGCTTCCGAAGCGAGCAAATCGTAGCACCCAGCGTCGAGGCGATGATCGACGACGTTGTAACCGATCGCCAGCAGGTGACGATCTCGGAGGTAGAGGAATTCGTAGTCCTGGTCGCAAAATTGCACGCACCGGTCCGCCAGGGTTTGGATCTCGGTGAGGCGAGCGGCGGCGCGGCTGGAAGCCAGCGAGACGGCGTTGCGCAGTTCGGTCAGATTGCCAAGCTTTCCGTCGGCCATCGTGATAGCGCGATCGATCGCGGGCACCACGTGCTCGCTCATGCGGGCGCTGTCGCCGAGGGTAAGCCCACTGTCTAACTCCGACAGCGAACTTGCCAATTCATCGATTGGTGATGCTGGCAAGAGCGCAACCCAGGGCGCCATTAAATTCAGTTCGTCGTGCGCGACCTCTACCTGTCGCCCGAACGCGCCCACCCACCACGCCAGGTCTTCCTGGGTGGGGCGCGTCTGAATCAAAACCGCGAGATCTTTCGCAGACTCTGCCAGTCGACTCAAGAGCCGGTGTGCACCCGACAGGGTTGTCGGCACGGTCCGCAGCTCGCTCCGCATCGGCTGGCTGCGCGCGAGCAATTCGTTCCATTCCCGCCCTGCTTCCGCGATTCCGTCCATCGTATCGCCGAGGCCCGCGAAAATTTCGCCGCGCAAGATCGAATGGCCCACCAGCTCGCGCAGGCCAGACGCGAGAGTGAACAGATGCCCGGCGAGGTTCCCGCTGTCGACCGCAGAGATGTACATCGGGCGAAGCGGTTCGAGCGAGCGCGTGTCGTACCAGTTGAAGAAATGGCCGCGGAAACGTTGCAACCGATCCATCGTCTGCAAGGTCAGCGCGGTGCGATCCAGCAACGCACCAACCGGCAGATAACCAAAGTCGTACGCGGCAAGGTTCGCCGTGAGGGCCAGACCGATGTTGGTCGGCGAGGTCCGATGGGCCGGGCCCTGATAGGGCTCCTCTTGAAAGTTGTCGGGCGGCAAATGGTTGTCTGGCAGGGCGACGAAGGTCTCGAAAAAGCGCCAGGTGCGCCGGGCGAGCGTGCGCAAGAAAACCAGATCGCTCGCGTCGAGGCCGGAGTCCTCGGGCGGGATAGGCTGACTTACCCACCAGGTGAGACCGGGGGCAAACATCCACAGTGCGAGCACGGGCAGAGCAGGCGGAAGCGCCCCCGGGTTGCGCAAGACAACGGCGACCGTCACGGCGGTTGCGACAGCCGGCATGATCCACATCCGTGTGTAGGCACTCGGCAAACCGGTGCGGGCGCTCCGCTGCGCGTCCTGGGCCGTGCGCCATTGCAGCAACTTGCGCCCGGTAAACAGCATGCGGGCTCCGGTGACTACAATTGCGGACAGTGCGATGAACGCATCGTAGGGCAGGCAAGCGAGTGCGAACACCTCCCGCGCAACTTGCCGAACCAGCGCCGCGGTGCAGGCGTGCGCGTGGCGGAAAAGCGGCATCTCAACCGGGCGGCGCATCAGCTCGGCGGCGGCATTGAGCAATCCAGGCAAAAGCAGAATTGCCAAAACCAATCCGGTGGCGAGCCAGGCCGCATCAGCCAAAAGCCAACCCACGAGGAGAACCGCCAGCAGCGCGACGGGCACCACACTGCGGCGGAGGTTGTCGAGAATCTTCCACTGCGACAACCACGACAAGGGATTCTTCACGTCCCCGGTACGGACGTCCGGCACGCGCGCACGCAACCACGGCAGGATCTGCCAGTCGCCGCGCATCCAGCGTCGGCGCCGGCTCACGTCGGCCGCGTAGGCAGAGGGAAAATCCTCGAACAACATGACGTCACTCACCAGCCCCGAGCGGGCGTAGGAGCCCTCCAGCAAATCGTGACTAAGGATGCGGTTTTCGGGCAGACGATCACCAATCGCATGACGGAACGCATCGACGTCGTAGATGCCCTTTCCGACAAACGATCCCTCGCCGAACACGTCCTGGTACACGTCCGACACAGCGCGGGTGTAGGGATCGATTCCGGGCTCGCCTGCGAACAATTGTGCGAAGCGCGACCGGCATGCGCTTGTCGTTGTGATGGCGACCCGCGGCTGGAGGATGGCGTAGCCTCGGGTCACCCGGCCGAGCGATTCGTCGTGTTGCGGGCGATTCAGCGGATGGGCCATCGTGCCCACCAACGCGCGCGCCGAATCGCGCGGCAACTGGGTGTCGCTGTCGAGCGAGATCACAAACTTGACCTCCTGAAGCGAGTTCACGTCGCCGACGATGACGTCGAACCCCGCTGCATTACCACGCAGCGCCGAATTGAACTCCTCCAGCTTGCCGCGTTTGCGTTCCCATCCCATCCACACGCCCTCACGCGGATTCCAGCGTCGCGCGCGATGGAAAAGAAAGAAGCCGCCGGTCTGACCAGAGGTCACATATTTGGTGTTTAGTGCTTCGATTCCCGTGCGTGCCCGCGCCAATAAATCGAGATCCTCGGGCATCTTCTCCTGCGGCGCATCTCGAAAGTCGCTCACCAGGGCAAACGAGAGGTGGTTGTCGCGGTTGGCGAGAAACCGGATCTCCAGCGCCTCAAGCAAGTCGTCGATCTCGGCCGGGTTGGTGAGCAGGGCGGGCACTGCCACCACGCACGGGTGCTCTGGCGGAATGCCCTTGGAAAAATCGAGCCGCGGCAAGCTTCGTGGAAGCACCAACAAGGTTGCGGCCCAGTGCACGATTCCGATCGCCACCTGGCTGCAGCAGATCCCCAGAACCACAATCGCCGCCGCCAACCACCACCCACTCAGTTCGCTCACGAGCGGGGAGCGCGCCAACAATGCGGTAAGCCCCGCGCTGATGAGAACCACCGAGCCGGCATAGAGCGCGAGCCGACAGTGGCCTGCAAGGCTGCGCAATGCGCCCCGCACACCCCTGCGCATGTGTACGGCGTTTTCGAGCTGGGGCCGAGCTTCGTCGACCAGGTAGTAACCGACGTGGGACTGCGGGCCTTGATCGCCACTCGCTCCCGCTTTGGCTTCGCCAGCCAGTCGCACCGCCGCCTGCGCGACCGATTCTTCAGATAGGTCGCTGGCCTTGGCCATGGTTTCCACAGCGCGCCGGTAGCTGTTGCGTGTGCTGAAGTCCATGGTGCTGTACACGTCTGCAGGGTCGGTGCGAAGCGTCTGCTCGACCACGCTCATCCCCTCGACAAAGTCGCGCCAATCGGTGGCGCCAAGAAAACGTAAGCTTCCGATGCTGTTTCCGATTGCCACTTGGTGGGCTGCCTGGTTTTGCGCAACCAATTGAAACACATGCTCGACGGTCTGTCCTTGCTCCAACAGGCGGTGCTCGAGCCAGGACATCGGAAACAACAAGGCGGGCCCTTGTCCTTGCAGGCGGCTGGCAAACTCGGTGACGAAAGCGTTGGTGAGTACGGGGCTTTCCTTGACCATGCTGGCAAGCACAAGCACCACCTTGGCGGGATCGCTGGCGGCCACTTGCAGCATCTGATCCACCCAGAAGCCTGCCCGTTCGCGGTCGCGCCGTCCGGCGGTGACACTCGAGACGACGCGGCGTAGATTCTCGATCAACGCCAAACGCAGCATGATGGGGATCGCCCACAACTCCCCCAGACGAAGCGGTTGCACGGTCTGATAAGAGCCGACGAATGCGCGCACAACGTCGGCGTCAACCCGCCCGTGCGAATGCGCAATGAGCTCCAACGCGATGTCGTACACGCGCGGTCTTCCCGTCCAGGGCTCGTTGACGAGCGCCGGCAGCTCGCGATCGTAGCTGCGAGGAAGGTGCCGCCGGGCGGTTCGTATCTGCTCTTCGATAAGATGGTAGTTGTCGACGAACCATTCCGCCGCGGGTGTGATACGGGTGCCAGCTCTCACGGCGTGCGTGATAAGGACATGGGCATCGCGCAACGCTTCCTCGTTGTCAGCGAGGCGGGGCAACAGGTGATCGGCGCCGCGACGTGGGCGCGCATCCACTTTGTGCCAGCCGGCCATTGTCCTCGCGTGTTGTTCAAGCTGGTGTGTCGTGAACAGTTCCGACCACATTGGCTGGTGGTCAGGCGGGCCGCTCGCCCAGCCACCGTCGCTCGTATTCGAGCGGCGACGCCGGAATGCGAAATCCACGCGTTCCCTGAGCGAAGTCAAACCAATTCCAAGCGCGGTGGGCGCGTTGCCACCGCCGCCGACACGACCATCGAAGTCACCAATATGTCCATTGCGGGGTTTCCGATTTGCAACCGCCGTGCCGCGTCGTGTCCCTGCGGTGCCCGACCTACGCGCCCTTCAGGCGACCAAGGCAGTGGGTTTGTTACGAAACGCGGACAAACGTTACCATTACGACCCGCGTCGGGCAAACCGCCGCATCCGAGCCGACCGCCACAACCATGGATGGCCGGGGTGTTGCG
>JAWXBF010000254.1:0-3613 GCA_034439895.1 Deltaproteobacteria bacterium
GGACATGTTAAACTATATGGGACTTCTATCAATTCGGTTGGCTCGTCCACGCGACACCGTATTCGCGGCTATCGGCGAACGTCGATATCACAATCATGTACAAATCGAGCGTGTTTGTGGAACCCGTTGTATTCGTCCACCCGACGTATTCGCCGTACAATTGTCCGCGGTAGCAGGGGAGCCACACGACGGCGATGTCTGAATCCAACTTGCGGCTCGCAATGTCTTGCCGGCCCCAACAAGCACCTTGAACGGGCCTCGATTTATATTCGTACTACCACCCAACATGCCGAAGTCATGTGCGTAAAGTGCCGCAGCCGAGTTTTGTGTTCGACGCACAGAAGCTGCAAGTAGTGATAGCTTTCCGCCGGATTTCCGGAACCTGCTCACCGCGCGGCAACCGGTGCTGCTTCGCCGGCAACCTGCAAGACGCCCACTTTGACCGGCGGTGAAGCCCTGCCCGACCGGCTGCGTTCGTATTTCGATCTGACCGTCGCGGCGCTGGCGTGCGACGCCACCCGGGTGGCCACCATCGATCTCGACAACGGCGGCACCAACCACACGTGGGTGGATCATCCGGGCGCCAGCGCCGCCTACCACGGCGGGTTCGCCCACGACGGCAGCGCCGAGGGCTTCAAAAAGGTGGCCGCCATCGAGCGCTGGGCTGGCCAGCCAGTTCGCGCTGCTGCTGCAGAAGATGGACGCCATTCCCGAGGGCGACGGCACCCTGCTCGATCACAGCATCGTACTGTGGATGAAGGAGCAATCGAATGGCAGCACCCACTCGCGTCGTGACTATCACGTGGTGCTGGTGGATGGCGCCAGCGGTGCTTTCAAGACCGGGCGAAAACTACACGCGGGCGGCAAACCCCACAACGGCCTGTTGATCGCGCTCGCCAACGCCATGGACGTGCCCACAGAAACCTTCGGCGATCCGGATCTCTCGCACGGCCCGTTGGTGGGGCTGTCGTCACGCCGGAGCTAGGTTGGAAACTCGATCACGCCGTGAATGTCAAGGCGCGGGATCGTGACCTCGGCGCGCCCGTTGGCCCAGGAGACGGCCAGTTCGCCGCCGCCTGGATGCCACACCGCCCGCCGCGGCGCCTGCGGAAAGGCGCAGGACACGGTGAACGGTTGCAAAGGCGGGATGAAGTCCACGGCCGCGTAGTCATCGGCCACCTGCATCGCGGTGGTGTTGATGAGGTGCAGCAGCAAGCCTCCGGATTTTCCGGGCGCCCGGCGCAATGCCAGTTCCACAGTGGATGGCGCGTTCGTTTGCACGCGCGCCGGGAACACCGGGCCCAGCCACCCGCGCAACCACTCGCGCAGGGCCGGTGCATGCGTGGTCGCAAACGCCGAGCCGATGGGACCGGGCACGAAGATGAAGTTACCAATTCGTACCACAGATGGCACACCCTCGCGCGAAAGATCAGGGTTCGGGTGGCGGAGGCTCAAGACCTGAGCCTTGCCGGGGGCGATGTCCTGCCACAGGCCGCGCGCGTTGGCGGGCACCTCCGGGGACGGCAACCAGGCGGTCTGCGTGCTGGGCTCGCCGGTCAGCACCAGTCCCATTTCTCGCGCGAGCGATCGCGCGTTGGCCGCGCCGCCGATGATGGTGAGTTGCGTGCGCGCCCGCAGCGCCGCCATCACCTCGGGGCCCAGGTCTGTCCACTCCGGTACCACGACCAGCGGCGTGGATTGCAACAGGTCGAGTCGCCAGTCAGGAATCACGTCCACCGAGTGGTGGCAGGCAAGCAGCAGATCGATCCAGCCCGACGCGGGGTTCGAGAGCGCGCCCCAGTTACCGAACAGCATGTTTGTGGTACGGTATAGCGATCGGCCGCTGAACAGCACTCCGACCTCGGCCACCGGCAACGTACGATGCGAAACCGCTTGCCGGGCCCGGCAAAAGCGGCCGACCTCGGCCATCACCTTGATGAGGTGCGGTTCAATGCGTCCGGCGCGAGTGGGCTGGTAGTAGAGCTGAAAACCGCCGCCCTGCGCGAGCACGATCGAGGCCTCTTGCTGCACCTGCACCGCCGGCTTGAACACCGGGCCGGCGGCGCTGTTGCTCGATTGCTGAAAACCCCAGGCCATCAGATCCCATGGTCTACCGGTCTGCGCGAGATAGCGTGCTTCCAGTCGCGCCTTGGACACGGGCGCATTGCCCATGTAGTCGCCGCTCAGGAAATCGACCGGCACCGCCGGCTTCTCGGGAACGCACGTCGAATAGAGCCAGTTGCTGGCGATCTGAACGCGCGGATGCGCCGCACGGATGGCGTCCACGTAGGTCTTCACATAGCTGAAGAATTTTTTCCGGTGAAAGGCCAGCCATTCTTGCCAGCCGGGCTCGTGCTCGCTGCGGGGAGCGTCCTCACCTGTGCGCTTCTTCCATTCGGCAACGATGGCCGCGCCGTAGTCGGGATGTACCGCCCAGCACTCGCCGTCCAACCAAACGCCATCCAGATCGTATTTTCCGATGGCTTCCTTGAGCTGCGGGATCATGCGTTTTGCGAGATAGTCCCCGAACAACGAAGCCCTGCCTCGCGGATCCACGACGCCCTTTTCATCGACGCGGCCCCATTCCGGATGTTGCTTGATGGCGAGCGCATCCCACACACCGGAAAAGTGGATCACGAGGGCGATGCCGCGTGCGTCGGTTGCGCGGCGCCAGATCGCCAGCGAATCATTGACGATACCGGCGGGCGAATCGCTCACCTTCGATCGGTAGCCAAGCCAACCCGCATGGCCCTTGCAATCGTACTGCACGAAATCGGGCTGTACCGCGTCGAGCAAGGCTCCGGCGTGCGCGTCGGAGAGATCCCGGCCGAGCGCCTTGTCGTCCGGATCGGGGTGCAGGTCGAAGTGCAGCCCGAAAAAACCATCGGCCCGGCGTTTTCGGCTCCGGGCTCGTGGGACGCCAACGAACGGCGCCACCGAGAGTTGCAGCACGGTGCGACGATTTGGCTTCGACATGAATAGGGTACGACCTGCCGCACCCGGCGGACGGACCTGGTTACGGGTTTTGCACCGGTAGGTGTAAGCTCGCGCACGCGATCGATTTTGAGAGTCCTTGCCGATCCAATCACCCAGGGGCAAACAACGGTGCATGAAAATAGGTTCTGTGCCAGTGTGGCGCGTCCCACGTGCCAGGAGAATGATCATGCATTCCAACCCTCTTAATCCGAGAATCCTTGCGGCGCTTGCCGTTGCACTCGCGATGGGAGACTCACGAACCGCGCGACCCGCCGAGGTCCCAACCGAAACCGCGACCGTGACGGTGGATCCAGCAAAGCGCGCACAAACCATCGAAGGCTTCGGTGTGAATTTCAACGGCGTGTACTACCGAGATGCACAAAAGACGCTGCTCGAACTCTTGGTCAAAAATCTCGGGATCTCGATTGTTCGCTTCGATCCTTACGACCAAACCGACTGGGAGATGGAGAACGACAATGCCGATCCCCATCTGATCAATTGGAAAGTCTTCGACGATCGCTTCTCCTCGCCCGCCTTCGGCCAACGACCACCACCGTTACACGCCCAAGAAACGTTTCTTCGCGCAACGACAACTGTACCGATTTGTTCGACCCGGAGCGGTGCGCGTGGCCTCGGA
>JAWXBF010000255.1:0-2576 GCA_034439895.1 Deltaproteobacteria bacterium
GAACAGAAAGTTGCGACGGGCTTTCACGCCAATAGCATGCTGAACAAAGAGGGCGGCGTGGATCCGGATGAGGCGCGCTTCGAGGTGCTCGTTGACCGCGTGAACACGACGGCTTCGGTGTGGCTCGGATCGACGGTTGGCTGCGCGCAATGCCACAACCACAAATACGATCCCATTTCGGCCAAGGACTATTACCGGCTGATGGCCTTTTTCGACAACATCGAGGTGGTGCACGGAAGTCCGGACGGACGCAATCGGCCGCAGTCTGAACCGGAACTGCGACTGCCGAACGCAACCCAGGCGGTAGCGCTCAAGCGCCTCGAAGCCGCGATTGCCGAACAGAAACGCATCATGGAGGCGGACACGAACGAAGTTCGCGTTGCCGAATCGGTGTGGGTGGCAGAACGGCGCGCGATGGTCCAGTCGTTCGAGCCGCTCGTTGGCAAGCTCAAGGCGGATAGCGGTGCGCGCGTCACCCTGAGTCGTGACAACGCGTATCTCATCGGCGGCAAGAATCCGCCCCGGGACCGTTACGTCCTGGAGGCACGGGTTGCGAAGGACGGTCTCTCGGTGTTGCGCCTTGAGGCGCTTGCCAATCCATCTTTGCCCGAACTTGGCCCCGGTCGGGCACCCAATGGCTCGTTCGTTGTGACACGATTGCAGGTGTTTGCAGCCCCCGTGGGTGATCCAAGGCGCAAGATCGAAGTCACGCTTTCCGAGCCTCTCGATACGGTGGCGAACCCCACGTCGCCAATTTCGGCGGTGCTGGATAGGGATCCTGAGTCAGGCTGGGCTCCGGGTGACACGCCCGGCTTGAGCCACATGGCAAGCTTCAAGATGGAAGTAAACGGCAAACCGGTTGGATTTCCGGGTGGTACGCTTCTCACGGTACAGATCGAACAGCAGTCGATGCACCCGCAACACCAGCTAGGTGCCTTCAGGGTTTCGGTTTCTGCAAACGCGGAGGCCATCGACATCCTCAAGATGCCGCGGGCCATCCGGTCCATCATTCAGTCCCCCGAATCGGGCTGGTCCGACGATGAACGTCGATTGTTGCGCGAGCACTTTCGTGACAAGTCGCCGATTTTCGCGGCTCAACGCAAGGCCATTGCAGCGTCCGATGCAGAGATCACCGCACTTGAGGTGCCGACCACCCATGTGATGTTGGAGAAGCTCAACTACGACAGACCCAGCACGTGGCTGCGCGAGAGGGGGGCCTTCACAAGTCCTGCCGAAAAAGTTTTTGCGAACACGCCAGCTATCCTGCCCGCACTGCGAGAAGATCTGCCCGGCAACCGGTTGGGCCTCGCGCGCTGGCTGGTGAGCAAGGACAATCCCCTCACCGCCCGGGTCATGATGAACCGCATCTGGGAGACGGTGTTCGGTCGTGGCATCGTCGCGACGGTCGAGGATTTCGGAACCCGCGGTGACCCGCCGTCCCATCCAGAGTTGCTCGACTGGTTGGCCGTCGAATTTATCGAACAGGGATACAGCTTCAAAAAGATGCTTCGCATGATGGTGCTGTCGGCATCTTATCAGCAATCGTCATACGTATCACCGCTGGCGCTTGACAAAGATCCCTACAATATCCTCATGTCGCGCGGTCCGCGCTTTCGCGTCGAGGCCGAGATGGTGCGGGATCTGGCCCTGGCAGCGAGTGGATTGTTGTCGACGAAGATGGGTGGCCCACCCGTGATGCCGCCGCAGCCTGACGGCATCTGGGATGTGCCCTACAACGACAACAAATACGTTTGGAACGCCGCATCTGGACCTGATCGATTCAGGCGCGGGCTTTATACGCACTTGCGTCGCTCGGCACCGTATCCGTTGATGACGACCTTTGACGGAACCTCGCGGGAGGTCTGCGCAGTCAAGCGCATCCGAACCAACACGCCTTTGCAGGCGCTGAATCTGCTCAACGATCCGGCGTTCGTCGAGATCGCGCGCGGTCTCGGAGATCGCATGGTCCGCGAAGGCGGCAAGGAATTGCGGGTTCGCCTGGCGTACGGATTTCGCCTGGTCACAGGACGTTTGCCCACGTCGCGCGAGATCGAACGTCTCGCGAAGTTGTTCGATTCGGAACGCCATCGGTTTAAACAGAATGGCACCGCGTCTCAACTGCTTGCGATGACGCGGGCGGCAGAAAAGCCGTTGCCGAACCAGGCGCTCGCTGCCGAAGAACAGGCGGCCTATACCCTGGTCGCCAACGTGTTGCTCAACCTCGACGAGATGCAGACCAAGGAATAGTCATCATGGATAAAAAGACCATCACTCGGAGACATTTCTTTGGACAGGTTGGCCGCAACGCCGGCTTTGGCATCGGCGCCTTTGGCCTTGGAAACCTGTTGGCGCGGGACGGCCTGGCCGCAAGCGGCGCGCCCAACGTTCGAGGCCTGGCCGGGTTGCACTTCCCGGCGCGAGCCAAGAACATCATTTTCCTTTTCATGGCAGGGTCGCCGAGTCAGCTCGACTTGTTCGATCACAAGCCGCTGTTGAACCGAATGAACGGTGAGGCCTGTCCTGAAAGCCTCATCAAAGGTGAGCGCTTTGCGTTCATCAAGGGTCGTCCCCGTTTA
>JAWXBF010000256.1:0-19376 GCA_034439895.1 Deltaproteobacteria bacterium
ATCCGTTGTCGCTGCGGTCGGTGCAACGTTCGTCTCGTGGCGCGATACAAAAATCAGATCACCGATTTGTGCGGCGTCGTGTGGGTTGGCGAAAAAGCCGGTTGCAACCGAAATCTGCCGCACAACCTTGCAGTCTGCAGGATCGACCCAGGTCAAGGTGCCATTTTTGCGATCAATAAGGACGACCTTGCCACCCACAAGCGGCGACGAAGGCAAAACCACGTCGCCCGTAAATGCGAGAGACAAGTTCGGCGCCACGGTTCCGGAAGTGACGCATTTTTCTTTCTCGACCGCACCCGTATCTGAATTGACGAGGGTGAGACTCATCGATGCGTAGTCTGACAGGACAACCGCAATCCCCCCAACCACCCGAGTTGCATTGGGATTCGCGTCCGCGTTGCCACCATCTGGGTGTACGGAAATCCCGTCGCCGTCCACCATCGGTGCGACCGCGGCGTCGATCGTGACGATACTTGACCCGTCGACGAATCCGCCATCTGCCGGGCTATTTTTGCCGCCATCGTCGTCGTCGCAAGCAGCGATGAGGCTGCCCAGCAATAATGCGCCTGCGGCCAAATTCACAAAATGTTTGGTTCGTTTCATCATTCGATTTCTTTCTGTTGCACTACGGTTCAGTTTCGCTACCGGTCCACTGGAGGTCGATCCAAAATGATCGACCTGGAAGTGGAAAGCCTGTGAGATCAAAAACCTGCGCGTCGCTCAAGTTGCGCAGGCTCGCACGCACACGGAATCCCGTGGTGGCGATCTGAAGATTGGTTCCTGCACCCCAGATCGTCCGCGACGACATCGCCACCAGATTCGCCGGATCCAGGTAGTTGCCGTCGGTGTATTCCAGATCGCCATAAACGCCCCACCGCCAGCCCGCCGCTCCCACGAGGGCTACGTCGCGTAACTCCGGCCGTGCGTAAGCGCGCCACCGTGGCCGCAGCGCCAGTTGTTTACCGCGACGTGCGGCAATCTCGCCCGTGTCACGTGCATCGGTAAACGTCGTCTGGGCGATAAAGTGCATGAACCGTGAAAAGGCCAAAGACGCCGAAGATTCAACCCCTCGGACGAGCGCCCGATCCAGATTTGCAGCACGAACCTGGTACGAGCCGCGCTCAAGTTGAATCAAGTCCTCGCTCCAGGCCGAAAACACGGCGGTATCCAGCCGCAGTTGAACTGGAGCTTTGAATTGCAACACAAATCCCGCATCCAGATTCAAACCGGTTTCCGGACGCAACCCGGGATTGCCAAGAAACAACCCCGTGTTGCCAAACCGCTCACGCAAAGACGGGAGACGCGCGTACCGTCCAATATTCGAGCGCACCTGCAACCAATCGATGGCCCGCCAGATCGTACCGAGCCGAAAGTTCGGCAAGGCATAGTTTTCCGGGCTTTCTTGCGAGAAGTTCCCCTGGAAATCACGCAGCAACATTTCATCGTGCGCAGCCTCGAGCCGGATCGACGGAACCAGAGAAAGGCGCGCCGCCGCACGCAATTGCGCCTCAATGCCCGCCGCTGCCAGCAACCGCTCTGCCGGCGGACCATCCCAGCTTCCACGCAGGAGATTGAGCGGGGTGAACGTTTCCCGCCGCCCATCCAAGACGCCCGAGATTTGGGCCCATTCGGAAAGGACCTTGCTGGCGTTCGCGATGAGCCCAATTCGCACCGTCCGATCGCGCGTCATCTGCTGACCGAGACCGATCTCGGCATTCCGATCCTCAAAACGTTGCTCGGTATCGACGTCGTAGATTTGAACCGAGAGTTTGCTGTCCCGGCCGAGATCCTCAGGCGATTCGTAGCGCAACGCCCCGATCGCGCGTCGGGTCGATAGACCTGCCTCGACTACCGTGCGTATGCCGTTACCGGGTAACCCTTGATCGCGATCCAGGTACCAAAACGATGCGACCAGTCGCCGACGCCCGGCAAGCTTTAGTTGCAGGCGCACCACGCCATCGGTCTGCGCAAGTTCGTTGTTGCCGCGCGTACGCATCTGGTCGTCGGCAGGATCAAAGGCCGTACCGTTGTCTGAGTGGTACGAATAGTTGCCCTGACTCCGCAGCGTGTGCAGTCCCAGCGAAACGCCGAAACGCCCCGCCTCCCCGGCAACCTGAACGCCGCCGTAACCGGTACCAAACGAGCCGCCACCCACCTCCACGGAAGCGGTGGGCAAGCCAATCTCCGTGGTCGTGATGGACACGATCCCACCCATGGCCGCCGCTCCAAAAGCAACCGGAGACTGTCCCCGATAGATCTCCATGCGACCCATTTCGCTTATCGGGATTAGACCCAGGTCAACGCCTCCGCCGAGCGCCGCGTTGAGCGGAATGCCATCCAGAAAGACCCCGACCTGATCGGCCGTCGATCCACGGATCGAAAGCGTCGAATGCGCAGCGAAGCCGCCCAACCGTGTGACAACAACGCCAGGCAATTCCGATAGCAATTCGGCAGCGGATTCGGCACTTCGGGGGGTGCGGTCCACCGTGATGACCGAAGCAAAGGCCGTCGTATCCTGACGCGGTCCCGTATGAGGAGGAGCCGCAACCACCACGGTTTCGTAGTTCGGTTGAGCTCCGCGCGCGGTTTCAGCCGGAAGGTCGGCGCGCGCAACACCTCCCCATGCGCTCAAACAGAGCACGACCGACAATAGAATTGCCAGCAGGGAGGGCGCATATGAATTCCGCGCAAAGGCGTGACCCGCGCCGCTGCGTCGTTCGTGTTTGGAATACCCAGACATGAAAAAACCTCGACTCCGGAAGAGACGAGGCTGGACCCGCGCGCAACGCACAGGATATTCCAGTCTCCCTCCTCGGGAAGTTTCGGAGCACGTCGCAGGCAGGTCTCCTGACTTGTGGATCTCTTCATCGGCGATCGATGAAGCACCTTCGCCAGCCTTCCCAAACGGATTGCGCCGTTCAGTGGCATCGGGGGCTTGGGCATTTCCACTTACAGTGGCGGGACCGCGCCGGAATCACACCGGCTTCCCTTTTCACGACGAATGCCCCGGCTGTCGGGGATCATCCGTCGCACCTGCGACTTATTCAGTTTTCAGAAGTCGCGACCGTATCGATCGCAGTCGAAGCTGTCAAGCGTCGTCCGCGCTTCAGAATGAGGACACCGACTATCACGAGTCCGACCGCGCCAAACTGTCCCGGCGTGAAACCGAAGTAGCGAACGTCGACTTCGCGCAGGAAGTCGAACATGAAGCGCACAGGTGCATACGCGACGGCCAACCATCCGACGAAGAAGCCGGGAAAACGTCGAGGTTTTCGCAACGCGAAAAATACCGCCGACACCAAAACCGTGTAGATGGCCTCGTCGAGTCCGAGATTGTGGCGGACAATGCCGTCGGCATCCGCCATCGCGAGGAAAAAGTCGGTCGGGAGGCCCGGATGGTCAAAGGCAACGAAACAGCCCATCCGGCCGAAAATCCATCCGAAGGGAAACGCGAAGCAGAGTAGATCCAGGTATTCCCAGGAGCGACCCGGTGCGTTACCCTTGGGATCGCCTTTCCGGATGAACCCGCGTCGGATAAACATCCAGACACCGACGGTCGCGCCGAGAAAACCTCCGAAAGACGACAGGCCCGCCCATATCTTTATTATGGATAGCGGATCTGCGAGCGTCTCACCCGGTTTGTAGATGAATCGGTCGACCAGGTGGGCACCAATAAACCCGCCAACAAGGGCCCATGTCACGAGACGGCCGGCCAGCAAAGGGTCGAGACCCAGACGCTTCGCGCGCCGCCGGAGGATCTCCGTGCCCAGAATGATGGCGGTTGCCACCAGCGCCCCGAAAGCGTGAATCGTAAAGGGGTTCTGAAACCCCGGTATTCCGAATGAAAGCGTGGGCTGCGAGAAATACGGAATCATGTTGGCCTTGGTCGGCGCAAGGCGCCCGAAGCACGGGTCCTTACGACGGGCGTCTGCGGGTCGCAAGCAAAACTATTTGAAATAATCGTCATTTACGTGACTGTTCGGCGTTCCGAATCCCGGTTTGACAGTGCCTGGGTCAGGTGCCAATATTCGCGCCTCCCGCGCCCCCCGGCGTGGGGTTTTTGCTTTTATTCCGAGTTTTCTGAACACATCAGGTTGCGCTCCCGTGCTCAAAGCCCTCACCGTATTCAGCGGCAACGCCCATCAAGAACTCACGGCGGCGATCTGTCGACAGCTTGAGGTTCCCATGGGCAAGGCCTTGATTCAACGCTTCGCCGACGGCGAGGTCTACGTTGAAATCAACGAAAACGTCCGCGGCGTAAACTGCTACGTGGTGCAACCCACGTGCACGCCCGTCAACGACAACCTGATGGAATTGCTCGTGATGATCGATGCGCTTCGCCGAGCCTCGGCAGGTGCCATCATTGCCGTCGTACCGTATTTCGGATACGCGCGACAGGATCGCAAGAGCAAACCACGAACGCCCATCAGCGCCCGTCTGGTTGCCGATCTTCTCACCGCGGGTGGTGTCGATCGTGTGTTGTCGATGGATCTCCACGCCGGTCAAATCCAGGGATTTTTCAACATCCCGGTCGATCACCTGTTCGCCATGCCGGTGTTGATTGATCACCTCAAGGCCGACTGGAACTTGAAAGAAACCGTCATCGTGTCGCCTGATGCTGGCGGTGTGGAACGCGCACGGGCTTACTCCAAACGATTGAACACCCCTCTCGCGATCATCGACAAGCGTCGTCCTGCTGCCAATGTTGCCGAGGTCGTCAACATCATCGGCGATGTCAGAGGCAAGGACGCCATCATCGTGGACGACATGATCGACACGGCCGGGACGCTGACGGCGGCCGCCCGTGCCATCATGGCTGAAGGTGCAAATTCTGTTTCCGCGTGCTGCACGCACGCCCTGCTCTCCGGACCCGCGCTCGACCGCATCCATGATTCGCCCCTTTCTAAGGTGGTGGTGACCAACACCATTCCGCATCGGAAAGAGGTTCGTGAAAGCCCCAAGATCCAGGTGGTCTCGGTCGCAGAAATGCTCGGCGAAGCCGTCAAACGCATTCACGTCGGAGACTCGATTAGTTCTTTGTTTATTTGATTCGGGGGTCGGCCGCCCCTCAACGGCCAACAACAACAACTGCAAGGATAGAGAAAAGGTTTAGCCATGGATTTTGCGAAAATCGACGTACAGGTTCGCCCCAAGACCGGCAAGGGATCGGCACGCAGGACTCGGGCAGCGGGACACGTTCCCGGAGTGCTGTACGGGCAAAAAAAAGAGCCTGTGGTGCTCGCGCTCGATCCGCGCATGTTGTTGAAGTCGCTCGACAAAGAGCGCAAACGCAACACCGTTTTCACCCTCAGCGTCAAGTCTGATGGTAAATCGGAGGACGTGATGGCGATGGTTCGTGATGCACAGATTCACCCTCTGACCCGTGGCATCGTTCACGTTGACTTTATCCGCGTCAGCCTTGACCAGGAAGTCCGTGTGACGGTTCCGGTCGAGCTTCGTGGCACGCCGATTGGTGTCGTGAACGGCGGAACCTTGCACCACAGCATTCACTCCCTCTCGCTTGCCGCAAAGCCCGATGCCATACCGGCAAAAATCATCGTCGATGTCAGTGGAATCGACGTGGGTGAAGTTATCCACGTTCGCGACGTGGCGTTGCCCGAGGGGTGCCGTTCACTATTGAAGGGCGAAGACCCAGTGGCCTCGATCGTCATGATGCGCGAGGAAGTCATCGCAGCACCGGTCATCGATCCAGCCGCAGCTGCAGCCGCTGCAGCAGCAGCCCCCGCAGCCGACGCCAAAGGTGGCGACGCTGCCAAGGGTGGCGATGCTGCCAAGAAACCCGATGCCAAGAAGGCGGACGCCAAGAAATAACCCCCCGCAATCAGATCGAGGTGCAATGTGTGGCTCGTGGTTGGACTGGGGAATCCGGGACCTGACTACGAGCAAACACGGCACAACGCGGGCTTCATGGTGGAGACCGCGTTGCGGCAACAGTGTTCAGCCGATGCGCCCCGCTCAAAGTTCGGAGCCGAAACATGCTCGGGTCAAATCGGAGACCAGCGTGTTCAATTCCTCAGACCCATGCAATTCATGAACAACAGCGGACAAGCCGTCGCGAGCGCAGCGGCCTTCTTCAAGATCGCGCCGGACAACATCCTTGTTGCCCACGACGATATTGATCTGCCGTTTGGGCGAATACGGGTCGCAACCCAGGGTGGGCATGGTGGTCACAATGGGATCCGCTCCATGATCGAGCACTTGGCGACGCGGGAATTTCCGCGCGTTCGGGTGGGTGTTGGACGGCCAGTCCATGGGGACGCGGCGGATCACGTGCTTGCCCGTTTCTCGAAGACCGAGCAAAGTGAACTCGACGATTTCGTCAAGCGGGCCGCCGATGCGGTCACGACCTTTGTGACCCACGGTGCAACCGCCGCGATGAACGCTTTCAATATTAAAGATTCGAGAACCGAAAAATTGCCTCGTTAATTCGCGCCCTTGTTCGGAGTACCCCTCCGGGCCAAACGTCCAAAAGGAAAAAACAACATGTTAGAAGCAAGACCCCCAGCGTCACGGGACATTCCCGGTCGCAAGCGCCACTACGAAACTGTCTACATTCTTCGTCCCGATATTCCCGATGATGCCGTTGTCGCAATCAACGCCAAGATCCGCAAGATCATCGAGGAAAACCAGGGGATCATCCTCAAGCTCGAAAACTGGGGCAAGCGCCGCATGGCCTACATGGTCAAGAAGCAGCGCAAAGGCACCTACCTGTTCTGGAGCTACCTCGGAGGCGCAGGCCTGGTTGAGGAAATCGAGCGCAACCTGAAGCTGTCCGATCCGGTCATTCGCTTCTACACGATCAAACAGGCCGAAAACGTTGATCCGAAAGCCCACGAGGCATCGTTCAACGACGAGGTGTTTTCTGCCGCCGGAACGGGCGGCGTCGAAGAAGTCGAACCTGTCGAATCGCATGACGATCGTCGCGAAGACTACGATGGCGACAACGTGGTTCTCAATGACATTCCCGGTACCGATCGCGGAGAGGACAACTAATCATGAGCTACAAACAATCGACTCCCAGTCTGAACGACGAAGAACCCATTCGCGGCCGTGGTCGTGGTTGCCGCTTCTGTTTGGACGAGGCCATCAAGATCGACTACAAGGACGTTTCCTTGTTGCGCCAGTTCGTAACCGACCGCGGGAAGCTTGTTCCCCGTCGTATGACGAATACCTGCCAAACCCATCAAAAAGCCATGGTGACGGCAATCAATCGAGCCCGCATGATCGCGCTCATGCCCTTCACCGTTGTTGCCCAGTAGGAGATTCCGATGCGAGTTATTCTCAAAGAAGAGGTGGAGAACCTCGGTGAAGCGGGTCAAGTGGTTGAAGTTCGCCCCGGATACGGACGCAACTTCCTCCTCCCCAATGGATTGGCTCTGGTGGCAACCGATCGCGATGTAGCGCGCTTCGAGCACGAGCGACGCGTGATTGCCGCCAAGGCCGCCCGATTGAAGGGTGAGCTGGAAGCAAAGGCATCGGCGTTGTCGGCTCTCGAAGTTCGCATATCGCGAACAGCTGGAGAAGGCGACAAGCTCTACGGCTCGGTCAACAACCGAGACATCGCAGCGGCCTTGCTAGAGAAGGGCATGACCGTGGATCCCCGCAAGATTCTCCTTGCCGAGCCCATCAAGACCATCGGAACCACCGAGGTCAAGGTCAAGCTTGGGCAGGGAATCGTCAGCGTCGTCAAGGTCCATGTCGTGGCCGAAACGGCATAAAGAACCCACAGGCGACATTTTCAACAGCCTGTGAATCAAAAAGCGCCATCGCCCGGAAACTAAGGGCTGATGGCGCTTTTCTTTTTGAGATAATCGAATCGCCATGGATGGTCGAAACGCAGGTCCGAGCAGTATCGGTCGAACCGCCCCCGCCAATGTCGACGCAGAGCGTTCGACACTCGGTGGCGTGTTACTCAAGAAAGGTGCCTTCGACGAAGTTGGCACCTTGCTGAGTTCGGATGATTTCTATCTGCCGGCCCATCGCGAGATCTTCGAGGCGATGCGTGCGATCGACAAACGCGGTCAGCCCATCGATCTGATGCTGCTTTCCGACGAACTTCGCATGCGAGGTGCGACGCCACGACTCGAAGGTGGCGAAGCCTATCTCACCGAGCTTGCGGCTTCGGTATTTACGGTCGAGAACATCGGTCACTACGCGCGCATCGTCAAAGAGAAGTCGACTCTTCGCCGCCTCATCTCGACTTGCGCCGAGGTGCAATCGCGCGCGTATGGCGAATTCGGCGACTACGAGGAGTTCCTCGACGAGGCCGAGAAACTGATCTTCGACGTATCACAGCGCTCGCGCACCGAGACGTACTCGTCACTCGGCGATCACATGAACGATGTCTTGAATGCCATCGAAGCGCGCGCACGCGACCGTCGATCCATCACCGGCGTTCCGACCGGATTCACCAAGTTCGACGAGCTGACCGCGGGGCTGCAACCCGAAACACTGATCGTCGTCGCCGCCCGACCGGGCATGGGAAAAACCTCGTGGGCCGTCAACGTCGCGATAAACGCAGCACTCAATCACCAGATTCCAGTTCTCATCTTCTCGCTCGAGATGTCGAAGTACGAATTGATGGAACGTATGTTGTCGGGTGAAGCCCGCATTGACTCCAACAAAATCAAGCGCGGATCCATCGAGTACCGCGAGTGGAAAGAAAAAATCTATCCGGCGGGTGCACGACTCGCCAAGGCGCCGCTTGTAATCGACGACTCGCCGTCCCAGTCAATTCTGGACATTCGTGCCAAGGCGAGGCGGTTTAGAGCCGATGCCAAGTTGTTTCCCCCTCCCCCTCCGGGCACCGAGCGCCGACCGAACGAGCGGCCGCTTGGACTTATCGTTATCGACTACTTGCAGCTTGCCCGCGGCAGTGGCGGCAAGCAGCAAGAGAACCGCGAGCGGGAAATCGCAGAGATATCACGGGGTCTCAAGGCTTTGGCCAAGGATCTGAAACTACCGATCATTGCAGTTTCCCAGCTCAACCGGGGGCTCGAAAAACGCGAAGACAAGAAGCCACAGCTTTCGGATTTGCGCGAATCGGGCGCCATTGAGCAGGACGCCGATATGATTCTCTTCATTCACCGCGAAGAGATGTACAATACCGAAGGAGCCACGAAGGGTGCGGCGGATTTGATCGTCGGGAAACATCGCGCCGGTGCAACCGGTGACGTAAAGATGTCGTTCATCAAAGAGTTCACGCGCTTCGAGAACTACGTTGAAGACGAAGGGGCCCCCTTCGAGTGAAGGAGAGCCCGCCCTCGTCGAAACCTGCGCGAGCCCTCAAGTTGGGCCAACAGGTCGGCCGCTATCGCATCGAGCGGATGCTTGGCAAGGGATCGATGGGCGAGGTCTATCTCGGTGTAGACGAACAGCTGGGCCGCAAGGCTGCGATCAAAACCCTCAGTGAAAAGCTCCTCGGCAACGAGACCGTTCGGGAGCGGTTTCTTCGCGAGGCCCGGGCGTTGGCGAAACTCACCCATCCCAACCTCATCACTGTCTACGAATCCGGCATCGTCGATGGAGCGGATCGTCCCTATTTCGCGATGGAGCTGCTTGAAGGTGGAGACACTCACAAGCTACTCGACGAACGAGGACCGCTGTCAAGTGATACGGTTTCGGTGATTGGGGCGCAAGCGGCAGCCGGTCTCGCAGAGGCCGCACGCGCCGGGATCATCCATCGCGATGTGAAGCCATCGAATCTTGGAATCAGCGCCCGTGGCACGCTCAAGGTCACGGACTTCAGCCTGGCCAAGTCTGTCGCCGCTGAAAAAAGCCTCACCGGCCGCGGCATGGTCGTCGGAACCGCCGACTACATCGCGCCGGAACAGGCACGGGGCGAAAAGGTGGATGAGCGCGCGGACGTCTATTCACTCGGTTGCACGTTGTTTCACCTGTTGACTGGAAAGCCACCTTTCCGTGCCGAAGAGGGAACCGAGGTTCAAAAGTATGTCGAGGTGATGCGGGCCCATCTGAGCGCACCCATCCCCGATCCGCACCGCTACGCGGACAATGTCGATCCGGAACTCGCCCGCATCATCGCAAAGATGATGGACAAGGATCGCGAGAAGCGACCCAGTTTCGACGAGGTTGCGCCGCCACTTGCACAGGTTGCGGTTCGCCTTGGTGGTCATTTACCGAGGGCAACCCGCAGCATGCCAAGCGCCGACAACGATACGGTGCAGGGACTGGCACGCAAGGCGGAACACACGCACCCGCCGGTCAGGATAGACAAGCTGGCCGGTCGCACGGTCGACAACCAACGTCTGGCGATGTTACTCGGGATTGGCATCATCGCGGGCGCAGTGCTTGCGCTTGTCGCCGTTCGAATACTAACGCACTAGGGCCGCCGCGTAAACGCAGCACGAAGGTCGCGGCCATCAGGTCGTGGAAACGTAACACCTACCATCGCACCCAGTGTCGGAGCAATGTCGGCGGGACTGGCGGCATCCGCATACCTACCCGGACGAATTCCGCCGCCAAGAAAGACCAGGGGCACCCGCTGATCGTAGTGGTTGCTTGTGCCGTGTGTGGTTCCGGTTTCCGCGATGATCCAGTTGGGCTTGGGAACCAAAATGAAATCACCGCTTCGACCGGGAAAATGGCCTGCGGCAGCGGTTCGGCAAAGAACGCCACACCCCGGTGCATCGGGAACAAGGTCGTCCTGCGAAAAAACCCGTTCAACCCCCGGCACCGCTTCGATCGCCAGCGCCACGCGACGGAGCGCACCGGGCCGCAGTCGCAATCTATCGTAAGCACCGGCGACCAGATACAGATCGGTGTATTGCAACGATGCGCACCACTCGGCAGCACCAAGTTCTGCCGCAACCTGCGCTTGCATCCGTTCGCCCACCGCCTTCATTGGAATGCGGCCTGCATCCATCCCCAGCGCCACCAGCTGTTCGGGCAGCGTCGCCACACCATGATCGGCACTCAAGGCGACCACGTATCCATCCCGACCAAGACGCTGGTCGAGCAAAGCGAACAGGCGTCCGAGTTCGACATCCAGACGGAGGAGGATGTCCTGAACCTCGTGACTTCGTGGACCAAACGCATGACCAACGAGATCCAGGGAGGAGAAACTGATTGCCACCAGATCGGTTGAATCCTTCTGACCGAGCGCCAGTTGTGTCACGGCGCGCGAGGCAAGCTCGATGAGCGCATGATCGCCTGCGGGTGACGCGGCCCAGTTCTTTTCATCGATCGGATGTGGGAAACGTTCGTTGGCTGCGGGTTCAGCAATCCCGGCATCTTCAAAGGCATACGCCTTGACGGGAAGCAGGGGCGTCCAGATTCGCCGGGCCGTGGCTGGCAACGCCGAGAAACCCCGGGCGAAGTCGGGCAAGCTTTTGGCGAATGCCGTTGACGTGACCGGTGTGATCCCGTCGAACCAAAGTGTTGCGAATGGACGCCGACCCGCGAGCATGATGGCCGAACGCGCCTTGAGCGAAAGTGTCACAGCACGGGACGTGGGCCAGAGTTGTTCGCGCATGACGTCGCCGAGGGTTTCGGCTCGCAAAAACCGAGCGCTGTCGCCCGTCTTTCCAAATCCAGACTCGGAGACTGTGACGACGTCCGGATCCTCGGTGCAGGCCATGACGCGAGCCTTCTCCCGATTCCACCAGCCATTCAGGACCATGCCGTGGCGAGCCGGAAAAGTGCCTGTGCCGATGGTGGCGTGTCCGGTGCAGGTGACCGTCTGCAAATAGGGATAGGCCGCTTCGGTGAACACGGCTCCCCGTTGAAACAAGCGGGCGAGGCCGCCCTTCCACTGGCCACCAAATCGCTCGACATAGTCGGCGCGCATTTGATCGACGACCAACATGACAAGGAGCTTGGGCCCGCTGGGTTTCGCCGCAGCGGTACCCGGGTGAAAAACCGAAACCATCAGGGCGATCCCAAGAACACCGGCCCAACGGAATTTCCGCGTCATCTGGAGCATTGAACGCAAAGACCCGCCCTTGCGCAATCCCCCTGCGCCAAAATCGGTTAAATTGCGCCAATGATCGTGCTTCGGCGTCACTGGCTGCTGTTTTCTGCCCTTTGCCTTTCGATGGGGTCACCTGGATGCGCCGCGCCGCTCGCGCCGGTCACGGTCGAAGTCGAACGCATACCGGAACACACATCCGCAACCCTTACGACGCACGAGTCGGTCTTCCTGAGCGAACTCGAACAACTGACCTTCGGAGGAGAAAATGCCGAAGCGTATTTCTCGTTCGATGGCCAGCAGCTGTCGTTGCAGTCTCGGCAGCCAGACGAGGGATGCGATCGAATCTACCGCATGCCGCTGCAAACACGAGATCGACACCTCGTTTCAAGCGGGGATGGTGCAACGACCTGCGCCCATTTTTTTCCAGACGGAAACTTGTTGTATGCATCGACCCACCTGCAGGGAAAAGGCTGTCCTCCGCGGCCAGACCATAGCCTTGGTTATGTGTGGGCGCTCTATGACAGCTACGACATCTTTTCCGTCAAACCCGATGGAAGCGGCCTTCGCCGTTTGACGTTCGACAAGGGTTACGATGCCGAGGGAACCGTATGCGGCAAGGATGGCTCGATCATTTTCACGTCGACACGAGACGGTGACATCGAGCTATACCGAATGGATGCAAACGGGAAAAACGTGTTACGGTTGACCCACACCCCTGGTTACGACGGCGGCGCATTTTTCAACTCCGACTGTTCAAAAATCGTTTGGCGTGCAAGTCGCCCGGCCGCCGGCAAAGAGCTTACGGATTTCCAAGCCTTGCTCAAAAATGGGTTGGTTCGTCCTTCCAAACTAGAGCTCTGGGTAGCAAACGCAGATGGCTCCGAACCCATGCAGCTGACGTACCTCAATGGAGCCGCCTTTGCGCCGTTTTTCCATCCGACCGAAAACGTCATCCTATTTTCGTCGAACCACGGTTCGCTCGGACCGCGCGAGTTCGACATCTGGGCAATTCGGACGGATGGAACCGGGCTAACGCAGATCACGGACACGCCCGGGTTTGATGGCTTTCCGCACTTCAATCCGCAAGGCACCTTGATGGCCTTCTCGTCAAACCGTGCCACAAAGACGGGAGGACACGACACCAACGTCTTTCTCGCAACGTGGCACAAAGGGGCTGTCCTTTCCGCCGCGGATGGCGATGCCGATCGCGTTGGCCACGACATCACCTGGCTCGCTGCGCCCGAGCGAGAAGGACGGGGAATTGGCACGGCCGGTCTTTTGTCCGCCGGCGCATTTCTTGAAGCGCGGCTGAAGGACATTGGACTTGAACCGGCGGGCGATAGCGACACTTTCCGGGAGTCCTTTGATCTGGTAACTGGTGTTACGATTGAACCCGACACGGCACTATCCATCAACAAAACCAAGATCGCAGAAGAAGACTTCACGGTTCTCGGATTTTCGTCGACCGGAAAAATCGAGGGCGAACTCGCGTTGGCGGGATACGGCGCGGTGGATGAGAAATTGGCACTCGATGATTATGCCGGGATAAAGGTCAAAAACAAGATTGTCGTTGTGCGTCGGTTCGCCCCCGAGGGCGCAAAGTTTTCCGAAACCGAGACAAAGCGTCGCATCGGCGACTTGCGACGCAAGGCCTGGATCGCGCGCGAACGCGGCGCGCGTGGGTTGGTGATCGTCGACTGGCCTACGCCGCCCGAGGGTCAAAACGGATGGGAAATGCCGGCGGAGGCGGCACTGCCCGAACCCACGCCACCCGCAGGCGACGAAGCCGGGTTGCCGGTCCTTGCGATCAAACGCAAGGCGATCGAGGGCGTTTGGCCACGACTGCTCGCAAGGAAAACAGTTCCGGTCAGCATCAAGGTGTCGCTCTCTTTTCAGAAAGCACCGACCTTCAACCTCGTGGGGCGCCTCAAAGCCACAACGCCGACCGAATCGACCATTGTGATAGGCGCCCACTACGATCACCTGGGCTTTGGACATCGGGGATCGCTTGCGCCCGATTCGAAAGCCCCCCATCTGGGTGCGGACGACAACGCATCGGGAACAGCCGCCGTGTTGGAGATCGCCCGCGCGCTTTCCGGTCATCGAGGCGAACTGAAGCACAATATCTTGTTCGCGCTTTTTTCGGCCGAGGAATGGGGTCTGCTGGGATCAACACACCATGTTCGCAAACGTGCCAAACTCGACAAGTTGGTGGCGATGATCAACCTCGACATGGTGGGCCGCCTGCGGGACAACACGGTGCAGGTACTGGGCGTGGATACGGCGACCGAATGGCGCCCGATCGTGGATGGAGCCTGTAGCGCGTCGCGCATCACGTGCGCCGTCACCGGCGATGGCTATGGCCCGAGCGATCAGGCGGCATTCTACCCGGCCGGCATTCCTGTGTTGCACTTGTTCACGGGGAGCCATTCGGACTACCACAAACCTTCGGACACCGCAGACCGGATCAATGCGGCGGGTGTGGCAGTCGTCGCGCGTACCGTATCACAAATTGCAATAGGCCTCGGCGTTCATCCGAAACTGACCTACCAAAAAGTGTCGGAGCCCGCACCGGGCGGTGACATACGCAACTTCAGCGCATCGCTTGGGACCATCCCCGACTATGCCGGCCCGCCAGACGGTGCAAAGGGCGTGTTGCTGTCGGGCGTTCGTCCGGGTGGCGCCGCGGATCGCTCGGGCATGCAGCGGGGCGATATCCTGATTCGCCTCGGCAAGTTCCAGATCGTGAGCGTGCAGGATCTGATGTTCGCACTCAACGGTTCGAAACCGGGCGAGACGGTCACCGCGCGGGTTGTCCGGGCCGGAAAAACCCTCGAATTGCCGACCACCTTCCAGGAATCACGACCCACGAAGACCCACTGACCTTGACGACCCTGGCCCCGAGCGGTCCGTTTTGGGGTTATGATATTGGAATCGTAGATTCCGCCACAACGGTCTGGATCGGTCGGGTGCGCCACGATCTCGTCAAACGGGTACTCTGGACCGCACGCGATCTGCAGCAATCTGGCCTCGCGCCCGGCGCGCAGGACTGGTCGCTTTTGCGCCGTGCGCTCTTTGACCTTTGCGACGAAGACGGGACGCCCTGCGATGCGCGCACGCTCTGGGCTCACTTCCGTGCGCAGGCACCACCGGCCGTAGACCGACGGCGACTTGCACAAGTCGAGGCTGCAATTGAACGGGCACAGAGCCTTTCCCTCCCGCTCACGCCTTCCTCCGAAAACGCGCCAGCCGAGTTACTTTCGGCCCTTTCTGAACTCGGCGCGGCGTTTGCAGAGCTGTTGACTCACCATCCCCTTACCCAAAAGTCCTGAGGCCCCATGCCCCGTTTGCTAGTCATCGACGATCGCGATCAAACGATCGAAATGTGTCACCGCAACCTGGGTGAGTTCGACTACATCACGCGATGTGATCGGCAGATCCCGTGTCAGGTCTGTGAAGAGCGCGACCGCGGGTGCCCGCTCAAATGTGCGCACGACTATTTCGAGGCGGCCGAGGTCTTGCAACGTCTACCCAGCCTGCCCGATCTGGTGGTGCTCGATCTCGACTTTGCGATCCCCGAAGAGCGCCTCTTGCCCGAGAACAAGGACGAGCTACCGACCGACGAAAAGAAACGAAAAGCCGCGCTGCAGCCGCTGCGTCGAAAACAGGGACTCTTTATCCTAGATCGTCTGCGTCGGGACTATCCGAACTTGCCCATCGTGTTGCTCACCACAACCGATTCGGAACTGCCGCAAACCAGCGATCCAGGCGTCTATTTCTGCGAAAACGAAATCGTCGACAGCCGAACACTGGCGAACGAAATTACCCGTGCGCTGGATCTTCACCACCAAGATCGCGAAGGGCCGGTATTCTGGGGGCATAGCGCCGCAATGAAGAGCGTGCGACGGTCCCTGGAAGTTTTGGCGCGCTCACCGTTGCCGGTCCTCTTGCAAGGTGAGACCGGAACGGGAAAGAGTTATCTTGCCGAAACCGTATTACATCCGCGTTCGGGATTGAAGGGTCCCTTTGTCGTGACGGATCTATCCACGATCCCCACGACACTTCTGCCAGCGCACCTATTTGGAACGCGTCGCGGAGCCTACACGGGATCCACGCAGGATCAGGCGGGCGTGTTCGAGCAAGCCCATGGCGGGACGCTCTTTCTTGATGAGATCGGAAACCTCGATCTGGATTTGCAGCGACAGCTATTGGTCGTTCTCGAAAGGGGCGAGGTGCAACGCCTCGGCGATCCCAGGGCACGACAAGCGGTGGTCAAGCTTGTGGCTGCTACCAACCGCGATCTCGCAGAACTCGTGCAGGACGGGCGTTTCCGGGCCGACCTCTACATGCGGCTCAATCCCGCGACGCGTCTCTTCATTCCGCCGCTGAGAGAGCGCAAAGAAGATATTCCGGACTTGCTCCGATTTGCCTTCCTGCAAGCCTTGAGCAGTGAGGCCCTCGCGCCGCTGTGCCGCCAGTTTCTCGCACGATTTCCGACGCCTCGGGACTTTGACAGCAAACAGAATGCCGTCATCTACGGCCCGCCACGTGCCGAGCAGGCGGTTCCCGATGGCTTCACGGTCTTTCTCAGAAAGGCCTCCGTCGAGCGGCTTTGCCAACATCCCTGGCCGGGCAACACGCGCGAACTGCGATCCCTTGCAACCAACGCCCTCGTCGCCTGCATTGCCCAGGCGCTTGAATCGTCACACACAGTCCCGGGACGCGCACCCGCCATCGTGGCGATAGCCGATCCGCTGGTGGATCGCCTGTTGGCTCAAACGGGGTTGGCACGCCCCGAAAGCGCGCGTCCTGGTGCCATCGCCCGACGCACGGCGGGGGCGACCCAGGTACAGATCTCGGTCGCACCCCGCGATACCCTGGCCCAACTTTCCGTCGATGTCGAAAAGCAGTATCTGAATGCCCTGTTTCAACTGACCGAAGGCGATCTCGACGCGATGGCGAAACTCGTGCTTGGACCGAAGGGCAACGGACGGCAGATACACCTGCGCCTGAATCAACTCGGCCTCGGCGTCAAAAAGCTGCGGGAACAGTTGTGATACAATTCTGCCTCTACCTGCTATTTCTGACAGCACCGGTCGATGCTGGGTCGACCACCGGGTGGCGGCCGATTGCAATGCCCGTCCGCACGGCTGCGACGCGAGATTCTGTATTGCGATTACTGCGTCAGGATCGAACCGAAGAGGCCGAAGCGCTGCTCGCGAAGGCGTTGGAGCAAGGCGAGCCCGATGCCGAACTTGGCATCATGTGGGGACGGGTGCTTCTTCAAATGGGCAATCTGTCGGGCGCGGAGGCTGCGTTTCGGCTGGTGCTTGAAGCCTTTCCCGACAATGGCCCGGCACTCGGTGGCCTGGCCGAGGTCTTTGCTCGTGATCCGTCGTCGTGGGATCGCCGGTCGGCGCTACAGGGATTCCTTTCAGACGCCATCACGCGCCTGCACGCACTTGGCACCGAAGAGAGCCTGGCGACGGCAACCACCGTGGCGCTTGGCCTCGCCGATTTCGAACGCGCAGTGGGACTCACGAGTGATGCGCGCGCTCGGGTGCTTGCTCTTTCCGCTCGCAATTTGCTACCAGAGCAAAGAAGGCTGCTCGGGACGCTCCGTTTTCAACTCGAACGAGATGAACAGGTGCGAGCACTCGAAAACTGGCCGGATCCCCCCATCGCCCCGGGAGCGCAGGCGGAACTCGCGCAGGTAGGGGCAGACCTCGCCAGTCAAAACGCAGCACGGGCGCTTGCGAAAGTCGACACCCTACTCGCTGTCAACGCGACCTGGAAAGAAGCGCTTCGCTTGCGCGCGCAAGCCCTCGTCTCACTCGGACGGCATGACGAGGCCATGACCACGCTTGAGGCGCTCACTCGTCTCGCACCAACCGACGCACGGGCCTGGCGATCACTTGGACAATTGCTGAGCCAGATGGGCGGACGCTCAGACATGGAGCTGGCGCGCCTTGCATTGAACCGGGCGCTCGCACTCGAACCCGCATACTCGGATCTCTGGCTGCCGCGAGCTCACGTTTCGCTGCGTCTCGGGGATCTTGAATCGGCCCGTGTCGCACTGATGCGACACCGCGCGAACTTCCCCTCCAACAACGACGATCCCGTTGTCCTACAGCTCGAGTCGCTGTTAAAGCGAGCACAGGCCGAGCAGCGGCTCCAGGGAAAATCGCCCCAAACCGCAACACAACTTCTCAAACCGGAGGCAACTGAAAAACTGGCACAGGCACGCGCATGGTTGACCGGTGGGGATCCGGCGGGACTGGCTTCCGAGTTGTTGACCGATGCCCTGGCGATCGAGCCGGGATACGCCGAGGCAGCGACCATCCTTTACACACTCGACGAAAAATTGCCGACATCCACGGCCAAGGCTCTTTGGAATTCCGGGGAAGGGTTGTTGCATCTGTCACTGGGTGTGTTGTCTTTTGCGCGCAGCCAGGCCGGCGCCGATCAAACGGGGCGCGCCGCCCTGTCTGTCCTACGCAAACAGGTATCACCCTGGATCGATCGCGCAGTGGATCTGGGTGTCGGCGAAGCATTTCTCGACCGTGCACGGCTGCGGCACGAACGCGGTGAACGTGAAGCGGCGCTTTCCGATCTGGCCCGCTACGTCGCCTTGCGGCCCGCGCCGACCCGACTCTACGAGGCACTTTCCCTTCGTGCGGCCCTCAGTCCCACAAAGGGCTCACCGGACTCGCAAATCTCAATCCTGTTGCTGTCCGATAGAACTCAGGAAGCCCGAAGCCTCGTGGGTGGCCGTTGCCGTCAAGAGCGAACCAGTGCCGATCTTGCGCGCCTTGCCCGCATCGACGCCTTCGAGGGCGATCTGCCTGCCGCCACCGAATGCCTTCGCCTGCTGCTTGCGCCCGGTCGAAAGGTCACACCCGACGAACACAATCATGCGCAAGTTCAGCTGGTTTCCATCGCATTCCGTACGACGCCGCAAATTCGACAAGAACTTGTTCCTTATCTTGAACAGGCTGTGGTCGATGGACTGGCCGCAGCCCACCTTCCCCTTGCCGAGGCCAAACTCACCCGTCGCGCCGGCCCGCGCCACGGCGACGCGAACGTTGCCGAGCATCTCGAGAAGTTTCTATCGGCCGACGACGCTGCGATCGGACGCGTCGTTCCTCCTGAAACGATTCCTGCCTTGCGCGCGACGGCCGAACAGCTTCGCCTTTCTCTCAACACATTCCGGGAGACCGAAAGCCGCCGTTTTCGTGGCACACTATTTGGAATCGCCGGGCTGACGCTCGTGGTGGTGTTCTGGCGACTGCGCCGACGCTTTCACGGTGTATCGGTGGCAGACGCCCTCCTTCGAGAGCCCCACCTTTTCCCTGAAATCGCCGATGAACTCGCACAGTTGCGGCACGATGTCCTCAAACATCGCGCCAGCAATCTCTCTGCG
>JAWXBF010000257.1:0-7609 GCA_034439895.1 Deltaproteobacteria bacterium
CCGGGGCGGGCTTGCCGGCGAGAGGACTGATACGCTGGCTCATGTGTCAGATCCCGGTTTGTGAGTTTCACGCAAGTGCCGGTAGCGACGGATCAAGGTATTGGTCGAACTGTCGTGAGTCATAACCAGCCCCCCGTGAATCCCGCGCGCCGCAGTCCCGTGACCACGTAGGGGCAGGCGCGCATCAGCCGCCACAGAAAATCCGACCGGTAGTTCTCGCACATCAGCACGACCGGACCCAAGTTGATCCCGAAGTGGTGCGCCGACGTCCAGCCCGCGCCGGGATCGGCCTCGTTCGGAAAGGTCAGATTAAAGCTGCACTTAAAACAGTATTTACCTGTGGTCTGGGGATACACGTCCTGAAAATGCCGGACCGTTGGCAATACGATCTCGGGGGCGAATGGCAGCGACGCGACTACTGCCCAAGGCGCAATGGTTCCGTCGTCGGGGCCGTAAGGTGCGCCGCGTGCGGCATAGTCGAAGAACAAGCGATCGATGCCGTGAAGTTTGCGCGTCGTCCATCCCGGCCCGTCGCTCGCGGTGAGCCCCCAAAAATTCTCGCCGTAGCCCGCGAATCCGAGAGGATTGCGGATCGCGTACTCGCGCTGAACGTAGGTCGCGCGCCGACTGTTCTCGCAATAGTCGATGCCCTTGTCGCGCGCGAATGCATCCTGAATTCCGCGAAAATCCACCCAGATGTGCGAGTACTGGTGGATGAAGAACGGACCGCCATAGATTAATTCGTAGCCGTAGATCTCTTTCCATTGGTAAGTCGAGGCCCACGCCGCGTAACACTCCGTCGGTAGGGGGTGCGTCGGCGAGCCCAGTCCGAGCAGGTACAGGAGAACAGCCTCGTCATAGCCTTCCCAGCGATAGGGCAGAAATCCGCTCTCGGGCTTCCACCCGTGGGTGACCGTCGCTCCGCCGTCGCACGCCCATGGCCAATCCGCTCGCCGGTAGAGCGCGTCAGCCAACGTCCGTATCTCCTGTTCGTCTTCACTGTCCTGATCGAAATACGCCGCGACGGCAAGCATGCCGGCCAGCAGGAAGCTGGTATCGACCGTCGATAATTCGCACAGGCCGGCGCGCCGTCCGGTGGTCATGTCGAGAAAGTGATAGTAGAAGCCTTTGTGCCCGGTCGCGTCGGGCGCTGTACTTTGCGTGCTGGTCCAGAAGAACCGCATCAGCGCCAGCGTGCGCCCGATCGCATCGGTTCGAGTCATCCAGTCGCGCTCGACGCCGACGGGGTAGGCCGCGAGCGCGAAGCCCACGGCCGCGATGCTCGCGGGAGCGCCTGGGTGCGAGGTGTCAACCACGAGACCATTCTCGGGGTTGGTTTCATGCAGGAAATAGTCGAAGGCATGTCGCTGCAACGCGTCCAACCTCGTCTCACCGAAGTCTGGGGGGATGGCCATTTTCTCCCGAATATTCAAGTGAGCCGCGCGGTCAAGGTTGGCATGGCCGCCTAAGCTATCCACGCAGCCACCTTTTTTTCGTATGGTGCTTCTTCGCCGCGATAATGAGTTTCATTGTTTACCAATACATCAGGCGAGCACGGTAGGGCGCTCGCATTTAAGGAACCATCGCGGCTGGAACGCTTTGTTTCGGACTTGCCGCCCCGGACGCCTCGGGCGACACTTTCTTGCCCGGTTGGCGGATGCCTGCCAGCTTGGTCCGCTTCAGCATCAACGCATTGATCGCCACAATGAGGGTACTGCCGGACATCGACAGTGCTGCGACCTCCGGACTCAATACGAACGGATACAAGACGCCCGCAGCGAGCGGGAACGCGATCACGTTGTAGCCCACCGCCCACCACAGATTCTGGTGCATCTTGCGCAAAGTGGCGCGCGACAACTCAATCGCACCGACGATGTCGTAGGGGTCGCTCTTCATCAGCACTACATCGGCGCTTTCCATCGCCACATCAGTGCCGGCGCCGATGGCAAAGCCAACGTTCGCCTGGGTCAGCGCGGGCGCGTCGTTGACACCATCGCCGACCATCCCGACCTTCTTGCCCGTTGCCTGGAGCTCTTTGACCTTCGCGGCCTTCTGGCCCGGCAGCACATCGGCCAGCACGCTGTCGATGCCAAGGTCCGCGGCGATACGCTTGGCGGTGCCGGCGTTGTCGCCAGTCAGCATCACCACTTCGATACCGCGCTCGCGCAGCTTCGCCACCGCTGCCTTGGAGGTTGGTCGCGCGGCGTCGGCAATAGCGATGAGTCCGATCACACGGCCGTTCTGGGACACATGAACCACGGTTCGGCCCTCGCTTTGCATTCGCGCGGCTGCGGCCTCCAACGCCCCTAGCGCGAGCTTTTGCGTATCCATCAGCAGACGGTTGCCGAGGAATACCGTGCCGCCGGCTGTTTCTGCCTGCGCGCCCATGCCATCGATACTCTTGAAGCCTGTCGGGGCGACAACGGCAAGTTTCGCCGCCCGGCGCAGGATGGCCTGAGCGAGCGGGTGAGCCGATCCCTGTTCGACGGCGGCGGCAGCGAGCAGCACCACGTCTTCGGTGATTCCTTCCGCCACCACCATTTCCACGACTTCCGGTTTGCCAACCGTGAGTGTGCCGGTCTTGTCGAAAATGATGACGTTGAGTTTCGTCGCGTCCTCCAGCGCCGAGGCATTTTTGAACAGAATGCCGTTTGCGGCGCCCAGGCCAGTACTCACCATGATCGCCATCGGCGTCGCGAGTCCCAACGCATCCGGGCAGGCGATCACGAAAACCGTGATGGTCAGTGTCACTGCGAACAACAGCGGCTGGCCGATCCACCAGAACCACACCGCAAAGGTCACAAGACCGACGACGATCGCGGCAATGACCAGCCATTGCGCGGCCTTGTCCGCCAGAAGTTGTGAGGGTGCTTTTGAGTTCTGCGCCTCCTGCACCAGTTTCACGATTTGCGCCAGCGCACTATCGGCGCCAACCTTGGTCGCCTTGTAACGAAAGCTGCCGCTCGTATTGATCGTTGCGCCGATCACCGTGGCGCCAGGGCCCTTCTGCACCGGCATCGACTCGCCGGTCAACATGGACTCGTCGACCAGCGATTCTCCGGTTTCTACTGTGCCATCGACCGGAATCTTGTTGCCGGGCCTGATCACGACAATCTCTCCCGCCAACACCTCCGCCGTTGAAACTTCAACCTCAGCGCCGTTGCGGATGACCGAAGCCTTTGCCGGAGTCAGGTCCATCAGCGCCCGAATAGCTGACGAAGCGCCGGCACGGGCGCGCATTTCCAGCCAGTGGCCGAGCAGTATGAAAACCAGCAGGACGGCCACGGCTTCGAAGAACTGCCCGCCCTCTTTGTAAAAGAAAGTGGTGACTACACTGAAGAGATACCCGGTACCCACGCTCAACACGATCAGCGCCGCCATGCCCAAGGTGCCCTTCCTGATCGCGCGCCAGGCGGAGACGAAGAACGGCCAGCTCGGATAGACAACGGCGAGAGTTGCGAAGATAAGCAACCATACATTGAGGTCGAGATCAAACGGTGGCGCAGGCGGAGTAAAAAGACCCATCGGTGAGTAAAAAAAGATAGGCACGGTGAAGATCAGGCAGATCCAGAAGCGGTTGCGCATGTCACGAACCATGGCCGGTAGATCCATGTTGCCGCCATGACCCATCTCATGCGCCATGTCCGCCGACATGGCGGGCTGTGCGCCCGGCTTTGCGTGGTCCTCGTGGCCCTTGCCTGGGGGAGCCGCGGGCGTGGCGTCGGGTGTGGCGGCAGTGGCATCGGCGGCCGGTTTCGGTGAGGTAGCTGCTGGTGATGACGGCGCCGTGGCCGGCGCCGCTTTGTCGTGTTGTGCGGTGCCTGCCGAAGCGGCGTCCGCGGTGGCAGATGCGATGGGGGAAGTTTTTGGCGAAACGGGTGCTGGGGTTGCAGGCGGTGCTGCCGGCGCTATGTGGCCTTCGTGAGCGTCGCCCGCCGAAGCGGCAGCGCGGGCGTCGGACTCATACCCGCGTTGGCGCACGGCCGACTTGATATCGTGGACCTCGAGTCGGGTTTCGTCGTAGCGCACCGTGGCGTTTCCCGCAGCGAAATTCACGGTAACACTTTCGATACCCGGCACTTCGCCAATCCGCTTTTCCACTTCGTCCACGCTCAATACCGACAGCATGGCGTGCACTTCAATCACGCTCGTTTTCATCGCGCCTCCTTAACCCTCTTCATTTTCAAAACTCCGTATTGCATCTGCGGCCACATCGCGAGCGGGCCGTTCGAAAGATTTGAGTCGTCGTATGCGCATACGCTTTTCGGGACCGGCCGGACCAGCCGATCATCGATGTCGGCATAGCGAGACCGGCCGGGAAAATGAAGCATCGTCCTGGTTTCCTTTAGGCATCTTATGTTTGACGTAGCGCTCCGCATCTCCCGGCCCTTCTTCGTCAATCATTTCGCACACTGCCAATGGTGTCGACGCACCGGCACGCCAAAACCATCCCACAGGGAGAAAGTGATCTGTCTGGTTTGCGATTTCCTGGGTTGGCTGGAAGGACACTTCCAAACCAGATTCCACCTGCATGACTTCATCGGGAAGCGGTTGGAATTCACCCGTTTGCTCGTCATGCATGTGCGGCATGAAGATACCGAGTCTGTATTCAGATAGTCGGCGAAGCATCTCCCGGACTTCTGGAAGATGGATCGCTTCCTGAGCAGTTCTCAACGCTGGTGGCAAACCGCGAGTATTACCTTGTGAAACATTCGCTATCGTCATGATCGTCTCCTGCTTAGATGTAGCTGACCCATTCGAGGTGGCCAGGTCTGGTGCGGTGTATTTGAAGTGAATGCTGTAGCAGTCTGCGGCGAATGGATGTGCCGATGCTCATTGCGGTGTTTGTGGGTAAAGTGACTCATGCTTGTTGTCCGTTCAGAAGGAGTATCCCTAATGTCTAGCGGTGAGCATATTCAAATGACACATGAGTCCGCGGGACACCGCGCGGTTGTTTGATGTCCAGCGTGATGCGGATCGGACCGGGGTTGCGTATTACAAAAAAATTGCCATAGGTCAATACACCCGCCATCTGCATGGCGTCGAGAGATTTTGTTTGCGGTTTCAAGTCAGCCTGACTGACGCTGGCTCTTACCTCGGCATCGGTGATCCGTTCTTTCTTCCGTGCATCGAATATGGAAACGAGCAGATGGTATGCGTTGGGCGCGACTTGCACGCCGCCATGCATAGTCCGCTCGGGATGATCGGAAGGGTGTGCAAGCAGCACGGAACTCGGTATAAAGCCGTAAAAAATCTCAACGTTGCCCCTGACAATTGGTTGGCGCATTTCAGCTGCTGTGCTCGCCAATGAAATTATTAATGCGACAGCGAGTAGCGTGAGTCGGGTGCAGTTAATGATTTTCATGCCTGCCTGGTTTCAAGCTTGTGCGGAAGATTCAGGTATGAGAGGGCGCTTTGGTCTACGCACTGATATCGCGCTTTTTTTGCTCGTACTCATCCTGTCCGATTTCTCCCTTCGCATAGCGTTCCTTGAGGGTGTCGAGGGGCGTCTTTTCTGAAGGGCCATTGCGCGAGGAGCTCCGGGAACTGAAGAACCAGATCGCCAGGGCGATAGGTATCAGCCACAGCAGGACCATTCCCAACCCGCCACCAAACATCCATCCTCCATGATCATATCCAAACATGTTGTATTCCTTTCGCATTAACGAGCTGCTGTTGGGGTAATTCATACCGTGATGCCAGGTCACCTTGACCGGATTAGCCGGATTTCGCTTTAGCGCGTGGGTAAAAGCGATCAACGAAAAAGTTGTATAGCGGAGCAAATATTAGTCCGATGTAAATGCCGTAGAGAAAAGTTTCGACCAGCCCGAGAAAAAAACTTGGCCATGTGAGCCAGGTAAAGCCTGGCAACAGTTTTAGCCAGGTTTCATACATGCGCTGGTCAAAAGCCAAGTCATAGGCTACACAGAGCACATAGGAAATGGTCAGAAACGATCCGGATGTCAGTCCGACAACGCGCCAATCGAGCTTACCCATGATGTCCTCCTTGGGGTAGGGAATTGAGATATTGATCCGGTGCCTGATCGAATTTGTCACGGCAGGACCTTGAACAGAAATAGTAGGTGTTGCCGCCATACACAGAAGCTGCAGCCGCTTTTGGTTGATCGACAGTCATGCCGCAGACGGGGTCTTTGGTATCGCTGTTAGTTGGGCTACCGCTTTTGTGCGCTGAGTGACCGTGACCGCCCATCATGTGTGCGCCACAGCCGTAACGCATCATCACAAAGAACAACCCGCCCCAGATCAGAAACCAGCCGAGGCTTTTCAGGCTTTCCGCATCCATGGTTCTTCTCCTTTTCGTTTTCCGCGCATCAGATTCGTATTGAATCGCTGGTTCCGATGACCCCGATTAGCGTGAGTATGCAAGCTGATGTCCTTCGCCTGCGGACAAGGTAATGGTGTTGATCAACTTGAATTGTTTCTGGTCGACAACCCAGATCTGAGGTTTGGCGCTGCTGGATACGTACACTTTTCCTGTGCCGGGAACTACTCCAAGGTGATAGGGTGCAGGTGAAAGTGTCAGAGTGCGCATGACCCCTGTTTCCGTGTCTAAAGCAACCAGCTTGTCTCCAGCGCGATCGCTTACGAAAAGCGTACGACCATCGTCACCTAGATCGATTCCGTGAATATTTTTTCCTGCGGCGAACTCGCGCTCAATTTTTCCAGTGATTACGTTGACAACAGACACTTTTCCGGCTCGGGCGCTGGCAACGAAAATTCGCTGCTGGTCACCAGAGAACACCATGTGCTCCGGGGTTGCGCCGGCATCCAGGCGGCGGACAACCTTCCATTCCGGAATACTGACCTCGGTCAGCGTGCCATCACCGGTGTTGCTGACGAAAGCACGTTTTCCATCGCGCGTGATCAGTGTGTAGTTCGGCGTTTGGCCGGTCTTGATCGTGTGGATAATTTTTTCCGTCGTTATGTCGAGCACGGTAATGTATCCGCGACCGAGGTGTGTCGAGATTATGTAGCGCCCGTCGGGCGTGATTGCCTGGTGATGGGTGGCGCCTGCAACCGGAACCGTTGACATCACGTGGCCGTGTACCGGATGAATCACGAACAATTTGCTGTTCGGGCGGTCAGTCGGAGCACCTTGTGGAAGCGGTGTTTCATTCAAACTTCCGGCGATCAGGTACTCGCCATCCGGGGTCGCCACCAAGCCGTGAGGGTTCTCCACGCCGGTGTAAGTCTTGGTGATCTGCCCGGTTTCAGGATTCACGGCAATAACCTGGTTCGCCGAACCTAGTGCGATGTAAACGGTTTTGGTGGCGCTGGCCAGCCCTGTTGTGGCGACGAGCAGCATCGCAACCAGGGCATTCGTGATTAATTTCTTGTGGATCATGTTTATGTTCCTTAAGGGTATCGGTTCGGTCCGCGCCGCTTGCAACGCGGACCAGAAATGTCATCTCATCGGCATGGATTGGTTCATCTGGTCATGCTGCATCATCTGTTCCATCATCATCTGCATCATGTCCATGCGTTGATCCATCCCGTCCTGACGCTGCTTGGGATCCATGCCGGGAATTTGACTTCCGCCCATCCCAGGACCCATGGCACTACCCTGGCCGCCCATGCCGCCGCCGGC
>JAWXBF010000258.1:0-10005 GCA_034439895.1 Deltaproteobacteria bacterium
AACAGGATCTGAACGCCTTCCAGATCGACGGTTTCCTGGAACTTTTGCGTCAGTTGTTCTCGCGTCAGCGTGTAGCCGTCAGCCCGATTGGGCGGGCGGTAGAAGTTGCAGAACTTGCATCGGGTTACGCAAACGTTGGTGTAGTTCACGTTGCGGTCGATGATGTACGTGACCACACCGTCGTCATGCAGTGACCGCCGACGGATATCCGCTGCGGCGCCCAGGTCAATCGTGCTGGCCTTGTCGTAGAGTCGAAGGGCATCCTCTGTCCCAAGTCGAATGCCGGCGGCGGCGTCCGAGAGCAAGGCATCGATGGACTTGTTGGGATGATCGCGCCCGCTTTGCGGCACCGGCAAGGGAGGCGCAGTGCGCACGGTTGTGATCGGTCGTTCGGGCCTGCCGTCATCGAAGAAACGCAGGTGCGGTGCTTTGGGGATGAGTCCATCGGCGGCTGCCCGGGCGAGGAAGGCGGAGGCTCCCGACAGTTCCTCGGCGCCCAGCCCGTAGCGAATGTTGTGATGCAGATACGTAACACAAAGATCGGGTGCCAGGTGGGAGGATTCGGCCCAGCCCCGGGCGATCTGAGATCGTCCTTCAATGCCCATGCGCAAGCTTTCTCGCAATAGAGAAACTGCCTCGGGATCGGCCGCGTCAGGACGGCCGGCCCACACAGCGTAGACCATCGGCAATCCCACGAGCTCGCGCCAGGCATCGCCGAGATCAACCACGTACGGAAAATCGTTGGCAGCATCGAATGCGGCATCGCCGATGATGAGTGCGCCGTGGGTCCCTTTGACGCCGGAGAGCACGGCGTCGTGATCGGCCGGAACGAAGAGGGGCAAGGCGCCGCGTGCTTTGCTCAATATCTGAATCAACGCGGCCGACGTGCGCGACGCGCCGTCAAGTGCAATGGTCGTGAGTTGCTCCCAGGGAACCTGCGAGACCAGAAGCACCGTGCGCACCGGGCCACGGCTTGCGACACTGATACCGGGGACGATGTGCAAGGGCTGTCCCATGGTCGCCAAGCTCGCGATGGGAATCAGCGCCAGATCCACCTCGCCCGACTGCAAGAGTTCTGTACACCGCGAGGGCAAGTCGAATCGCAAGTCGAATCGTTCGCCCATTCTTCCTTCACCACGTTCGATGCCGTGGGTGATCGGACGGGCGTTCAGAAACGAAACGGCCGCCAGTTTCAATTTTCGGTTGCTCATGGCACAACCTCGAGCGATCGCTTCTGCACGTTTCGGCGGAACGGCTTTTGACTGACAAGCGCCTCGGTTTCGGTGACGACGTTGTAAAGCGTATCACGCTCGACTGGATCTCGGCCTGCGTTGACAATGATCCGGACGAGTTCGTCGGATGTCAGGGTCTGAGGCGTTTCCGCGCCCGCCATGTGGTAGATCTTTTCTTCCTGAACGGTGCCGTCCACATCGTCGGCGCCGAACCAGAGTGCCGTTTGCGATGTCTTGACACCCAGCATGACCCAGTAGGCCTTGAGATGCGGAATGTTGTGCAGTAACAGGCGAGCGACTGCATACGTTCGCAGATCTTCAACGCCGGTGGGCCCCGGCAGTTTCATCAACGCGTTGTTGTCGGGGTGGAATGCGAGCGGGATGAAGGTTTGAAATCCGCCGGTTTCGTCCTGAAGATCGCGTAGCCGCAGCATGTGATCGACGCGTTCCTCCACTGTCTCGATCGTTCCATATAGCATCGTGCAGTTCGAGCGGAGCCCCATGCGGTGGGCCGTGCGATGAACGTGCAACCATTCCTCCGCGTTGCACTTGTCGGCACAGATCTTCTGCCGAACGCGATCGGCGAAAATCTCCGCTCCGCCGCCTGGTAACGAGTCCATGCCGGCTGCGTGCAAGCGACGCAGAACCTCACCGACTGTCATACCGTAGTGCTGGCTGTAGTAGTGAATTTCGACAGCGGTGAAGGCCTTGATGTGGATGTCGGGCTTGATGCGCTTCAAGCCGCTCAAGAGATCGGTGTAGTACTCGAAAGAAAGCTTGTCGTGCAATCCGTTGACGATATGGATCTCGGTCACCGGTTCATTGCGATCGACACGAGCCTGTAGTTTGCCCCACGCCTCTTCGAGGGTCATCGTATGGGCCTCGGGATCGCCTTCCTTTAGCCGGGCGAACGAGCAGAACCGGCAGCTTGCGACGCAGACGTTCGTCGCGTTGATGTGGAAGTTGCGGTTGAAGAAGGTTCGGTTGCCGTGGAGTCGCTCGCGAACCCGGTTTGCAAGCAACCCAACCTCCATGATGTTGGGATGAGCAAACAGCGCCACACCATCGTCAAACGACAAAGGTTCCTGCTGTTCAACTTTGCGAACGATGGAATCAAACGTCACGGTCATGGCTCGAACTCCACGATGGCCAAGGTGGTTCTTTCATGCGGAACGAGTCCCGCTCCGCGCAGGAGCGCAGCGGCTTCGCGTCGGGTCATGGCAGGATTGTTGGCATTGTCGCCGAGTCGAAGTGCGCGTTCGGCCACGACCGGCCCAAATAGTTGGTCTGCGCCCATCGTGAGACTCATCTGCGCAAGGCGGTGCCCGAGGCGTGAGAAATCGGCGATGAGGTGCGGCGTGCTGACGGTGATACGAATCTGTGCGAACAACGACAGCGTATCGATTCCCATCGGTTCGCCTTCGGGCGTCGGCAAGATCGCCTCGACGTTGGGTTGTCCGATGGCTTTTTGAATTCGTGTCTCTCGCAACAGACGGGCGTCGTCGCGGTGATAGGGCAAACGCCACCAAACCCGAAGGTCAAGCGCTGTTGCCGCCTGCGCAAGGGCCGCGTCGTCCGTGAGCACGACGCGCACGCCTTGTTCCAGTATACGTGCCAGGCCACCCAGGCCTTGCACATCGTCCCCGTTAATCCATCCGTCGGCCGCATCGCGCGGACCAATCCACGCGCCCGATTTGTTGAGCTGCCGCGTGCGCGAAAACAACCCCTGACCATGGTTGAGCCCATCGCGGATCGCGCAGGCCTGTCGCCCAAGCGCAAACAGATCCACATCGGTGTGCCGAGGCGCGTGCGTTGGATTTGCAACACTGGATTTCGGTGTCGGGGACAAGGTTTCAGCGCGCATGCCGTTACTCCAAATTCTCCGAGCCGTTTTCGCCCCAGCGCGGGGTTATCGCGTTGTGAAGATCGAGATGGTCGAGCACGCGACCGAGAACCGTGTCGACAAGTTCGTTCAAGTCCCTGGGATGACTGTAGAACGAGGGACTCGCCGGCAACACGACGGCGCCCGCGCGGCTGACGTGGAGCATGTTTTCGAGATGAATCGTCGATAGCGGCGTTTCTCGCATGACGAGGACCAGGCGTCGGCGCTCTTTCAACATCACGTCTGCGGCGCGTCCAATGAGATCATCGGAAATGCCATGGGCGATTCGCGCAAGTCCGCCGCCCGAACAGGGAAGGACGACCATCGCGTGCCAGCCCGCCGAGCCAGAGGCAAACGGCGCGGAAAAATCATCGAGCGCATATCGTCGAAAGGGTAGGTCAGCCGGTTCACCCAGTTCGTGACGCCATACCTTTTCACCAGCGCGCGACATACACACACCGACCTCAAGCGGTGTCCCATCTACTTGCATCTGGTGAAGGGTATCCAGGAGGCGTTTTGCATAGATCGCACCGGTTGCGCCGCCGATGGCGACCACGATCTTGCGCGATTGGGGTTTGGTCATTCCGGCTTGCCTCTCGTCGCGGTGATGAGAGACGCCATTGCGCCGGGAAACAGATTCTTGGTTGAGACGCTGGTGAAGCCCGCCCTGCGCAGGCGCGCCTCAAAATCATGGGTTGAATCGAAGCGACCGATCGATTCCGGCAGATATTGATATGCGGCGCGATCGCCCGTTATCGCCCAGCCAATGAGCGGCAAGATATGGCGATTGTAGATCCCATCGAAAAACCAACGTGGTTTTACGGGTCGAAAAAACTCGAGCACGGCGATCTTGGCCCCCGGTCGCGTGACGCGTGCAAGTTCTGCAAGGGCCACATCCAGATGCACCAGGTTGCGAACACAGAAGGCGGTAAACACACCATCGAACACGCCATCGCGATAAGGTAGAACGTGTCCATCCGCTTGATGCAACGCCACGCGTGCTTGCGTGTCGCGCACCTTGGGTGAGCCCGCTCGCAACATTTGGCCCGCAAAATCAGCCGCACAAACGCGCGCTCCGGGTCTGCTGGCTGCAATGGCTGCGGTGCCATCGAGCGTACCGGCTCCCAGATCCAAGAAGGTGGCAGCTTCCGGGAGCTCCGCAAACGTGGCGAGCGCCTGCCTCCGCCACAGAACGTCGATGCCCATCGACATCACACGGTTGGCGGTGTCGTATCGACCGGCGATGCGATCGAACATGGCCTTCACGTCCACCGAGGCGGCAAGTGGTCCCGAATTCGGGTTGGCGATATTGCTCGCGGTATCGTTCATCGTGGGTGCTCAGCGAACGCGATCGACCGCGAGGTGCGCGATGCTGACCAGGGCATCACGGTAGGGAGATTCGGGAAGAACTTGAAGGTCGGCCACGGCGGCCGCAGCGAGTGATCGCGCCTGTTTTCTTGCGGCCTGCACGCCGCCCGCTGCATTGACGGCGGCGACCAAAATGCGGGCGTTGTCTTCGCTGACGCCGCGTTCACCCATCAATGCCTTGATCTGTCGGCGCAAGGAGGAATCCGTATCACATGCCAGCAGAGCCGGCAGGGTCAGTTTCCCCTCCATGAGATCGTGTCCCACGGATTTGCCCGCGGTCGCCTCGTCGATGGCGAAGTCGAGGATGTCATCGGCGATCTGGAATGCGCGGCCCATTGCGCGTCCGTAGCGATCCAGTCCCGCGTTTTGTTCGGCGGCGACCGCCCCTCCAACGCGTGTGCACCAGGCGATGAGTGAAGCCGTCTTGCGATCGATGACGGAGAAGTAATCCGCGACCGTGGCATCGGGATTGCCCGCACCCTCAAGTTGGGCAACCTCGCCCTCGGCCATTTCGCGAACGGTAGCGGCAAGACTTTGAACAAGCGCGAGTACGCCAGTTTCTGCGACTGTCTCAAGCGCACGCGCGAGGCAGAAGTCACCGACCAACACAACGATACCGTTGCCATAGACCATGCGTGCTGCGGGTCGTCCGCGTCGCACGCGACCATCATCGACGACGTCATCGTGAAACAGGGTTGCGGTGTGGATCATTTCAGCCGCCACGCCGACCGCGGTTGCGTGTGCAATGGAGGCATCGGTGGCCCGTGCCGCGAGGACGGCCAGTAAAGGACGGAGCCGTTTGCCGCCCGCACCGAGCAGGTGTGCTCCGACGCGCGGAATTGGGCCGACCGGGCTCCGCATCTTTTCCGTAAGCATCGCGTCAATCTCGGCCATCTCATGCTGCACCAGGATGGACGGGTCGACGGTGTGAATCAGCTCCTCAGGAAATACTTTATTCCGTTGTAAATTCAATGGCTTATCTCCATTTCAGCAGGCCGGTTTCAAGACGCTGGATGCAGCGAAGGTCTAGCGCACTCTCCGGCGCCTGGGGCTGTTCAGTGCCTTTTCACGCTGAAATATTCAAAATAATTTGAAACTTCGCAATCGCCATCGTAATGCACACCGCTGGTTTTCCTTGACTCGTAAAACCAAACACTTACTTTTCTGTCCACTTTCCTTTTCTGCTGGCTTTCATTAATAGAGGGACCGCGATGGCAACTTTCATCACCGACGAATGCATCAACTGCGGCGCTTGCGAGCCCGAATGCCCAAACGAGGCAATCAGCGAGGGCGAGGACATTTACATCATTGAGCCCAATCTCTGCACCGAGTGTGTTGGGTTTCATGACCACGAAGCCTGCCAGGCCGTTTGTCCGGTGGAGTGCTGCTTGCCCGACCCGAAGCACGAGGAGACGGAAGCGGTTCTGCTTGACCGGGCTCAGAAACTGCACCCCGAACAAAAGTTTCCGACCATCGATGTCCTGCCCGTCAATCTGTCTCGTTTCCGAAAGAATGCTTAACGGAACCCGTTCATGAAACTCACCGCCCAGGAAGAATACGGTCTGCGCTGCTTGTTGCAGATCGCAGCCGAGCCGAGCCGCTTTCTCACCATTCCCGAGATTGCGCGTCGCGAGGCTTTGTCCACGGCATACGTGGCGAAGCTGCTTCGGATTCTCCGCCGTGCCGGGTTTCTACGCAGTGTTCGCGGTCAAAAGGGGGGATTCGAGCTCAACGTGAGTCCCGAGCAGATCAATGTCGGCCGGGTACTCGATACCCTGGGCGGACGCCTGTTCTCGGCAACCTTTTGTGACACGCATGCGGGTGAGAGCTGTGTATGCGTTCACTCGGTCGATTGTTCGCTTCGTTCGTTGTGGCGTGCACTCGACCACGCCGTGCAGGCTGTCGTGCAACGAACCCAGCTGAGCCACCTCCTGGGAGGGGAGCTCCACATGATCTCCCGACTCGTGGCGCCGATTGAGGCGCCCTCCCTCGTGGCGAAAAGTTCCTGAATAAACACCAACTCGAAAAGAAAAATAGAAATGAGATTGATCAGAGCGAAAAAGAAAGTGGCGACTGCCAAGACGCCTCCCCGTCCTCCTTCCGAGGACTTTGATCCAGCAGAGGTAGATGAGGCGATCGTCGCAAAGCCCGTCAAGGCTATTCGCAAGGATGTGGGCCACGGAGACGAAAGCCTGTTCCGGCGCTATTTGCGTGACGTGAGCGATATCGACGTCATGGCGCCCGAGCAAGAGTTCGCGTTGGCCCGCCGAATTGAAGGTCTCAAGGTTGATCTTTGGGCCGCGATCCTGTGCTTTCAGGCCGGTGCGGGCGTTGTGATCGACGGCATCGAACTGCACATGCCTGAACGCTTCAAACTCTTCGACGTATACAAGCGCTCGATGCTTCGTGCGTCGTCCGGCGCTGCCAAGGAGAAGGAAGAGAAGCCCGTCAAGGCCGAGAAGTCCGCTGGCAAGGCGCCGAGTGCTTTCGACAAGAAGGTATTGACCTGGGCCGAGTCGGCTGGCGAAGCCGATCCCGAAGGGATCTTCCTTGAACTTACCGCCGAGTTCTTGCTGGAGCGACCCGAACCCGTGCAGAAGCGCGTGAAAAACTGGTCCCGCTTTGCCGAGTCTGTGCGAACCGCACGCCGTCGTCTGCGAGACGCGAAGAATTACTTCGTGAAGGCGAACCTGCGTCTCGTCCTGGCGGTTGCAGCTCGCTACAGCCGCGAACTGCTGTCGTTCGAGGATCTGGTGCAAGAGGGCAACATTGGTCTCATGAAGGCAGTCGATCGCTACGACTACCGACGTGGATTCCGTTTTTCGACGTACGCCTCGTGGTGGATTCGCCATGCGATTGGCCGTGCGCTTGCCGACAAGGCACGGCTCGTGCGCTTGCCGGTGCACGTACTCGATTCGCAACAGAAGATCGAAAAGACGCGGCGCAAGCTGCTGGCTCAACTCGGTCGCAAACCTTCGTCAGAGGAGATCTCAGCCGAGGCGGGTTTGCCGCTTGAAGAGGTACAGCGCATTGTGAGCCTGCCACCCTCCAATCCCGTTTCGCTCGACGAGCCCTACGCGGATGACGACGATGGCCGTTCGCGTCTTGAGTCACTCGCGGATCCGGATCCAGACCCGGAACCCGTGGAACGCATGGAGGCGGTCGAAAAAGAATCCGCCATGTTGCGCTTGCTCGGCACGCTGAAGCCGGTCGAGGTCGACATCTTGCGCAAACGCTTCGGGTTACATGACGGCCGCGAGCGTACCCTGCAAGAAATCGGCGACGAACACTCGCTGTCGCGTGAGCGCATCCGTCAGGTGCAGGATCGCGCGCTCTCGAAATTGCGTATGGCTTTGACACGCGATTTCTCGGGCGAAAACTCGCAACTGTTCGGTTAGGCCGTTTTGGGCCCTGCGCGGGTCGCTATCTGCCACGGAAGATGTGGCGGAAGCGGCCCACGTCGAGCGACAGTTCTCCGAGCAGGAGTTCGAGCATTTTCTCGCCCATCTCGGACAGTTCGCGCAGTTGCTCCAGCCGATCGATGACGAACTCGGCTTCGCGCTTTTCCTCGGCACCTGTGCGTCGCATGGCCAACCGAGCGTGCGCGCCTGCCCGTCGGACGTTTGACACAGCAGCGACAATTTCCGCGCGTTCCCGGCGATGTAACACCTCGGAGATCATCTTCCAGAAGTCGGTTTCTGCCGCGTAGCGAACGCCGCGTTTGCCGGGCAACCGCACTTCCTTGACGACGCCCCATCGTTGCAACGCCGTCAGCGTCATCGAGGTGTTGCCAACGGAGATGCCCATGGCCCGTTTGATCTCGGCCGCGGTCATGGGATCAGGGCTGAGGTAAAGCAGTCCAAAGACCCGGCCCATGGTGCGGGTGAAACCCCAAAATGCAGCGATGCGGCCACAGGTTTCGATGCCGAGGCTGCGCGCCTCGACGAGATCGGATTCGGGATGCGCCGCACCGGGCATCAGCTTGTGGACTCACCTCTGCGCCCGGACAGGGCAATGGGTGCCTGTTCACGTGCGGCAAGCTGTCCGCACGCCGCATCGATATCATCGCCCCGGGGCGTTCGGACGTAGCACGGTAGTCCCGTGGCTCGCACGAGTTCCTGAAATGAGCGGATGCGGGTGTCACTCGGACGACGGAATTTGGGCCCTGCGAAGGGATTCCAGGGAATGACGTTCACCATCGCGGGCAAATCCGAAAGCAATTCGCCCAGGCGACGCGCATCGGCATCGGAGTCGTTCACGTCAGCAAGGAGCACGTACTCGAAGGTCAGTTTGCGACCATGGGCAAGCGGGAATCTGCGGGTGGCATCGAGCAGGGTTTGGATGTTCCACTTTTTATTGATGGGCATCACCTCGTTGCGCACCTCATCCGTCGTCGCATTGAGCGAGATGGCGAGGTTGGGTCGCGGATCGAGTGCAGCCAGTTTGTCGATACCGGTCACGACGCCCGCGGTGGATACGGTGATCCGTCGCGGCGAAAAACCGGCACCCCAGGGATGCAACAAGTTGGTGAACGCGCGTGTGACGTTTTCCAGATTGTGCATCGGTTCGCCCATACCCATAAAAACCAGGTTGGTGGGCCGGCGTCCTGCGATCTCGATGGCCCAGTAGATCTGTTGCACAATCTCGCCCGCGGTGAGATGGCGTCCGAAGCCGAGCGTCGCGGTCGCACAGAAGGCGCAGTCGAGTGCACAGCCAACTTGCGACGAGACACACAGGGTCAGTCGATCGCGTTCCTCGTCGTCGTCGGGAATCAGAACCGCTTCGATGGTTCGATTGTCATGGGTCTGAAACCCCATTTTTTTAGTGCCATCGGAGGAAACCTGCACCTGACCGAGGGTGAGCGCGGTGGTTGGGTTTTCGGCAAGCAAGGCCGCTCGCAGTTCGGCCGGCACGTTGGCTGGCGCCTGCGGATCCTTCACGGCACCCATGCCGCCGTTTCCGGGTCCGTGCAGCCAGCGAAAGACCTGTTCGGCCCGATAAGTAGGCACGCCGAGCGCGCGCATCCGTGTTTGCAGCTCGGCTGGCGTTAGCGCTCGGAGGTCCATGGGATCCGGGGAAGGTAGGCGATAAACGGGCGTGCGGCCAGGGGTGAGGACGATGCAACGCATTGCGGCCAAGTTGGCCTTGCATCGGGCGGGACACCGCATGACAATGCGTCCATGGGTCTTTTCGACAAGATACGGGCCGAATTCGTCGACATCGTTGAATGGATAGATGACAGCCAGCACACGCTTGCCTGGCGTTTTCCGCGCTACCACAACCAAATCAAAAACGGCGCCCAGTTGATCGTGCGGCCCGGTCAATTGGCCGTCTTCGTCAACCAGGGCAAGATCGCCGATGTGTTCGAGCCAGGGCAGTACACGCTCAACACCGCAAACCTTCCGCTGCTCAGCACCCTGCAGGGTTGGAAGTTCGGCTTTGACAGTCCGTTCAAGGCCGAAGTCTACTTCATCAGCACGAAGCAGATCACGGATCTCAAGTGGGGGACGCCGAACCCAATCA
>JAWXBF010000259.1:0-10166 GCA_034439895.1 Deltaproteobacteria bacterium
ACGCCTACAACCACACCCGCTTGATGCCATTTGCAAAAACAATATTTTCCCGCTGGCTCGCGTGGCGGCGCTGAGCGACCTAAAATGGAAAACAGCATGTGCAAAGAAACGAAGCACAAGACTTCCCACCCAGCCCTGTTTTATGCGCATATTCGATCCTGAGCTACAACTCGCCCCAAATTGCTCGCGAATCCGACACTGCTTTGCTGAATCCTAAATCCGGCAGTGACTCTCAATCATTGTAAACGATGCGCAAACCCTCGATGTATCGGTCTCGGCGCCAATACGGCAGCACGCGCATCAATTCTTCGAGGTACCGCTGTGGCTCGATGCGACGAAGGCGGGACGTGGCGATCACGGTGAAGATGGCGGCGGCGCCTTCGGCGTGCCGTCGCCGCCATAGAAGAGCCCCATCCACCCAGCCTGCAACCGCTGGGATGAACCGAGCAAGGGATACGTGGGCCGGCGAGGTTACCGCGTGCACGCGCCGGCGTCGCAGTCACATCCCAGCTCTGGTGGGGTCGGCGCACCACATCCGCCTTCGGGCATTAGTACGATGCGTTCGATGATACTGCTGTTTTTCGGAACCGTTGCCGGCTTTCCGTAGCGGATGTATCCGGGCTTGTACGCGGTCAGCAAGAGGGGGCAGCCTGCGGGGACATCTGACAGCGTGAAGGAGGCTTTGAACGGCAATGAGCAAACCCTTCGCCCTCCAAATTGAACAACGGCCGCAAGTCCGACATTGGTACATGCACTGACGACGTCACCGTTCATGATGCCGACACCGGTACAGGTTGTGTTTTCTGCATCTGCTGAAACGGCCGTATCTCTTGGCTCGGCCACCTTCGCATCGGTCGGTGGGACGTCGGCAATTGCACGTGTGTCCGGATTGCTGAGAGCATCTTGCACTGAGGTGCGTTCGGAACCTTCCAGGTCGCCCGAGGTGAGCGGTTCGATGGCGCATCCTCCCAAAGGCAACGCGACCATCAAAAGCGCAACCGCATTTCGGTTCCTCCGGAGTAACGATGCCAATGAAGCCATGATCATCCTATGCCAGAAGACCGATCGTTGGACATTCGTCACAGGATCCACCATAGCCCCGCGTTGAAAGCAAACGTTGTGCTCGCATTCCGGGCACCATCTACCTCAATCCAAGACGCCACCAAGAGTCCTCCGATGGTCCACCCCAACCCTCGCCGAAGCGGCCCAGACAATCCAAATCCCGTCGCCAACGTGGGTGCGAACCACCCACCTTTCGATCCGCCATTGCGTCTTTGCAGCACCGTGCTCGATCCACCGCCTCCGAAGAACTCAAGTTGGTGCGCCGCCGGCAAACGAACCACGTAGCCGCCTTCAAGAACCAACGTTTGCCGAAACAAACTGAACGCATTTTCACCCACGCGATGGGATGACCCCATGGAGATGGACCGTATTCCCAAGGCAAACGGGCCAAGCCCGCGGGATGAAACGCGCATCATCAATCCCTGTTCGGCTCCGCCCAGTTCAAGCGGAGCGGAGCCCATCGCGTAGGCCGTCAGCAATCGTGTCGATCGGGTTTCTTGTGTTACGGATGGTGTTCGTCCCGATTCATATCCAGCAGTCAATGCCGCGACGACATCGGTGGTGAAAGGTGTGTCGAATCCCGATGGCGTCGGGTCGATTCCCCGGTCTGCCCTTGATTCACTTTGCGACGGCTTCCAGCGTGCCGAACCCATGTCGTTGGTCTGTCCCGCCTCCAGATCGACGAAGGATTCGGCCGCTTCGGCTGATTGATCCCGTCCGTCCGTGCGATGGACGCGGTAATGACCGGGTGGCAGCGTCAGTGTCACGGTTTGTCCCTTTGCTGCATACACCTCCGCGAAGATGGGTCGCCCGGTCGATGATTCGACGCGATAGCGGCCGTCTTTTGGCGCTCGGATGCGCAGTCGAGGCGCGCGCCCGCGGTGATCAATTGTGTTGCGTTTTAAGTCGCCTCCCGGTGGGTCAAACCAAGGCGTCTGTCCGGTTGCCCCCTGTGTGTTGAAAGCAACGAAGGCCACCAGTTCACCGAAGGTCACGACGTCGTCGCTGTCTGCGTCGGCGGCGCCTGCGAGTCCCGATGCCAACGCGTGTGAGAACAAGCCCGATCGCAGTGTGCTCAATTCTCCGGCGGGCTTGCCCGTGGTGGCCGCTGTGAGAACGCCGATCTGTGCCGCATTCGCCCCGCGCTCCAACTCAGCAATTTCGGTCGAAAAATCTGGACCCGTGGCGGCCCCGCGTTCCGAGAAGAGACTTTGCGATCGACAGGCGTCGACAAAAACGAAAATGCGAAGACCTGGGTCTACCCCGGTGAGGGCCGCGAGTGCCGTGCGCAATTCGGTACCAGTAATGGCCGCTTCCTGTGCCTGTTCGGGTTCAAGCAGCAATTGACCGTGCTGTCCATGTCCCGCATAAACGAAGTACAAAACGCGGTTGCCTTTCGAGGGTTGTGCCGCCAAGCGTTTCTTGAGGGCGTCGAGTGTGCGGAACAGCGCGGTTCGGGTCGGGCGCTCATGCGACGGGATTACGAGTCCACTCTCTTTCATGGCCGCTTCGGTGTCGGTGTCGATTGTGCTTAGCAACCACACCTGGGAAGGGGAGGTCTGCGCCCGCGTCAGACCGTTAAACATGAGGGCGAATCGAAGTGCGTCGTCATCTGCGAATTGCAGCGCAGGCAACCCTTGTCGTCCGCCATTGTGGCCCACCACGACGGCGTAGATTTCGTCGGGAGAATCCGGTCGCGCGGGATCAGCCGCCGCTGGCGGCGCGTGCGTCGCAACGGCTGCCAACACGATCATGAATAGCCTGGCGCGCATGGTCGCTATCGTTCAACGATCAACAACCCCGATAAAAGCGCAACCGACTTGGGAAGCGCGGAATTCTTTTTCCAAGCGGCGATCGTTTCACGAACCTGCTCGGCTCCGATCGCTTCGGTGGAGACGATGGCAAGCACTTGCAGCGGCCCCGGTGGCACACGCCCATCGAGATCCAAACTGGGCCCGATTGCGGTCGTTCGCGTCACGGGTTCGAGTCGCACCGATGGGCTTCCATTGATGGGGAGCATCGCGTGGACGTCGCCGTTGGCAAGCAGTCCAACCAGCGTGAAGTACGAACTTACTTGCAGATCTCGGTAACTGAACTGGACAAACTCTTGCAACGAAACGTGCGCTTCCCCGGAGCCAGGTAGCTCAGCGATTAAACGCACCGACGAGGGAGCGCCCTGCGGTGAAACTTTTCTTTTTGCGTGAACGAGAAGTCGGATCGGCGTCGTTTGCGCCGGGACATCGTTTCCGCGCCATTGGATCGTTTCCTGTTCTTGTCGACCCCCTTGCACCGAGAATTCGTGCGATCGGCTCAGCCATATCGCGAGGCTCGCGACGCCGAGTGCGGGTGCCATCAAAATTGGCCAACGTCGGCGCCGGGATGGTTGGGCAGGGTGTAGGACGGTTCGGCGGGATAAGGCAAACAACAGACCCTCACGCTCACGTCGGCGGGCCTTTGCATCGACACCGGGCAACGCCTCGGCAACCAAACCGACGCGGTCGTAAAAGGTTCGGCAAGCGTTGCACGTTTGTAGATGCTTGCGCAGTTCGTGTTCGGATTCCATTGGCAGATCGCCCGCGATCGCCTTCAGAATCCTTCGGCGGTAAAAGAACAAACTCACGGTTTCGTTACCTCGGCCAACGCGGCGGCAAGGCCCGTATCACTTGCCGCTCGTAATAAAAGTTTCATGCGCAGGTATTTGCAACGGCGGGAACTGATACCCATGGCAGATGCGACTTGGTCATGGCTCTGCTCTTCCAGCAATGAAAGCTGAAAAACACGTGCCTCTTCGGGTTTCAGTTTGTGGAGAAAAGTTGCCATTGCGAATTGCACTCGGCCGGAACGAACGGCTTCATCCGGGGCTGATTCGTTGGAAGTCAAATCGAGATCGTCGGTGGAATCGCGCGCTTGGGGCCGCCGTCCGCGTGCGCGCAGGATCTCTTTGCAGCGGTTGATGGCAATCGTTTGCAACCAACCGCCGAGCGGGCCCCGTTCGGGATCGAAGCGGAGGCGAACGCGGTGGATCTGCAACCAGGACTCCTGAACGGCCTCTTCGCGATCGAATGGCGACAAGAACATTCGCCGCACCATCGAGCGGAGTTCGCCATTGTAGGCATCGTAAACGGCGAGGAACGCGGCCTCGTCGCCGCGACGAAACGACTCGATCGTGCCCGGTGGCACGGCGGCGTTCATGTTGTCGGAATCGAAGGTCAAGGGTTGGACCAGTCGCAGTATCTACTGAAATCATGAAATTCTCACCATTGCCTCGTCAAGCCTAGGTTGGGTTCTGATCCAAACAAAGACGGTAGTGCGCGACCCGATCAGGATAGGCGTCCGCGAGATTACGACGTTCACCGGGGTCGTTTGCCAGATCGAACAGTTCCGTCCGGCCGTTGTCTTGGTTCAAGATGAACTTGAAGCGATCGTCGCGCAAGCCTCCTCGATGCGTTGCCTGTTCGGTGAAAAAGCGAACGACGCGTGTCGGTGATGCGAAATCCGATTGTTCGGAATGCCCGTCGGTTTCAGGCAGTCCCATCAGCGACAATGTGATCGATGAGAGGTCGGTTAGGCTTACCAATTGATGTACGCGTCTCTGTTGTTTGATGAGGCCGGGCGCCGCCACGATAAATGGAACTCGCACGTTCTCTTCGTATAGATAGAGCGCGTGGGCCACGTTGCCATCGTGTTCGCGGAAGGCTTCTCCGTGGTCGCCGACAACGACATACAACGTCTTGTCGTGCAGATTCCGTTGGCGAAGGCCTTCAAGCAATTCTCCGAGGGCCACGTCTCCCACTCGAAGGTCGTTTAGATGTTCGTCGCGTTCGCTGTGCTCAGGCATCGTTCTCGGGATGTTTCCAGGAGTGTGATACGGATGGTGTCCCGCGATCGGCATATAGACTGCGAAAAAGGGCATGTTTGGGTTTCGGTTGTCGATGAATTGTAAGGTCCGCCGTACGGTAGAGCGATCGTCAACGCCAAAGCTTGAACGATGCGGGCTGTCGATGTTGCTCGCGTCGGCAAGCTCATCGAATCCACGTTCTTGCACGACGGTATTCATTCCCAGGTATGCGAACCAGCTAGAGTGGAAGAGCCCCGTGCGATGGCCGGCGCGGGCAAACGTTTCGGCGATGCCTTTGCAAGGTACTTGCTGCTGGTTGTATTCCGAGGCTTCCAGTCCCGACGGCGGCGGTTGGGAACACAGCATCGAAAACAATCCTTTGATGCTCTCGGGATAAGCGGCGTAAGCGTTCTCGAAAACCAAAGACGATTGCGCGAGGGTCGTAAGGTGTGGGGTTGCGTCAAGGGATGCGCCGTAGGTCGGCAGAGCGCGTGCCCCCGTCGATTCAAGGATCACCCACAAGACATTGCGTCCCGCGGCGATCCCGGCCAGATCGCGGAGGTTGTCGGTGGGGATGCGCGTCAATGCTGGAAAAGGAGTGCATGCGCGGCGCTCCGTCGGCGCAGCCCGTGGCGCCAAATGATCCCAAAAACTTGCCGCGAGCACGACGACCGCATTGCCGCCCAGTCCCGCCGCTTCGACCTGCGGCGCTGTCAACGGCCCCACGATCGCCAATCCGGCAGCCGCTGCAACGCCTGCAAAACGGACGTACGGTTTTCGCGGTGTGATTCGACTCAACGCGCGCGGCAATCGTTGGACGATGAGCCACAATGCCAAAGGAACGCCGAGGTTGGCAAACGTCAGATAGCGGGAGAACGAATCCCCAAGAGCGCCACCGGTTGCGTGAAGAAATCCGTAGGTTACGGACGAAGACATTAAACGTACGACGGGTATGTTGAACATGATCCAGAACGTCAAGATGCCGTGTCCGCCCGCGAGGCATGCAGCCGCCCAAGGTGCCGGGCGCTTGGCGCGGGCTTGGACCAAGATCCAGGCGGCCAAACCAAACGGAACGATCAGGTACAGGTCGTCGTACAGGATTGCCACGGGGGCAAGCGCTGTGTGCAGTCCTTGCCCTCCACCGTCGTACAGGCGAAACAGGACCGCGGTCAATTTGGCGATCCAGGACGCCACAAGCAGCGCCAGTGCCCAGTCGAGAGCGGATCGCGCGGGAAGCGGTGTGTGCGACGGTTTCTGCGATGGTTTGTTCACAATGGATCAGGGGCCTTTGGGTTCCTATGCCGAGACGGAAGGTCAGGGACAAACTTTCTTTTTTTGTCTCTTCTAGCCTGCCCCGGCATAGGGACTGGGTATGAAACGAACCCAACAATTGCCTACAAGCTTTCGGATGTTCCTTGTACTTGCCTGCACGGCCTCGCCCACCGTCGCCAATCTGGCGAATGCCAGCGCGCCGAGCAGTGTGTATACGGTGCCTTCTGGCGTCCAGATGTTTCCCAACGACACGGCCCCGACACGGGTTGTCATCCGAGGCGCGTTCTTCTTGTTGCAATCGACGATGCAAATGACCTACAGCGATCCGATCTGCGGAATCATGCATTTTGAATGCAAAACGGGGCAAGAGGCTTTGTGCAAGATGCAGTGGAACGAGCTGCGCGCTGGCATCGCGGCCACCGGGGTCTGTCTGGGCTTCGGGCAGGACAACGTCATTGCGTCGGCGCCGATCCAAAACGCCAATGTTGCGCTGGGGGCTCCCTCCCCCTGGGACATCGGGATGGGCATCAGTCCCGGGGGTTACGTAGACGGCAAGTGTCCCAAAGCGCGCGCTTTGCAGTGCGGTGCATCGATCGATGGTGGTACGAGTGCCCCTATCACGGATGCAGGCGCGGGCGGCGTAGCGGGTAGCACAGGCGGCGTGGCGGGTAGCGCGGGCGGCGTGGCGGGTAGCACAGGCGGCGCTGCCGGTGGTGCGCCAGGTTCTTCAACAGGAACCAATACCGACAGAATGAACAAAAGTGATACGGGCGGTTGCTCGCTCGTGGGTACGGGTGGAAACGGCCACCTGGCATTGTTTGCACTCTTCACCGTCGGTTGGCTGGCCGCCTTCGGACGCGGCAAGCGACGGGCATGAGCGCCCATCGGATGTTTCGTCATTCCGAAAGAGACGCGATGGTGCTTGGCGCAGCGGCTTTGCACGGCGCGCTTTTGGTTGCAGGCCTCGCGATCGCGAATGCAGGGGGGTCTTTCGTCAAGGTCGCGGTAATCGTCCCTTTGGCGCTGGCGATGTGTTGGGGGTGTAATACGGTTTCCCATATTCATATTCACAGGCCCTTGTTTCGCAATGGGTGGGTGAATGCGGTGTTTCGAGGCTATCTCACGGTGTTGTTGGCCGTTCCCCAGGGCTGGTGGAGGACGCGACATTTGCAACACCACGGGATCCATTCGCAACACGTGGATGTCCGCGCAGGCATGGTGGCCGAATGGGCCATTTTGCTTGTCGGCATCGGGCTTTTTGCAGCCCTTGCGCCGGCGCTGTTGATTGAGGTTTATCTGCCCGCTCTTGGGCTTGGACTGGGACTCTGTGCCATGCAAGGCCGGGGGGAACACCCTGTCTCCGATGCAGGCGTCGATCACCACGGAACCTTTTACAATCGGCTGTGGTTCAATGACGGTTTTCATTGTGCCCACCACCGCAATCCGGAGACGCACTGGACCTCCCTACCCACCGCCGTACAGCGTGGCGATGGGACCAGTGCCTGGCCGCCAATTATTCGTTTGCTCGATTTCAATGGCTTTGCGCCCACGCTGTTGGATTTCCTTGAACGGTCGACATTCGATGTTGGAATCGTGCGTCGGTTTCTCCTCCGTTCGCATTCCCAGGCCTTTGATGTCTTGTTGCCGGTTCAGGGACGCGAACAGTTGCGGCAGATTACCGTGGTGGGGGGCGGGCTATTCCCGCGGACCGTTCTCGTTCTCGGTTCTTTGTTGCCGAATGCTCGATTCACCATCATCGACTCGGACGCGCAGCATCTCGCCCGCGCCCGTGCGCTTTTGGATCGGGAGGCGGCTCATCTGTCGATCGCGTTTCAGCATTCGCGATTCGATGGGGAGGTGTTGCCCGGATGTGATCTGCTGGTTTTGCCGTTGGCTTTTCGGGGCGATCGGGCTCGAACTTATCGATTTCCACCGGCACGCCTTGTGGCCGTGCATGATTGGCTCTGGCGTGGGCAAGGTTGTGAGGGCCGTTGTGTTTCGCCCTTCTTGCTGAAACGGATCAATTTGATCAGCGCGCGTCCGCGTGGTGAAACGGCGCCATCACCGTGAATCATGTCGACGGTGCGGCGGCCAGCAACACAACGACGAATAAAGATTCAGGGTTGATACGGACAACGTATTGTTCTCCGTAAAATTACGCCGCATTTTTACGTCATTGTTGCGCCAGCCCCGGCGGGAGCGGGCCTCTCTACAACTGAGTCGAGTGTGCTGCGTTTACGAGGGTGAAGTTTAGGCCGGTGATTGGGCCCGTCTTGAGCTCGGCGGCTGGGTACTTGCCTTGTGCGTCGCTGCCTTGTTGATTCGCTACCCAGGTGTTGCCAACGGCGCTCACCACCGTGGCTGTTTCCACGCGGAGTGCGGTTGTCGTGCTTCCGGTTAGTGTGTTGCCGCCAACATCAGCGGCTGTGCCGAGGTCTGCCGTTGCGACCCCTGCGATTCGAATCCCAATACCTGCGCTCTTAACCGTCGAGCCACGAAGCTTCAACATATTACCGCTCAGGTTAATGCCGTAATCTACTGACCCTTCGAGCGTGCTGTTCGTGATCGTCACGGGTCCCCAAGAAACGGTCTCGGTATCGAGGCCACGGAATCTGCCGCGGATCGATGTGTTGGTGATACGAATGTCGATGTTCCCCAACACGCCTATCACCGGACCACATCCACTATTCAACGCTATCGATCGATTCTCGATCACGCTCCCCTCGATCGAGGCAGTGCCGTACGCACGCAGCACCGTTCCCTTGTGGTGCACGGTGACGCCATTCAACGTCAACTTGCCGCCCCCTTCGAAGAGCGGATTGCAATAGCTGTCCGCGTTGTTCGCAGCCGAGTCGTCAAACGTTCCGCCTTCAACCGTGAGCTCACCTCCGCCCGTGATGAATGCGAACATTTGGCCACGCAAATTGGCGACCGGCACGGTCGTGTAGTTGGCGACCCCGTCCGGTATGAGCGTCACTTTCGCCGAGCCACTCACGACAAGCGGCGCTGCCTTCGCGTTTGGTGAGGAGGTGACATCGCCGACCGTCAGCGCGCGAATGGTGAGCGTGCCACCCGTTGCCTGAATGACGCCGCTAGAAAACGATCCGCTACCGGGAGGCGCGTTTTCTAGCTTGATTCCTCGAACGGCGCCGCCTTGATTGAACGCAAGCGGCACACGCACGAGGGCTTGCCCAGCATTGAGCGCGTGGAGCACAACCGGGGTTGTGAAGGTCGGGCTGCACGGTGCGTTATATATCCACCCAACGGGCCGCTGGTTGCCGCTGTCGTAGGCGCCATCCATCAAGACGATGACTTGATTCGCTTGAACGACATCCCGCACTTTACACAACGTCTTGAAGGGCTTCGCCGTGGACTTGCCATCGTTGGCGTCGTCGCCCGTTGGACTCACGAACCAGTCAGGTGGAAGAAGCGGCGGCACCCCACCCCCATCGCCAACTCCAACATCCGCCAGTACATCGTTCGATGAGTCAGCGGCGCCCGTGTCGGTTGTTGTGGAGGATCCGTCTGGCATCGCCCCGCCACCTAAAAGAAGATCACCCGCGTCTGGTGGACCCCCTTCATCCGAGGAATCCTCGCAAGCAACAATACCAAAAACAGCCAGACCAAGCCCAATACCAAAAAGAATATGTTTCTTCACGAAGCAAAACATATCATGACCAGTGCCGAATGCGCCGACAGCTCCCACGCGGACAATGTCCAGAAGCCGCCACTGATGGCGAGTTTGGCGTTGGAGTTCAATGCCTCGACGAGCAAGTTGAATCGCAGGATATCTTTGAGCTTCAGTTTGCCAGCAATCTGGGACGTTGGACGAGCTGCGCATGTTTGCGCCCGCGGTTCAGGGCCGCTGTTCAGCGAAGGTATTGCACTCGGCGGGATCGCCGCTTTTCATGCCGCGCCGCAACCAGTACGCGCGCTGCTCCGACGAGCCGTGTGACCAGGTCTCGGGCGAAACATGCCCTTGCCCGGCCTTCTG
>JAWXBF010000260.1:0-13420 GCA_034439895.1 Deltaproteobacteria bacterium
CAGCTTTTCATCGTCACCAATCCCGGTCAGGTTTGTCGCAGCACCGACGGCGGAAAAACCTGGGTCAGTCGAACCGCGATTGCAAACGGTGGCATCACGGATGTTCTGTGGGCGGGCGGGATGCTTTCTGCGTTTGCGGGAACCCGCGTTTCACGGAGTGCGGATGGTGGCAGATGGGCCAGCACCAATTTGACGGTGCCCGGCAATGTTCCCCTTGCGCATGTTGGGTATGCCGCCGATGGACCGAATGCAGGTGTCTGGGTGGCTGCCAACACCAATGGCAGTCAGTTCTTCCACTCGATGGATGGCGTCACTTGGACGCGTGCCGGAGGCGGACGCGCGGGCGCAAACATCAACACCCTAGTCAGTGGTTACGTGGCGCCCGGTGGCGCCTGCCCCTGATGGGCGAACCTTTTCGTCCTACAGGCCAACGAAGGCCATCCCAGCGCGGATCCACAATGGGCAGGTCAAGACACTGACCGCGGTGGTGCCAAGCACGATCTGTACGGCGGTTAACGGCACGCCGCCGTAGTGGCGGGCGAGGAGGATGGGAACGGCGGCGGCGGGCATGGCGGCCTGAATTACCAGAACCCGTTTCAAATCGATTGAAAACGGCAGCATGCGGGCGGCGACCAGCATCATCACCGGCAGGATTCCCAAGCGCAGCACCGATGCGCCGATGCCAACGCGCGGGTTCAATAGATTCCGAGGCTCACGAAGGTACTGGGCCAGGTTGCTACCGGTGGTCAATAAGCCCACCGGGATCGCGCATTTCCCAAGCGTTCGTGCGATTCCCGTGACAACCGATGGCACGTAGGTCGACAACCCCGATACATTCAGAAGGACGGCAATGCAAAGCGAGATCAAAACGGGGTTGATGAGCTTGCGCCAGCCTTCTCGCAGCGACAGGCCACTCAGGATCAAGACACCGACGGTCCACAATGCGGCTTCAACACCAACGTTGTGGATCATCAAGATGCCCTGGCTATCGGGACCGAACATCTGCGCCATGATGGGCAAGGGCAAGTAACCGTAGTTCGCAATGCCCGTCGAAAGGGCGAACGTTCGCTGCGATTGCACATCCCGCAGTCCAAGCGCCCGGGCGAAATAGAGCGCCATCACAAAGCCAAGGGCGGTGAAGCAGAATCCCGCAAGGGGCGGCCACACGATGTTGCTGGTTTGTCGCATCGCCGGATTGCCAACGATGGAATCGAAGATCAAGCATGGCATCATCAGGTTGACGACCAGGCGAACCAGGCTTGCTTCGGCCTCGTCCCGTACCCACTCGATCCGGCGAACGAGCGCGCCGATGGCGATGAGGGCGAAGACCGGCAAGGTCAGCGACAGTAGATCCCAGTACGACATCGCTTACGGCACCAGCTCTTTGAGGATCCGTTGCGCGTGGTAGATCTTGTCGAGCGCGTGGACAATCCCAACGGCAGAAACCGAGACCGCACGGTTGGTGGCGGGATCGAAACCGTAATCGCCACCAAGCGACTGAATGTTGCCATCGAAAATCAGACCCACCACCTCTGCTGACTGATTCAAAACCGGCGAGCCCGAGTTGCCACCGATGATGTCGTTGGTGGTGACGAAGTTGAAAGACAAGTTCATATCGAGCTGTGTCTTGTTGCGCAGCCAGCTTTCCGGCAGTGCAAAGGGTTCGCGACCGGTGTGGCGTGCGAAGGCACCCGCGAAAGTCGTGGTGGGTGTCACGGTTTTGCCGTCCTCGACATAACCGCTGACGCTGCCATAACTGAGCCGCGCTGAAAACGTGGCGTCGGGGTATTGCGAATCGCCTTGCACGGCAAAGCGCGCCCTGGCGATGAGCTCGGTGTTCTTTTGAACAACCGCATCCACCTCGGTTTCCCATCGTTTGCGAATGGCCCGTCCGTCCGAATCCACCTCGATCAAGAGCGCCAGCAGGGGATCGGCCTTCGCCGCCTGCTGCACCGCCGCTGCGCCGCCTTCCCAGAGTTCGCGCCGGAACGCCACGTCCTTGAGCCGCGTTCCCTTGACGAGCTTGCTGGCCAGTTCCCCGGGCGCTTGATTGCCTAGGATCTTTTTCACAAAGGCATGATCGGGCCCCAGATGTTCTCGAAGCTTCGTAAATCCGTGGGTCAAGAGCAGTGTTTGCAGCGAGTCGTAGATGGGTGCCTGGCTGAACAGGCGCTGGCGCAGCGTGGGCAAGGCGGCATCGTGGTACTCTTCAAGTCGTTTGCCGTCCGGTAGCGTCAGCTCATGCGTACCACGGACCAGGTGCCGCGCGATCCGCCAGAGGTCGCTCGAACCACCGGCACTGCCCTCGATGGATGCAAAGGCTTTTCGCAGCTCGCCCTGTCTTTGGGTGGCCTTCGCGATGGCGTCCCAGGCCGACGCGGCCTGTTTGCGAAATGTCGGATGGCGTTTGACCTGGCTCCGCAGCTTTTTTTCGGCGGCGGCCTTTTCTGCGACGATCCCGCCGTGGACAAGCGCTTGCCATCGGCCGAGGATTGCCTTGTAGCGGTTTTCCACGCCAAAGAGTTGATGTTCGGAGATGCGGCGTTCTTCGGGTCCGCGTCGTCCGAACTCCGTCAACACGCCGCGCAGTTCCGCAGTTGAAAACAGCATTTCCGGCAGACTCACGTCGCGTTGATACTCAAGCTGTGACAGCGTGAGCAGGCGATCCGTACCACCGGGGTTGCCCGAGACGAAAGTCAGCATGCCTTCTTTGGGTGACGCCTTCGAGAAACGAAAGTGATCGGGCGTGGCGGCCGGTTTGCCGTTGTCGTAAACCCGCAGAAACGCCACGTCGAGGTCGTAACGGGGAAACATGAAATTGTCGGGATCGCCGCCAAAAAACGCGATGGCCATCTCGGGTGCAAACACCAGGCGGACGTCATTGAAGCGCTTGTAGGTATGCAACCGGTACTGTCCTCCGCGGTAAAGCGTCACGAGGTCACATCGGGTCTTGTCATCGGTCTGGCATTCTTTTTCAAGCCGCGCCTGCGTTGCCTTGCGCGCGTCCTGATAGGCCTCTCCCTCCAGCCCTCGTGTGGCCTGATTGACCACGGCGGTCACGTCCTTGATGTTGACGAGCTGGTTCACCTCCATCTCGGGGCAGCGCAACTCGTCGCCCTCGCCGGAGGCATAATATCCGCTCTCCACCCGATCGCGCTCCCGGGTGGAGAGCTGCGAAATACAACCGTGCGCACAGTGATGATTGGTCATCACAAGTCCAGTCTGTGATACGAAACTGGCGGAGCAGCCTCCGGCCAGACGGGCCGACGCGCGCATCACGTGGTTCAACCAGACCTCGTCCATCGAGAATCCGTAGGCGGTCTTGACCTTGTCACGTGGAAAATGGTCAAAGGTCCACATGCCCTCATCGGCGCGCAGGTCCGGGGCGGCCGAGAGCGAGGCGATAACCAGCAAAAACACAATTCGACGCGGCATGGCGCGCGCAGTTTAACCGGTTTTGCTGGCGCCACGGGGCAGACTCGCGGAAAATGGCCGCCGTCTCGTACGCGATTGCCGTGTCAGTGACCCGTGCGACAACTTCTCCATGACCACACCCCTGCGTTTTCAGATCGAACAGGCCGATGCCGTGCACTGGCTGCGTGGCTTGCCCTCTGAAAGCGTCGATCTCTTCGTCACCGATCCCCCGTACGAGTCGCTCGAAAAGCACCGGGCGATTGGCACCACCACCCGCCTCAAGCACAGCAAGTCGTCGAGCAACGACTGGTTTCAGATCTTTCCCAATGCCCGCTTCCCCGAGCTCTTCACCGAGATCTATCGGGTACTGAAGCGCGACGCCCATTTCTACTTGTTCTGCGACCAGGAGACGATGTTTCTGGCCAAGCCGATCGGCGAACAGGCGGGCTTCAAGTTCTGGAAGCCTATTATCTGGGACAAAAAGAAAATCGGGATGGGCTATCACTACCGGGCCCGCTACGAGTGCATCCTGTTTTTCGAGAAGGGCAAACGCAAGCTGAACGATCTCGGAATTCCGGACATCATCGAGGTGCCCCGCATTCGCAACGGCTATCCCACCGAAAAGCCCGCCGAGGTCAGCGAGGTTTTGGTTTCGCAAAGCACCGAGTTGGGCGCGCTGGTCGTGGATCCGTTCATGGGATCGGGTTCGGTTGGGGTGGCGGCGTTGACCCTGGGCCGTCGCTTCGCGGGCAACGACATCCTGGCCGAGGCCGTGAGGCTTACAAACGAGCGCCTGCTTGCCCTGACCGTGCAACCCTCGCTGATAGCGAACCTGTAAGCTGAACAAACAACATGAACGGTAACGAATACCGCGATCGCATTGCAGGCTACATTCACGCAAATTTCGCCACGGCCGGTTTGCAGGTATATACCGAGATTTCTTTGGGCAAAACCATCATCGGGAAGTCGCGCAAGGTGGATGTGTTTGTGATACGAAACTGCGATCAACGGGCGATCGCCATCGAGTGCAAATATCAGGAAACGAGGGGTACGACCGACGAGAAGATTCCCTATGCGCTTGCGGATCTTGAGGCGCTGCGGGTTCCGGCCTGCCTGGTCTATGCCGGGGAGGGCTGGTCGTCCGGTGTCCTTCACACGCTCGCCGCCTCGCACTTTGCGGCCCATTGTCTGCCCGCTCCGGCGCCTTTTCCGCGCACCGACGGTACGATTGAACTCGACCACTTCCTGGCGGCCACGTTTGGGCTGTGGACACTCGTCATCCCGGAATCTCGACGGTTCACACCGCGCTGAGTTGCCGATACCGGCCCACGGGGAATGCGCTAATCTCGGCGCCCCTTAACCCATGACCGAGCCTGGCTCCACCGTTGCGCGCGAATCGAACCCCTCCGGGGCGCTGGCCGCGATCTGGCAAAAGATCCTGCCGGTTGGCGTGACCGCCGAGCGCTTTGCGGCCCAGAAACGTTTCTCGAATCTGGATGGTTTGCGCTGTATCAGCATTGTCGGGGTGGTTTGGTTTCACATCGTCAAGCCCGCGGACAGCTGGCCGATCCTGTGGCGCCGCGGGTATACCGGCGTGGATCTGTTTTTCGTCATCAGCGGATTTCTCATCACGACGCTCCTGCTGCGCGAGCGCGACAGCACGGGAACGATTGCACTCGGCAAGTTCTACATGCGCCGATCGCTGCGCATCGTGCCGCTCTATTACGCCGTGTTGTTGCTGTACCTCGTCAAGTCGCTGCGCTATTCCGAGCAGCTGGCGGCGCAGAACTTTCTGCACAACTTTCCCTATTTCGCGACCTACACCTCGAACCTCTTTGTTCACCGTACCGGCGAACCGATTCCGTTCTTTTTTGCCTGGTCACTTGCTGCCGAAGAGCAATTCTACCTGTTGTGGCCTTTTGTGTTTCGATTCGCGCCGCGCTTGTTTTCGCGTCTTTTCATCCCAGCCATGCTGGTGTTTTCGATTGCGATTGACGAGCACGTCTTCATTGCCCACGGCACGGAAGCCGCGACGCTTTGGTATCGCATGCCGGTCCCCATCACCTTTGGCGTGTTGGTTGCGCAGCTCTTGCATGACAGGCGTACGTTTCCGATGATGGCGGCTCTGACAGGTCGTCGTTTTTCGGCGGCATTCTGGCTGGCCCTGGCGCTTTTGGCCCTGTCGATGGAGGAGCCTTCGATGTGGCTCTTCCGCGTGCCCTTTACCTTCCTCGTGTGCAGCTGTGTGATCCGGGAGGACAATGCGCTTTCAGTCGTCCTGCGTTTGCGCCTGTTCGTCTACATCGGCACCGTCAGCTACGGGATCTATCTGCTGCACTTTTCGGCGCAGAATCTCGTGTTCAAGGTTCTGGGATTCGTGGGCGTGCAGCCCGGCGTGCTCGAATTTCCGCTGGTTCTCGGCATGTCTATCCTGCTGGCAGGACTCAGCTTCCGTTATTTCGAACGCTGGTTCTTGAAGACCAAAGATCGCTACGCCGTCGTGACGGGCTAATGGTCGCGCGGTCGGTTTCGAGGTGTTTGGCCGATTATAAATCGAAGTTATAAACGGCCTTCTATGTGATATTATTGGAGAATGTTCAGCCGAACGCTCCAGTCCGTGCTCCTCAAACGGGCAAAGCAGTTCCCCGTCGTGCTCGTCGCCGGCCCCCGCCAGTCGGGTAAGACCACCCTCTGCCGGGCAACATTTCCAGACCATCCGTACCGCTCTCTTGAGGCGCCCGACGTTCGCCGCGAAGCACGCGAGGATCCGCGCGGGTTTCTGCGTGCGCTGCCGAATGGCGCTGTCATCGACGAGGTACAAAACGTGCCCGAGCTGCTTTCGTATTTGCAGGGCGAGGTGGACGAGCGCCCGGCAGCAGGACGTTTCGTGCTCACCGGGTCCCAACATTTCGCGCTTTCGGAAACCGTGTCACAGTCGCTTGCGGGACGGGTCGGCCTGTGCGAACTGCTTCCCCTCTCGGTCACTGAGCTCGCACGGGAAGATCGGTTGCAGGATGTCTGGGGGACGATCCTTTACGGCGGCTATCCGGCAATACATGATCGAAAGATCGATCCCGGCGATTGGTTTTCCGGGTATGTGGCCACGTATGTCGAGCGAGATGTTCGACAAATTTTGAATGTCACCGATCTCGTGGCGTTCGAGACGTTCCTGGCTCTGGCGGCGGCGCGAACCGGACAGCTGATCGATCAAAGCAGGTTTGGGGCCGACGCGGGTGTGAGTCAGCCGACCACGCGAAAGTGGTTAACCGTTCTGGAAGCGAGTTATGTGGCTTTTCGTTTGCCGCCCTTTTTTCGCAACCTCGGAAAGCGATTGATCAAGGCGCCCAAACTGCATTTCTTTGATTCGGGATTACTGTGCTACCTTTTGCGCATTCGGACGCCAGAGCAACTGCGCCTGCATCCCTTGCGAGGCGCCATTTTTGAGAGCTGGGTGGTGTCGGAGATCGGCAAGGCTTACCGGAATGCGGGCGAGCGAGCCGATCTGACCTTTTTCCGGGATCGCCAAGGCCTGGAGATCGATCTCGTTGCCGAGATGGGGCTTGATCGCTGTGCAGTCGAGATCAAGTCAGGTGAGACCGTTCCCACCGATGCGTTCGCCGGCCTTGACGCATTTGCCGCTCTCAATGCGGCCACACAGGAAGGGGTGTCATTCCGCAGCGCCTTGGTTTATGGCGGAGACGTGGAACGGCAGCGCGGTACCGTCTCGGTTCTACCGTGGTTCAAGGTTGGCGATCATCCGTGGCCGGGTTTGTGAGCACGCGTCTCTCTGATGACGCTCTCAGGCCGGTCGCGGACCAAAGATGCGCCGGAACAGCACGGCGTAGGTCATGGCCATCCACGGTGCAATCCAGATCAACCCAATGCCGAGCGTGAGGATGCCGGCAATGCCGCCGACGAGACCAATGGCAAGCATGAGCAGGAAGATCTTGCCCCAGTGGTGGGTGCAGCTTTTTCGGCTTATTTCCATGGCCTCCCACGGCTTGAGATTTCGTTCACTCACAAGGGGGGTCACCGTCATGTACACACTTGCAAGGTAAAGCCCTGGAATCACCAGCAGCAACATTCCAAAAGAAACCAAAAGTGTTACGAGTACACCCACGATGACCATTGGCACCACACTCGGCTTGTAGTCGAGCATCGTCTTCATCGACACGGGACGTCCGTCGAACTTGTCGAGCGCGGTCATGAAAATGGGCAAATACGTGGCCGGGTAACTGAGGCCTGCAAACGCGACGGTAATCGGGAGGCCAACGATCATCACCAGCAAGGGACTCACGACCCCAAGTGCGCCGGTGAAGGCAGTGGTGACGAGCTGGCCGATGACCATCAAGATAACCCCGATGATCGCGGTCGCCCAGAACGTTCCCTTGTAACCCGACGTGAGCCGCCAGGATTCGGACAGGACCTCGCCAATCTGGAAATCCCACCTTCCAGCAAGTGCGTCTTGCAGGTTTCCCTGGCTATTGCCGCGGGGAATGAGGTCGGCATCGACCGATGGTGGGGCATAGGGATTCAACTCATCGACCATGGTTCACTTCCTTCGGTCGCAGCCTAATGCCGAATGTCGACCCGCGTCAAGCGTTACCCGGAATTGCCCAATTGGTCGGCGACAACCGTTGGGCAGTGGTACGAATAAGGAGAAGCGCCCTGGGCGCCAGCTACGGTTGTAGCCGCGTGGTAAAGGGGCTCCTGGATTATCGATCGTTAGGATGCCCGTTTGTCGTATCCACACCCGCCGCTCGTGAATGCGCTCACCGGACTCGTCGCGGGGTCAAGTGCATCCGATGAATTGACAACAACGCAGGGCTTGCAACTGCATGATAGCGGTCTCACCGCAACCGAGTTCATGCGCCGCAACTACCCCCATGCGCGCGCTCAGATCGTTGCCGGACGACTCGCCATGGTGGCGCTGACCGCGCTGTTTTTCCTGTAGGTATTTTTCCTCGCGCGCCAGCACTGGGGAGATGGTGCGGCCCTGGTCGCGCTCACCTTGTTGGCCGCCAATCCCACCGTGCTGGCCCATGGCGCGTTGCCTGTTGGTCCTGCCTTCGTCGCGGTGCATGCCTCGGACTGGTTGCGGCTCCCGCTTTGTTACCCATGGCGAACGCGGGCGCAACAGGTGCGTGCGTATCGGAACCATATCTTGTTGTTCGAGTTGAAGTCTTAGCTTGCCCTGGGTTTGCAAAGCGCGAGCAGCCAGGGAAAGGCGCTGTCGAGTTGCACGACCTCGAAATGGGCTTCCAGTAGTGCGTTCAGCGAACGCCGGTTCCAGTGGTTGTGGTGATCGATGTCGTTGCCGAAACGCATCACGTTTTTGCCACGGGCCAGGTTGCTGAGTCGGAACCACGGTTCATTCGGTACCGTAACGATGACGTGTTTCGGATGCAATGCCGCAATCTCTTGCAGGGCGCGGTCCGGTTGACTCAGGTGTTCCAGCACCTCGGCGCAGATCACCAGATCGATGTCGGTATGGGATTTCAGCACACCGAGATCTTGCGCGTTGGCCCGATGGGTCTCGATGCGCGGAAAGTTTTTTTGCAGATGCTCAAGATCGGGCCCTTCGAGATCGACACCGAGAAACGCCGTTTCCGGAAAGCGTTCGGAGAGATAGCCCGACAAAAATCCCTGTCCAATGCCAACCTCACACACCTTCTTCGCCGGCAACGCCGCCACGAACAACGCATGAAAATGTGAGACAAATCGCCGAATCAGTGCCCGCTGAACGCGATTTTTGTTCTGGTACTTCTGCGAGGTGAAACGGTCGAAATAGGCATCCGGGATCATGCTGGGGTCTTCGGCAAGGGTTGTTTCGTGACGAAAAAATGAATGGCGGCCGGGATGGCGAAACAGAGGGCGAAGCCCAGGGTCAGAAGGCCGCTCGCGATGCCGGTCACGATGGCGTCTTGCGAGCTCACGCCTACCCACATGAAGCCCAGGGTCCATCCGGTTTCGTGGGTACCAAAGCTGCCGACAGTCAAAAGTGGTACGCCGCCAAAAATCATTGCGCTCGAAACGCCCACCACCATTTGTGGCAAAGGCAACTCAACATCATACGCACGGATCAACGTGGACAGCGACAATACCTGACACGCACTCACGCCCGCGGTTGCAATCCAAAAGAGCAGTTTGGAACGTCGATCCAGTGCGGCGTTGAAGGCGACCGCCTTGTAAATCTTGTCGGTGAGGCGTTCGAGCAGCGGGCGTTGTTTGGGCAGTATTTTCTGTACCAGGAACGCAAGCAGCTGCACCAGCACCAGAATCCATCGATGGAAGGTGATCACCACCGCAACCAGGACGCAAAGAGCAAGCGCACCCCAACCGATGCGATCCACGGAGAGGGTTCCGAAGGCAAGTGGGATGGAGATGATGCCGGTCGCCAGGATCACGGTGAGATCGACGAGCCTCACAAGCGCGATGGAAACCAAGGTGTGTTCGGGGGGCTCCTGGCTCGACGCTCGAAAGAGCACCGGTAAGCTGATCTCTCCGAGTCGCAAGGGCATGACGCGCACGATGAAGGTGTGCATGGCCGTTCCGGTGAGGGCCGTCAGGATGGGAACCCGACGGCCGAGAATCGTGAAGCGGAGTGCGCGAAATACAAGCAAGGCAAAGGCAAAAAATCCCGCTCGAACAATCAACGACACGTCGCCGCGCAAAAAGGCATCCTGCCAGGTACGGGCATCCAGCTGGCTCAACATCAGCGCAAGAATGCCTCCGGAGATAAGCGTCGCGATGGCGCCAAGCCAAATGAATCTGCGGGGCATCGGTTTGGCAGGGTATCATCCGCAGAAGCCTCGGGCGCCCGGAAAATCATGGTAAGAACACCGCAGTAGTCCCCGATGGATGTCATCGAGTCCCCGCCTCCGCTCAAGACCCGCAAGCTTCCGGTTCGGCACCTCGCGATCCTGATCATTTTGATCGGCGCCGCAGTGTTGTTCCTGGGGACGGGACACTTTCATTATCCGATCCAGAAGTGGCTCTTTCCGCGCTACGCCGGGTACTGGTTGTCGGCGCTCTTGATGATGGCTTCGTTCCTGTCACTCGGGCACGCGATCGTGCGACGCTTGTGTGCGCTCGGTCTGTCGGAACACCTTTGCGTTTCATTCATTGTCGGCATGTACGGCTTCGAGTGCCTCATGGTGATGGCGAACTTTCTCCAGCAGATCCACTGGGGAACCTACTTCGTGGTGCCCGCCGTATGCCTCGCCATTGGGGGGCGCTCGCTCTATCGATATTTGCGTCCCGCTGTCAGGCACCTTCGTTTCGCGCGCCAGCGTCGCTCGCCTCTCGGCCTGGGCGCGATGCTCGCCGTGGTGTTCGGAATCGTTGGGTTCCTGATGCTGTATTTCCTCATCATCAACCCCGAGAACACGCAGTTCGACGCGCGCTGGAAGCACTTGCGCCTCGCCGAAGAGTTCATGATCCACGGTGGCTTCCGTCGCTTCCCCGAGGGATGGACTTTTGCGACCCGCCCCCACGTCGCGAGCTTTCTTTATTTGTGGACCTTCTTGCCGCCCGGTTACCTTCCCTTTGACCGGGTTGTGAACGCTGCGCATGCCGAGTTTGCGATCTTTGTCTGGACGACGATCGTCGGCATTCCGACCCTCTTGCGTCGACTTGTGCCCGGCGCCGATCCTCGCTTCATCTGGGCCGCTCGCTTTCTGTTCCCGGGTATTTTCCTTTACGATTCGAGCCTCGCCATCGGTGCCGATCACATTGGTGCTGCCTATTGCATCCCCCTTTTCATCATGGCGATCGCCGTGACGCGTGCGTTTGCAATCAAGCCGGCAATTTTGATGGGCGTCGTGATCGCAGGTGGAGGCATCGTGAAGGACACGATCGGCTTCATGCTGATTCCACCGGCGGTGTTGACCCTGGTGATTCTGGGCCTCCGCGAGATCGTGCGGTCGCCCGCGCGTGCCCAGGCGTTTTCCCGGGTACTGGTGGCCGCGCTTTGTGTGGTGGGAGGGGCGTTTGTGTTTTCCGCGCCCCACTGGCTGAAAAACTGGGTGGTGTACGGCAACCCGGTATACCCGGTGATGAGCAATGTCTTTCATTCGCGGCCCTGGACCCCGGATGCCAGTTACATCATCAAGTACGGATATGCAGGTGGCTTCTGGGCGCCCGAGCGCAATCTGCAAGGGATCGTCTACACCGTTCGCGCTCTTTTCGACTGGTCGTTGATTCCGAACGACTGGAAATCGTTTCACGGCCGCGTGCCTGTGATCGGATCGCTTTTTACCTTGCTGCTGGCCACGTTGCCGTTTACCCGGGCCCCCCGTCGCCTGTGGATGTTGGTGGGGTGGTGTCACGTTTCGATTTTCCTCTGGTATTCGGTTCATCACCAAGATCGCTATCTGCAGGGGATCATGCCCTGGTTGACGGCGTGCCTGATTGCGATGTCGATTTTGATCTGGCGCACACGCGAGATGGTGCTGCGTTTGGCCCTGGGTTTCCTGTTTGTCTCCCAGGTGGTTTGGGGTGCCGACGCATATTTTTTCCAGACGCACGCGATGGTTCGCAGTCCGCTGAAAAAAACGATCGATATGCTGTCCGCCGGCCACGAAAAAAAGTATCAGGAGCGTTTCACGATTGGCCAGGACAAGTACGAGGAGATTGGCAGGAAACTGCCGAAAAATGCGGTGGTATTGATGCACGAGGTGCAGAACTATTTCGGCTTGCCGCGCCCAGTTATTGCGGACTACACGCAGTGGCAATACGGTATCAGCTACGGATTACTGGAATCGCCGAGACAGGTTCACGATGCCCTCACCGCCCTCGGTGCCACGCACATGGTCTGGAACGAACGCTCGCGCGCGTTCGATTCGATCGCGGGCGATCTGATGTTCTATTCCTATGCGCTGCGTTTCGGCGTCAATCGTCAAGATGTTCGCGGCATGAACCTGGCCGAGTTGCCAAAGGTTCCGCCCGCCGAAACGGTTGATACCTTTCAAGACAAGGTCATGGTTCTCGGATGTGGCAAGCCTTACGCGGATGGCTTGTATCGCATCCGGGATCTGGCGCAACCGAACTGGGGCTTCAAGCAGAAGGAAATTTTGCCTCCACGACAGGCGGTGGATTCCAAGGCAGCGGCGGTCGAACTGACAATCGCGATGGCCGACTACGTCATCATCGATCCCAAGTGCGAGACCGAATTCGACGGGCGATGGGCCGAAAATTTCGAGAAGATGTTCGCCCGGGACATCGCCAACAAGAACGTGAAGTTCGTTGGCCATCGCCGTGTTCGACGGAATCCCTAGGCGCCTCCTGCATCGCGGTCGGCTACACTCCCTGCCAATGTCCATGGACGCACAAACGCAGGTTGAACTAGAGGCCGCTGCATTTCGTCGCCTCATACAGCATTTTCGCGAGCGCACCGACGTGCAAAACATCGATGTGATGAACCTTGCTGGCTTTTGTCGCAATTGCCTCGCCAAGTGGTACCGAGCCGCCGCGGCCGAGCGGGGTATCGAGATGACCGATCCCGAGGCGCGCGAAACTATCTACGGGATGCCCTACGAAGATTGGAAAGCGCAGCACCAGAAAAAGTAGGATGAACGCCGCCGATGTCGGCAGACATGTGTTGATGTCGGTATATGTCTGGTTGTGCGAATAGGTACAGACATTGCGGTCTGTGATACGATCCGGAGGCAATGTCAACGACACTCAAGGTTGGTCTTTCAATTGCTTGCTTGTTCGTCGCTTGCGGCGGACCTGCGACCCGCAGCCGCAGCGGTGCGGGTGGTTCCGGCGGCGCCGAAGACACCGACACCCGTTCCGGTGGCCAGGGCGGCACCAAGACCGGCGGCTCGAAGGCAACCGGTTCCGGCGGCAAAATGAACACGGGCGGTGCGACGAATACCGGCGGTGCGACGAATACCGGCGGTGTGACGAATACCGGCGGTAGCAAAAACACGGGCGGCACACCCAACACGGGCGGCACACCCAACACGGGCGGCACACCCAACACGGGCGGCACACCCAACAC
>JAWXBF010000261.1:0-3932 GCA_034439895.1 Deltaproteobacteria bacterium
GGCCGCCACGTAGTCAACCTGGCCTGCCGATGCAATGGCAACACTCGTCGATGAAAAGACGACGAAGAAATCAAGTGGCGTTTCGCCGTTCTCAACTTCAAGCGCCCGCTCAAGCACCAATGTTCCGTGAACCTTGGCGGTAAATACGTTCTCAACCTGTGATTGCTGCTTGACCGGGATCAACCCGTCCGAGAGCGCACCTGCAGCGTGGATTACACCTGAAATACCGCCCCAACGGCGACGCGTTTCCGCGATGATCTCGGCCATTCGGACTGCGTCCGCCACGTCGCCATCGGCTGCGTAGACCTCGGCCCCGAGTCCTTCTAGCTCTCGAATCGCGCGGATTCGAACGCTGGCTGGATCATTCGGTCGATCAATTGCCCACCGTTCCCATTCCCTGGGTTCAGGTAAAGGGGACCGACCCACCAGCACCAACTTCGCCTTGTGCTCTCGCGCCAACATGCGCGCAAGCGACAGTCCGATTCCTCCGAATCCACCGGTTAAAAGATAGACGCCGCCGTCTCGAATCGTCACACCCGGTTTATCGGCCGGTAATTGCGCTCGTTCGTATCGGAACTGCCAGCGCGCACCTTGTCGCAAGGCAACCTGACGGTTGCCCGGCGCCAACCGCAGTTCGTTTTCCACGGCATCCAACATGACCGCGTTTTTCAGAGGTGCCATCGATTCGGGATTCAAACCAAAACGCGCGCTCAAAGCCGCAACGCCGGGCACCTTGCGCGCGAACGCGAGCATGGAATTTTCATCCCGATTGGCGGTGGGTTCGGGCGATTCGAGATCTAGGCTAACGCAGGTGACACCCGGCAATTCTCTCGGGATGACCTTACAAGGGCCGAGGACGGTCGACTGTTCCGGATACGCAACTGGCTCGCCGTTCGTACTGTGCATGCCCTGCGAGACCACCGTTAGCGCGGTTGGACGCGGATAGGACTCGCTGACCATTGCCTGCGCCAGAAACAAGAGACTGTAGAAGCCGCGTTCCTGGTTGCGGTGAAAAAACGTCGAGCCGGCACGGAACGATTCTTCTTCGGCCAACAGCCAAAGATGAACGATGCGATCCGGCGGTTCGCCACTCTCCAGAAGGTCACGCAGCAAGGCCTCGTAGCCGTCGCGACCGTGCTCGGGTGATAGCCGATAGCTGGAACCATCGACTTTGTAATACGCATCACCCGGCTCAACCGTGACGACGATATCGCCGCGTTCCCGGAGGCGCTTCGCGAGGTCCTGGCCCAATCCCTTTTCGTCGACAAACAACAACCATCGCGCAGGAGACACATCCGCGGGCGCATCGACGCCCGCGACCTGATCGAGACGTCGCCAGGCCGGACGGTAGAACCAATCGTCAAATGCGGGTTGGCGCGAAAGGTTTGGCACGTCCGAAACCGGTTCGGCACCCTTGCCGGGTTCGATGAAATATCGTTGATGCGCGAACGCGTAGGTCGGCAAACGCACCCGTTGACGATGTTCGCCTGGCCAAAGGGTTTCGGCTGGCAAGTTCATGCCGAGCGCCCAGAGTCGCCCGAGCACGGTCTTCCATTGCGTGAGATCGTCGATCTTCTGATCAGGGTGGCGCAGCGATGAGAGCACCGACTGTGGATTGATCCCGGGATTCTGTTTTGCAAGAGAGCCCAGCGTGCGACCGGGGCCAACCTCGAGCAGAATCATCGAACGATTGCTTGCAAGCGTCGCAACGCAATCGGCGAATCGAACCGTATTACGAAGATGACCCACCCAGTATTCCGGATCAGTTGCTTCGCTGTCCGTGATCCAGGTTCCCGATCGATTCGACAGAAAACGGATCTCCGGCGCGCGCAGCTTCAACTTGCGCAAGTAGTCGCCGAAAGGTTTCAAAAGATCAACCAGCATTCGCGAGTGTGCAGCGATGTCGATCTGGATGCGCTGAGCCTCAATGTCGCGCGCTGCAAGTCGTTCCGTCAATGCCGCCAACGCATGATTCGGACCCGAGGCCACCGTGAGGCCGGGTCCGTTGATGCAGGCGAGATCAAGCTCGTCGCCCAGCAACGGCATCAACTCCGCTTCACCAAGCGGAATGCTCAACATGCCGCCCGGCGGGACCGTATCGAAGAGTTGACCTCGCAACAGGACAAGGCCAAGACCCTCTTCAAACGTGAACACACCCGACAAGGCGGCAGACGTATTCTCACCCAGGCTGTGTCCGACGAATCCGGATGGCGCGAACCCCTTGTCCATCAGAAGTTTTCCGAGCGCGAACTCAACCAGATAGATCGCCGGCAACTGAACGCTGGGCCGTTTGAACTCGGCCTGTGCCCATCCAATTTTTTCGGGAGCTGGAAACAGTACCGACCTCAGGTCAACGATCGTTTTGCCCTGCAACCAGAGCAGGCCTGCATCGATCACCTTCCGGAAGGTGGGCTCGTTGTCGTAAAGGCCCCGTGCCATGTTTGGATACTGCGCACCACCGCCCGGAAACATAAAAATCAAATCCGGCGAGTCCCCGAGGGACGCATGATCAAAAACGCGATCCCGTTCGCGTGACCGCAAAAGCGAAATGGCTTCTTCGCGATCGTCAGCAACCAGCACGCGACGCTTATCAAACGTTCGACGACCCTCTTTGAGGGTATACGCTGCATCGGCGAGGTTGATCGAAGGCGATCGTTCCAAAAACTCAGCAAGCCGATCGCAGTTACCATCAAGCCCGCCCTTGTTCCGCGCTGAAACAACCAGCAATTGAGGACCTGAAACAGGACTTGAATCAACCCGACGCGGAGGTTGCTCGACAATTGCGTGCGCATTTGTACCACCGACGCCCAGCGAGTTGACGCCAGCGCGACGGGGACCGTCTGCATCGGACCAGGGCGTCAGTTGCGCGTTTACCTGAAACGGGCTTCCGTCAAAATCGATGGTTGGGTTCGGTTTCTCGAAATGCAAACTGGGCACCATCTGCCCGTGCTCAACCGACAAGACAGCCTTGATGAATCCAATCACGCCGGCGGCAGTGTCGGTGTGGCCAATGTTGGATTTGACAGAGCCAATGCGACAGAATCCGCGGCGGTCGGTGGATTGCCGAAAGGCCGTGGTCAGGGCCGCCACTTCGATTGGGTCGCCCAGGTAGGTCCCGGTGCCGTGTGTCTCGATGTATCCGATGTCATCGGCATCAACGCCCGCAACCGCAAGCGCTTCGGTCACCGCCGCCGCCTGGCCATCCACGCTTGGGGCAAGGTAGCCCGCTTTTCGAGCACCGTCGTTGTTGACCGCAGAACCCCGGATGACCGCATGAATCGGATCGCCATTTTCAACGGCGGCTCGAAGTGGCCGCAACACGACACACGCAGAACCGCTTCCAAAAACGGTTCCTTCAGCGCGATGGTCAAACGCATGACAGTGCCCGTCGGGCGAAAGGATCTCGTTCTCGCGAAAGTGATACCCCCTTCGGTGGGGAAGTTCTATGGTGGATCCTCCCGCGATGGCCATGTCGCACTCGCCAGAAATCAGGCTCTGGCACGCGAGGTGAATCGCGACCAGCGAGGTCGAACAAGCGGTCTGAACGTTGATGCTCGGGCCGGTCAGATTCATCAAATGCGAAACACGTGTCGACAAAAAATCCTTGTCGTTGCCGGTGTGGCGCAAGAGAAACAAACCGGTCTCGGCGAGCAGACCAGGATTGGTGCAGATGTTGAAGTAGAAATAGCCACCCATGCCCGAGCCTGCGAACACCCCGATCGGTCCGGTGAATTTTTCGGGCGGATGCCCCGCATCCTCAAGCGCTTCCCATGCCACTTCGTAAAAGTGCCTGTGTTGCGGATCGATGATGGCACTCTCTTTTGGCGAGAAGCCAAAGAACTCGCCGTCGAACATTTCCATGTCATCAAGCGGAGCGCCGGCTGGGACATAGTTCCGCGCACGAATCGCGGACAGAGATTCACCCGCCGTCA
>JAWXBF010000262.1:0-22758 GCA_034439895.1 Deltaproteobacteria bacterium
GACGGGTGTTACAGTTGGTGAACAACGCCTGCAAATCAAGGCAGAAACTGCCGATGGCACCGCCCTCACATTGTTCGACGGTACCCAAAAAATGGGCTGGGCTGCCCGCAAAATCGATCTGGGAAAATTCGCTGGCAAACTGATTCGACTGTCGTTCATTGCGGCCAATGCCGATCCATCCACGGTTGCGTGGGGAAATGCGCGCATCGACATGGCAACCGCGCCCGCCCGCGAGGTGCCGCGTTTCAAAAATGCGATCCTGTTTGTCGTCGACGCCATGCGCGCGGATCGCCTGTCGATCTACGCGAAAACCCGCGTCGCCACACCAAACTTCACGGCGGCGTTCGAGCAGAAAGGCATCGCATTCCTGCACAACCAGGCCGCCTCGCCTTCGTCGCCGCCCTCGCACGGGAGCATCCAGACCGGCATGATCCCGCGCGTTCACGGTGTCTCGGGCGACAAGGAAAAACTCGTACCGGGAACCCCCATGATCAGCACGCAACTTGCGGCAGCGGGATTCGCCACCGGTTACTACGGCAACAACCCCTTCGGCATGGCGCGGCTTGAGGCCCCGGGTCAGTGGACCGAATTCCACCAGCCGAATCAAGAAGGCAAAGGGATCGATTGTGTGGCACTCGTCAACGAGATGATTGGGTTTGCGACAAGACAGGCCAAGGCAGGCAAACGCTTTTTCATCTCGTCGCTACCCTACGAGCCGCACACGCCCTATCGCTATCACCCGGGCGTCACGGATAAGTATCACAAGGGCCCCTGGGATCCGGTGGTGGGCAAGGTGGTCAACGGCGATCTGCTGGGAAAGATCGTCTCGAAGAAAGTCGTCCTGACCGACGCTCAGTGGAATCAACTGAAGGCACTTTATGAAGGCGAAGTTGAACACGCCGATGAATGCTACCTGCAACTCATGAAAGGCCTTGAAAAGGCTGGTATTGCCGATGAAACGCTCTTTGTTCTCACCGCCGATCACGGCGAAGGCATGTTGGAGCACGGCTACATGGGACACGCCTACGGACACTGGGGTGAGGTGGGCAACGTGCCGCTGGTTTTCTTCGGCAAGGGACTCGGCAAGGGCACCAAATCCACGGTGGTTTCCACCCATCTCGACATCGCACCAACACTCATCGACTTGCTCGGCGTCAAACCGGACGAGCGCATCCAGGGCCAAAGCCTCGTCCCAAGCATTGCCCGCAATGGCGCATGGACCCCGCGCGTGGTGTCCCTTGAATACGGTCGAAGCTACGCCCTGCGCTCGAAGGACTACCGCTACATCGTCGACTACGGTGGCAATGAAATGTTCTACGATCTACTACGCGATCCGGGCGAGCAGAAGAACCTCGTCGAGACCGATCGCTTCGGACTGCGGTACTTGCGTGACCTGACCGGATTCTTCTTGACGCATCGAAGCCAGTGGCGCACCGACTCCTGGGGCGATCTCAACAACCACCGGTCGGGCTTCGTGCGTGCTGCACTTGGGTCTTCACCCGCGGACTAACTTGACGCAAACCATCGTTCACAGGTTGCGTTCTTGCTGGAGCAGGCTATCCGTACAAGCCCAGGCATTTGTCGCGCTGACGACGGTGCACTTGCTGTTTTTCGCACCCGTTGTCGACGGCCAGGTTGCCTACAATCGAGACATCGCACGTTGGATCATCCCCGCGCGAAGCTTTTACGTCGAATCGCTGCTTCGCGGAGAAGCGCCATTCTGGGATCGACAGATGGGGATCGGTCTCAACACGCTTGCCGATCCACTCTACGGGATCTTCTACCCTCCCAATCTATTTCACGTCCTCATCCCGATACCGCACGCCGTGACCTGGTGGTTGACGTTGCATTGCCTGTGGGGATCGCTCGGGATCGTTGCGTTGGTCCGTCGATTCAATCTTTCCTTTCTCGGGTGTGTGGTCGCAGGCATCGCATGGTCCTTGAATGGATTCGTCCTGTCCATGTGGACGACGGGTCTTCTGCTTCCGGCCGCCGCGTGGGTACCCTGGCAGGCTTGCGCGTTGGTTTGGCTGATTCATTCCGCAGAGGATCCGGGTCTTTCAAAACGTGTTGCGATTTCCAGTTTGCCTTTGGCGATGTCCTTGCTGCTTGGCGAACCATTTGTCGCATTGATGGGACTTTGTTTCGCGATTATCCTGGCTTGCGCCAACTGGGCATTCAGCACACAGACGCCCACGAAATCCGGGCGGAAACACCGTATCGTGCTTGCGCTCCTCTCGACTGTTTTTCTTGGCTCGGCGATGGGTGCGATCGCCATCGTGCCCGCCAAGATGGCCGCAGAGTCCTCCGAAAGAGCCCACCCGCTAGCGATCGAGGTGGCCGAAGGCTGGTCATTGCATCCGACTCGGTTGCTGGAAATGGGTGTGGCCGGAGGTTTCGGCAAAGCATGGGTACGCCATCCATCGTCGGAAGCCGTGAACGGGATCCTCGAAGGCAACCCTCTGTCGCTGAGCATCTACGGGGGCGGAAGCGTTCTCTTGCTGGCCATGTTTGCCTTTCGGCGCCGCAACAACGATGCGCCGGGGCCTGAAAATGGGTTCGTTCCAGCCGCCTTGATGGCTCTGTTTGTGCTCGCAACCTTCGTCGCGATGGGGCGACACACACCATTGCATGGTTTTGTAAGACAACTGATTCCTCCGCTGGCGTTCATGCGAGCACCAGAAAAATATTTAATCCCGGCCGTCGCGGCGCTCGCCCCCCTGGCTGGGTTCGGAGCAGATCGAATTTTCACATCCTTGTCTCATCGATGGATTCTGCCAGTTGTCGTGGGGGGACTGATCGCGCTTGTCGGAGTGTCGGCTTCTTCGTTTTTTCCGACGGAAATCGCAGACGAGTTGCAAGCCGGCGCCTGGCATGCTTGTGCTGCGATTGGCGCCCTCGCCGCCATCATACTTGTGTCGTCTCGGGCGCCACATTTGACGCCCCTGATGCGCCTCACGCTGATTGCACTCGTCGCAGTGGACCTTTCGATTGCAAACGGATTGGTTCTCAATTTCAGAAATGCGGAACTGCTGTACGCGAAGCCCCCTGTTGCATTCACGATTGATGACGACGCCCGACGGCGTGGAACGGCGATTCCCCGGCTATATCGAACAACCGCCGTCGACGCATCGCCCCTACCTGCGGGCTTTGCGCCTGAAGTTGCATCCTTCGGGACCCTGAGACCCAACATCGGGCGCCGATACGGCATCGGTGTGATTCCAGGATACGACGCAGCCATTCCAGTCGCTTTGACACGTCTGACGGACACCCATCGCGTCGATGTGCTGCGGATTCTTTCGACCGACTATCTCATGATGTCGCAAGGAAAGCCGCCTGAAGGCCTCACACCATTATCCGATCCGATACCGGGTATTCGCCTGTACCGAATTGAAGGCGCACTGCCCAGGATCTATCGCGCTTCACGCGGGCAATGGTCACCGGAAAACAAGGCCATCGAGTCTCTGCAAAGACCCGAGATCCTTTCGGGTGAGGTCGTCCTGTTGGAACGCAAACGCGATCTGTCCTTGCCAAATACCGCACCTCGACCCACGTCGGGTGGATGCAGGTTGCTGTCCGCGGAGACGACTCGGATCGAGGCAAGCTGCCAGGGCGATGAACCCGGTATCGCCGTGCTCGTTGAGCAATCCGCACCCGGATGGTCTGCCACGGTCAACGGAAACGATGTACCAATTTACGTTGCAAACTTCGTGGGACGGGCCGTTCCGATTCCCGCAGGAAAGAGCAACATTGTGATGCGATTTCGACCGCCCGGTCTCGTTCTGGGTGGCATCGTCTCGCTCCTTGCGGTTGCCATCGCATCCACCCTGTTAGTCTGGCGACGCCGATCGGTGCCACGGGTGCCGATGCGGCTTTGACTTCGGCTCGCGGAATGCGAACGTCGCGTCGCCCATCTGCGCGAACGCGGTTGCAAGACGGGCGTGATGCTTTGGGTTCTCCGGTGCATTTGCGGTCTTGGATGACATAGGTGGGCATATCCTATTATGTAGGTGGCACAATCCTTGGAACTGACACGGCCCAGTTCATCGTGGTTCTTTACATCGGAGCTTTCAGCATCGGTGCTATCGTTTCACTTCTTGCATGAAGAAGTTTCAGATGCAGTTGACCTCCGAGTCCGTCGCCTTCATCGCGGTGGTACTTTTCGCCTGTAGCGGCGGAGTAACCGGCAACGGCAATCCGGGAGGCTCGGCCGGCAGTGAGTCACAAGGTGGCAGCAGCGGCGGCGGCGCGAATACAACTGGCGGTACACGGGCGTCCACCGGCGGCACCCGTGCAAGCGGTGGTACGAATGGATCCGGTGGCGAGAGCACGGCCGGCACCGCTGGATCCGGAGGCGCGGGTGGAGCCGCCACGGGTGGCGCGGCGGGTGGCGCTGGCACGGGTGGCGCGGCGGGTGGCGCCGGCACGGGTGGTACGTTGTCAACGCCGGTGGGCACACCGACCTTTGTGGCGGTGGGATATGGAGGGGTACGGGTTCGCTCCACCGACCTCGGCAAAACCTGGACCGATTCACAACGACTGGGCGGCGGTGGTGATGATCAATACCTGCTCCGCGCGGTTGCGTATGGCAACGGTGTGTTCGTCGCGGCGGGCTGGCAGATTCATACGTCACCCGACGGCAAAACGTGGACAGCACGCACCAATCCCAATAAACAGTGGCTCGGTGGCGTCAAGTACGGCAACGGCAAGTTCGGCGCCGCTGGTGGCTACGGTTATTCCGCCTATTCAATCGACGGACTTGTTTGGATGGCTGGACAAGGTCGCGGCACCGATGCAGCCCGGGGTGTCAGTTTCGGCAATGGCATGTGGACGGCCAATGCGGATTCTGGAAGCTGGTGGCAGTCCACCAACGGACAAACTTGGCTGAACATTGGGGGTGGTCACAACGGCCAGGTGGTCTGGTGTGCTACGCAATTCCGAAACGCCAGCGACTGTAACTTGCCGATCGCGAAAAACGACGGGTCCACTGCCTTCGGCAAAGCCACCTACGTGACGGTGAGCGACCGGAACATCGAGCGTTCGACCGACGATGGCAAGACCTGGACCAAGGTCTTTACCGCAAGCGACGGGCTGGAGGACGTGGCCTTCGGATACGCGCCCTGAGCCGTGGTGGCCAACCGCTAGCCTGATGTCGCATCACCAAGCTGAAACCCAGCGTGCAACACGCGCAAGGCAAGCTCGCTGTACTTCGCATCGATGACACACGAGATCTTGATCTCGGAGGTTGAGATGAGCTGAATGTTGATGTTCTCGCGGGCGAGGATCTCGAACATCTTCGCGGCAACGCCTGCGTGTGAGCGCATGCCGAGGCCGACGATCGACACCTTCGACAGGTTGTCCTCGGACAGGATCTGGACCTCGGTCACGACCCCGGACTTCAGCACCACCTCGCGGGCACGCTTGAGATCGCCCCGGGGCAACGTGAAGGTCAAGTTGGTGCGCCCTTCGGTGGAAAGTGCCTGCACAATGACGTCGACCACGATGCCAGCGTCGGCTAGTGGTTTAAAAACTCTGGCTGCGATGCCCGAGGTGTCCTGAATGCCGACAAGCGTGATCTTCGCCTCGTCCTTGGTGGCAGCAACTCCTGAAACGAGAACTGATTCCATGGCTTTTTCCTCGGGCACGACCCATGTCCCTTCGTTGTCGTTGAAGCTCGAACGCACGTGAATCGGAACGGCATATTTCATACCGAACTCGACTGATCGAATTTGTAGTACCTTTGCCCCCAGCGAGGCGAGCTCGAGCATTTCTTCGTAGCTGATGCGCGAGATCTTGCGCGCGTCGGAAACGATGTTGGGATCGGTGGTGTAGACCCCATCGACGTCGGTGTAGATTTCGCAAACGTCGGCCTTCAGGGCAGCCGCCACGGCAACCGCCGACGTATCCGAGCCACCCCGACCAAGCGTCGTGATGTTGCCGTGTTCGTCGGCGCCCTGAAACCCTGCGATAACGGCGATCTCGCCATCGTCGAGCGAGCTCAGGATGGCCTGTCCGTCGATGCCTTGAATCCGCGCACGTGCGAAGGCGCTGTCGGTGCGCACCTTCGCCTGGTGCCCCAGAAACGATCGGGCCTTGCCACCCTGCTTTTGAATCGCAAGGGCGACGAGGCCAATCGTGACCTGCTCGCCGGTGGAAGCAATCACGTCCAGCTCGCGCTCGGCGGGATCGTCATTGACTTCGTGAGCAAGCTTTAGCAGTCGGTTCGTCTCGCCCGACATGGCCGAGACCACCACCGCGACGCGGTTCCCCTGGCGCTGGGTTGCAAGGCATCGTTCGGCGACAGCGCGAATGCGCTCGACCGAACCAACCGAGGTGCCGCCGAATTTCTGAACGATAAGCACTGCGAGGCAGCTTGTACTAGGGCCGCAGGCTGTGGTCAACAGATAGCGCTGCGCGGATCGCATCCCGGACGGGGACTTCTTGCTCGATCGCCGCAGCCCGCACGAGCGCCGCCCGGGCGACGGCCCCCGGCAAACGCCCAAGCGCCGTGGCAGCAGCGGCGCGAACCGGAACGTATTCGTCGCTGCGCAGACGGTCAATCAGGACGCTCTGCGCCCGGGTATCGGCAATCGTTCCGAGTGCCTCCACCACCTCGCGACGGGTCATGACATCCGGGACCCGGGCAAGCAGTGCCGGGACCGCCTCGCGTCGGCGCAGTCGCCCCAGGGCCTCGGCCACCCGCCGGCACTGGGCCGTCTCGCCACAGGCGTCCCCCGACAAAGAGGCCGATAACGTTGTCAGCCCTTCCGCACCCCCGAGTTCAGCCATGGTCAGCGCCGCCTGCAAGCCCATCGGTTCCGCGGCACCCAACCTCGCAACCGTCGCCACCTCGTCGCGCCAGCTCGCATCCCCCGCACGCAAGCCCGCAAGCGCCAGCCACTTTCGCGCAATGCTGCCTGCCGGAACGGCATCGTGCGCCGTACGAATGGCCGCCCAATGCCGCGGGTCGAGCGTGAGCTGAGCCAAAACCCGGGCCGCCTCATCGCGCGTGCCTTCCGCCGATGCCATCACGAGTGCCAACAAGCCTTCAGCCGCCGTGGCGTCCCCGAGGCGTCCCCGCAAGATGGCGGCAGGTACCGAATCGGCCTCACCCGCAGGTTCAAGTCGCAACTGCGCCTTGACCCAGGAATCCATCTTGGCCCGCATTTGTATGACCTTGCCAGGCTGCAGGTCAGCCAGATTTTTGCGCTCTTTCGGATCGGCCGCGAGATCAAAGAGCTGGCAAAGATCGACATCCATCCGACAGAGCAACTTGTGTTGCGATTCGACCATCATGCGCTGACTACCCAGCTCCGCGAAAGCCGCGCCAAGCCGGTCGCTTGGAGGTTGTGACGGCATGAGCCACGGTCCGAGATCGGTGCCGCGCATGCGGGCCGGCAACGACATCCCGAGCAGGCCGCCAATGGTGGGCGCAAGATCAACGAGTTCAACCGGCCCGCCCACGACGCCCGTGGCAATGCCCGGCCCTGCCATGATGAGCGGAACCCGAATCTGTTCGTCGTATAACGTCGTGCCGTGATAGCGGCCACCGTGGTCGTCAAACTCTTCACCGTGATCGGCGGAGATGATGACAAGACTGCCCGGACGGCGGGCCTCGAAATCCGAGACAATCGTGCCCACCGCGTGATCGGTATAGGCGATTTCGCTGTCGTAGCGATCTTGTTCCGACGGGCCGAAGTCGTGACCGGCGTGCAGCTCGTAGGGTTCGTGGGGCTCAAAGAAATGAACCCAGACGAAGACCCGTCCATCGCCTATCCCTGCATAATATTCGCGCAACTGCGCAATGCGGCCCTGCGCCGAGAGGAACTCGAACTTCACGTATTCGAATTGAAAGTGACTGTCGCGAAAACCCGCGAGCTTTTCACCGTCGACGAAGAAGACCGCCGGTGGATAGAACGCCGCCGTCCGCCAGCCGTAGGTACGCAGTAAGGTGGGAAACGGTTCCTCGATGCTGCCTTTACTGAGACGCGATAGGGTCGCGTAATACTTTCCGGTCAGCATCGACGCCACGGAGAACGACGTGTGCGGGGCCTGCGCGTAGGCCCGTTCAAAGCGGGTTCCTCGGGCGGCAATGCGATCGATGTTGGGCGTCGTGTTTCGGGTGTAACCGTAAGCACCCACGTGATCCGGCCTCAACGCGTCGATCGTGATGAGCAGAACCGAGGCTTGCGGCATGGTCGGACCCGGTGGAAGCGGTTCGTTGGCCGCACTCGACCGATCGACGAAGGGCCTATTCGTCGCAGTCAACACCCGTCGCGAACGCATTGGCACATGGCGCAGCACTTCCCGGGTGGGCACGGTTCTCTCCAACGCCACAAAACGCAACTCGGTGCTCGCAACCAGTTGTTCATATCCAACTGCCGCAGACACGATCACCGCGACAACACTTGCCCCGAGGACCAGACGGTTGGGTTGCGCAAGCAAGTGCGCAACGGCCAGGATTGCGGTTGCAAACGTGCCAACGCTGAGCGCCTGGTGCATCCACGGGTAAAGGCGCGGCAGCAGGTACCCATTGGCCATGCTCAGGCAAAACGCGGCGAACAGAAACAACAACACCTGAATCGTACGACGGTTTCGGGCGATGAGTGCGCGGGTTTGCCAGCGTCCGAACCAGGCCACCGCAGCGAACCCCATCACAATGACGAGAAAGCTCAAAACCTGGCGGCCGGGAATCTGCGAAGCCTTGCCACCCTTGAAGAGAGAACGGCCGACCCAAAGAACCAGCGGTGCCGCGAGCAATGTGGGTGCAATCGCTCCGGCCCAGTCCGACGGAACCTTGCCACCGAAGCGTCGGACGATGCGCAGCACCAGTTGAAATGCGGCCCAAACGGCGATGGCGCCGAGCAGTCCCGCGACGGCCCCGCTCGCGGTACAAACAAGCGCCAGCCGACGGTGCAGTTCCGGTGGCGGCGCGTGCCCCCCCCCCACTACCACCCATGCATCCAGCGCGCCCGTGATGGCGCCCCCAACCGAGCCAGCAACAATCGCCTTTCGCATCGCGCGTTAGAGCGACAAACGCATTACGCGCTGAAGGTGAAGCGCAACTGGTATTCGCAGAGGAAGAAGGTGTCGCCTTCTTCAATGCGGCGGTTGTCTACCCGGTTGCCGTTGAAATCGATCCCGTTGGTCGAGCCGAGATCTTTGATGAAATAGGCGCCGTTGCGTCGAACAACAGCACAATGTTTGCGAGAGATGTTGCCATCCCGAATCGGCAAGTCCGATGACTTGACACCACGACCGATGATGAACTGTTCCTTGTCGATCCGGTACTTGCGGTTGTCGAAGATGAGGTAGAGCGGCGGGGCCGGGGTCTGCCCCGGATCGGCGGACGGCGTGGGTGGAAACATCGGCGCGCCCGAGGGAACGGCTGGTCTCGGTGCCGTCATGCGCGGTGGTGGCAAGGGCGGCGGAACTGAATGCGTCGGCGCTCGCGGCGGTGGTGGCGCCGGCGCGGCAACCGGCATCCGGGGCGCGGTTGGAATCGGCGTCGGTGCGTCGAGCGAAATTTCGGAATGGGACTGCGGCTGTCGTCCTACCCGAGGACCGGCAAGGTAGTCCTTGTCGCGCGCCATTGCCGCCATCGACTCGTTGATGAGGTCGTCCATACCGCGGTCGAAGTCTTCGGACATGCGTTCGAAGGCTTGCCACAATAAATCGCGGCAATAGAAATGCCGAAGGGTCTTCTTGTCGGGCTCGCTCATGGAACTCGCGCGATAGTACCTTGTGACTGCAGAACGGGGGAATTTTTTCGTCAGAGCGAAGCGAGCTTTGCCGACACCCGACGTGCCACCTCGCCCACCGACCCGCCGGAAAACCCAGGAAGCATAGCCTTGTCGGCCTCAAGCGCCTTCACCGCCGCCGATTCTTCACCCGAGCCCAGCTTTTCGAGTGCCATCAGCGCGACCATTCGGCACAGAGGCGAGGCCGATCCCAGCCCCGCCACCAGTGCTGCAATGACGGGCGCTTTGCCGTCTTTTCGGCCGGCCAACTTCTCGATGTCCTTCACCAGAAAGTCCTGAACATCTTCAACCTTGAAGGTCAGCTTGACTGGGAACGCCTCGAGCGTGGGTACGATCGCCCGCGCGCCCCCCGCTGTGATTGCGGCCTCGTAAGCCCGATAGCGAACCATGTCTTCCCGGGTCGTCCCAATCACGACCCCGAGGCCTGGCACCACGGAATCGCCGCAGCACGATTCGGCAAGACCAAACATCTCGTCGCGAACGCTTCCATTCATGCGCGGATCATTGGCGACGGCCATTGCGAAGGGACCCAGTTCCGGGTGGGGACGCAACTGCAGTGCCTGGGCCGCGCGAACGGCCGAATCTTCCTTGTTCGCCTTGACCGTTTCTTGCAGAAAGGCCGTGGCCGAAGGCCCGCCCAGCATTCCGAGCGACTCCCACATGCCCGGAGAAACCGTAGCACGACCGCGCACCGATTTTACAAGCGCATCAGATGCAGCGGCGCGGGTCTTGTCGTCCCCCACCCGTGCCAGGAGGCCTGCAATTTCCGAGGGATTTTCCGAGGGCGTTTGCAGCAACTCGAGCAGCACGGGTGCCGCGCGCGCCCCCACGGCCTCGACAATCTTGGCCAGCGAGTGGCTACCCGACAACTGGCCCGAGAGCTTGAGCTGACTGCCAATCGCTGCAACGAGGAGTGTGTCCAGGGTTTCGAGCTCGCGCTCGCCGGCATACGCGCGCAGCCCGAATAATCCATCGCGGGCCGCACTCGCCTTGTCCCCACCGACCTTGAGCACCTCGCCGTGGGCTGCGATGAGTGCAGCCACAAGCGGGCCCCGATCCTCGGTTTCCATCGATTGCAACAAGGCGTCCACGCGGTCGCCCTTGCCGATGTCGGTCAGTGCGATCGCGGCACGCGCCCGCAGGGCAGGCTCAACCCCACTCGACTCAACCGTCGACTCGAGCCGGGCCGGACCCTTGACGGTGCCCTTCCACGCCTCAATGTTCTCGATGGACGGTTTCTCACATCCAACCGCAAGGAACACCAGTGCAAGCAAGATCCCCCAACCCATCTCGCCGATGGCAACCTGACCGCTTTGCAGTCTCTTTCGACCAATACGACCTCGCACGATTGTGAGGGTAACATGCTAACGTCGGCCCGTGCGTCGCTATGGGCGAATCGCCTCGACCTCGACTGTGATCGCCATCGCGCTTGTCGGCGTTGGACCCGGCGCGCCCGGGATGAGAACCGCACAGGCAACGCCCCTCGATGAACCGCACATTGGCGGGGTCGGATTTTCGGGACCCACAACGGGTGATCTGGCGGCGGTCCACTGGAACCCCGCAGCAATTTCGCTGATTGAGGGCAATCAACTCCGCCTCGGAGCGGACTTTACAATGGCCCGCAGCACGGTCACCCGGGCGGCGATCTCTCCGACGACGGGCGTGCCGTCCGAAGGCGGAACCCCGTTCCCTGGCGTCACCGGCAAGGGCAACACCGCGCCTCTTTCCTGGCCACCAGGGCCCGGATTTTTCGCGGGCTTCGCGGTCAACGTGGGCGGGCGCTTTAACCTGGCCATCGCGGGCTACACCCCATCATACCAGCAGATAAGCTTCTCCGACGCCGGCGCCGTGACACGGTTCCACATGCGATCGGCCGAGCTGCAAAACTTTGCCCTCGTGCCAGCGATCGCCATCCGCGTGAACAAGCGCCTGCGGGTGGGCGTTGCGCCTGGATTCTTGTTCTCGACCGCAAGGCTTGCCTTCGACCAGGACACCGCGCTCTCGATGGGCAGCGCAGGCTTGCAGGCCCTGTGCAACGGTCAGCCCTGCGGAGCGGAAAACCCGAGCGCGGCGGCACGTTACGATCTCAACGGCGGCAGTCTGTTCAGCGACTCGCCCACGCTGACCCTCGCGGGCGGCATCCACTATCAGTGGGATCGATTTGGACTGGGCGTTTCGTACAACAGCCGGCCCATCGGAAACGACCGCGGAGGCATCGTGGTCCCGCTTCCACGCAGCCGAATCGATGCGCCGCCTCGTGATGGCGGCCCGGCCATATGTCCGACCGGAAACTGTATCACGGGCAGCCTGCAATACCGGCTGCCCGATGCGATCACGGTGGGCGGATCGTGGATATTGAACGCGCGTTTCACCGTCGACGCGGCCGTGCGATTTCTGCGATTCTCGGCCCACGATCACTTTTCGATTCGGGTGGTGGCGCCGGCAAACGTTGATCTGGGCGCGCGCGGCATCGACGATCGGTTCGTGATTCGCCGCGGTTTCCGCGACCAACTCGACACCCGCGGCATGCTGGTGTGGAGGCCGAGCGATACGGTTCGCCTCGGAGCGGGGCTTCGCATCACGACAGCCGCTGTCCCAGCCAAACAAGTCAATCCGGGTGCGATCGATGGCCTTTCCCTCGAGCCCCGTATCGCCGCTTCGCTGCGATGGCATTGGGTAACCCTGTCGGCAGGCTATGCGCTCGCCATCATCCCGACAGTCGATTCCGACGGCTCGGGCTTTTCACCCGCCGATGCAGTCGCCTGCGTGGACGGTGGCCGCGACCTCGGATTGCCCTCGTGCGCAAACGCAGCACGGGGTGGCGCACGACCCACTGGAGCCGGCAGCTATCACGAGATGCGCCATGTTTTTGGGACGAGCATCACGACCCATTTTTGAACCATGGTCGCCCATCGTCGTGTCACTCAAATCTCCGCCATACTCTGGAACCTCACATTTCTGTCATCCTTTTCATGTGTTCCGTCCACGGCCAGAACGACGGACAGCACAATGGCCAAACCCGCGACGACCATGCCCACCACCCCGATCAATCCCAAAACCCTCGATCACCTGCACGATTTTGAGTTCGGCTCGATGCGGCTATCCCGCTGGCGGCTTGGCAACGGCCTCGAGGTCGTGTTGGGTCCGGATCCGCTCGCCCACGCCGCCTGTTACATGACGTGGTACCGGGTGGGTTCGCGCGACGAAAATGCCGGGGCGGGTGAAACGGGTCTGGCACATCTGTTTGAGCACCTCATGTTCACGCAAACCAAGTCGCAGTCCGAGGGCGAGTTTGACGGGCGCATGGATGCCATCGGCGCCGACATCAACGCCATGACCGACAACGATTTCACCGCCTACGTCAACGTCATGCCACCGCACGAACTGCCGCTGGCCATCACGCTCGAATCCGATCGCATGGTGAATCTGGCGCTGTCGAAAAAACAGGTGCAGACCGAGCGCGAGGTCGTGAGCGAAGAACGTCTGCAAACGGTCGAAGACGACGTGGACGGCACGCTGCACGAGCGGATCCTGGACCGGGCCTACGTCAAACACCCTTACCGGTGGCCAGTCATTGGTCGCATGGAGGACATCAAGGCCGTTACACCGAAAAAAGCGCTGGCGTTTTACAAAACGTATTACGCACCGAACAACGCGGTCGTGATTGTCACGGGCCGTTTCGATCCCCAGACGGTCCTCGCCGCCATCGTTGAACACTACGGACGCATTCCGCCTGCGCCAACCCCAATGAACATTGCCCCGGTCGAAGTCGCCCCGGTTGCCGATGCCCGTATCGAGATCGAAGGACCGGTCCCCGCTGACCGTGTTGCGTTTGCCTTCGCTGCGCCCAGCATGGGGGATGCCGATCGGCCCGCCTTTGAATTGATGAATGAATTGCTGACCGGCGGTCCGTCGGCCCGCTTGCACCACGACCTCGTCGTGCAATCTGAGATGGCCTCCTCGGTCAACGGACAGGTCGGATCCACCCGCGATCCCGGTCTCTATCTATTATGGGTTCAGATGCGCCGCGCGCGGGCCAGCGCTGAAGCGGAACGGGTCGTGTTGTCGGCGTGCAAGGCCCTCTCCGAAACGGGACCGTCGCCCGAGGAACTCGAAGGCGCACGCAACCGCATTCGCACGCAGTTCTGGGCGGGCCTCACTTCAAGTCAAGGTCGTGCCGAACAACTCGGCTATTTCGAGATCGGGACGGGCGATTACCGAAAACTCTTCAGCCGCAACGACGCCTACAACAAGGTCACCGCCGTCGACATTGCGCGGCTTGCCCGTAGCCATTTGGTGCAACACCCGCACATCGTCGCAATCACCCACCCGCTCCCCGGCGCCCAGTCGAGTGCCTCCGATGACGAACCGTGAAAAATATCCAATCCAAATCCAAAGCGGGCTCTGTGTTCTGCTCTTCGTCACCTTGCTGTCGAGTCCTGTCGTGACCCGGGCAAACGAAGCACACACGCTGGCGATTCGCCTTGCCGGACCTTCGGGCTCGACGGTTCTCGTGGATCCCGTGGCCGGAACCGAGCTGGTCGACTTTGCGCTGTCCACCCGATCGGGCTCGGCAAGAGATCCGCGCGGCAAGGATGGGTTATCCAATTTTGCCGCCGAGGTCGCGCGCCACGGTGCCGCAGGAAAACGTCGCACACAGATTGATCTCGCTCTCGACCACATGGGCGCATCACTGGACGTCATCACCAGCAACGACTCGGTGGCGCTGACCGGTCGCGTTCTCGCCGACAAGCTTGACGCGTACCTTGGCCTCGTGGCCGACATTGTGCTGCGTCCCGACTTCAGCGAGGACGAGGTGCAACGGACCCGCCGCGAGGTGCTCGCCGAGATCGATGAGAATCGCAACGACGACCGCGTGCTTGGCGAACGTTTCTTTGCGCACCGACTGTACGGCAAACACGGCTACGGCCGCGCGATCGACGGTACCAAAAAAACACTTCAAGGCCTCGACATCGAACAGCTGCGGTCGCACTATCAGGCGCAGTTTTCCGGGGCGAACGTCATCTTCGCGGGCGCAGGCGCTGTGGATGCGAACACGTTTCCCGCCTTGCTCGCCAAACACTTTGGTACGCTTCCCACGGGCAAGAAGCAGACACTGGCCGCAGGAACGCTGGAAAAGCCGAGCGGCTGGCGCATCCAGATCGTCGACAAACCCGACCGCAAACAGGTTCAGATGATCTGGGGCCATCACGGCTTGCAAGCTTCCCATCCCGACCGGCCTGCCCTGCAGATTGCGCTCGATGCCTTCGGTGGCGGCGCGATGAACGCGACCTTGATGCAAGAGATCCGCGTCAAGCGGGGGCTATCCTACGGAGCCAGTATGTCCCCGTCGATGCGCGTATTGCCGGGTCCCATTCGCGGATCGCTCTCGACAAGCGAGGCGAATGCGGTCGAGACCCTGCGCCTCGTTTTGCGTCTTTATTCAGATCTCAAAAAGAAGGGTCTGTCCTCCGAGCGGGTGGCACTGTTTCGCCAGCATCTCATCGGCAGCAACGCCTCGGGCATGGACGATCAGGGATCGCGAATCGCAACACGTATCCTGAGCGAACTCGCGGGCTTGCCCATCTTTCACCTGGAATCGTTCTCGGCCCTCATTGCGGCACAGACCGACGCCGATGTGGCTCGGGCCATTGCGGCGCATCTCGATCCAAAGAATCTGGCGATCACCCTGGTCGGCACAGCCTCGACGCTCAAGCCGTTGCTGCTTGGCTCCGGGATCGCCGAAGGTGCGATTGACGTGGTCGCCTACGACAGCTACTGATCTAGAAGTGCCCGGCGGGCGGCGGAGGGATCGTTGGTGATGACGGCATCGACGCCCAGGGTGGCAAGCGCGCGCAACCGCTCCGGATCGTCGACGGTCCAGACGTTGATGCCCTTTCCCTGCGCTTTCCACGCAGCCACGGCCGACGGCGTACACCGGCTGTGATGCGGATGAACGGCATCGGGACCCAGCCAGCGCACCAGTAAGTGCGTCATTAACTTTCCCATTTCGGGCTCGAAGAGAAATCCCATGCGGATGTCCGGGCGGGTTCTCCGCCAAACCGACACGGCACTCTGACTGAAAGAAGACACGATCACCCGCTCGCCGACACCTGCCTTGTCGATCTCTTCGGCGATGCGCTTGCAGAACGCAGGAAGGCGCGGATCGAAAGCGCGGTCGACCTTGATTTCAACGTTGATGAGGCGTGACGCCGATACCACCTGCAACACCTCCGTCAGGGTCGGGATGCCCACGCCGGAGCTCAGGCGAATCGCCCGAACCGCCTCTGCGTCGAGGACGTCAATCCGCTCGGGCCGTCCCCCTAGACGCAACAGATCCGAGTCGTGAAACACCACCACTGAACCGTCCCGGCACACGCGAACGTCGAACTCGACCCCGTCGGCCCCATCATTCATCGCCCTTTCGAACGCAGGCAAACTGTTTTCGGGTGCAAGGGCCGAGGCACCCCGGTGCCCCAAAATGAGCGGCAGCGAACCCGAGCGAAGATTCCCCGATAAACCCGATAAAGATGACGACGCAGTGGGAGAAGTGGGCGCGTGAATGGAGTAAACTCCGGGACGATGGTGAACCACAGAGGGCCAATCGTGCAACTACCCCGTTTGACCGGAGGGAACCGTGCGCGCGTGGTCATCCTCGCGGCGCGCGTGGTCATCCTCGCGGCGCTCGTCACCGCCTTCGTGCCAGGCTGTGCGCATCGCCCCGCAACGCCAGCTCAGCCAGAAAGTGCCCCCGCGCTTCGCCTCGCCAACGAAGCCCGCAGGATTGGTCAACCCCAATTCGAAGAGGATTATCTGCATGCACGCCTGGTTTTTCAGGCGCTTCCCGAAGGCTCTCCCGATCGCGCGTCGTTGCGGAACAAACTGCTCGCCTACCTGCTCGGAGGCGCCGCCAAACTCGATCTCGCCGAACTCACCGAGGGCAGCCTTGCGGGCGTTGATCTCGCCGATCAGTTGTTGACCTCGTTCCGCGATGCACTCGATCTCTATCTGCCACGCGAATTGTGGGCGGAAAAAGACGGCAGCGAAAGCGCACGGATCCCCGCGTCGGAACGAAAACTGTTGCATCATGCCGCCCTCCTGGTTCAGAGCGTCTTTGGCCCACGGGGCAACGAAGAGGCTTCGGCCCTGGCCGTCGGCGTATTGATGCACCTCGATCCCGATCGGGCGCGCTGGAACGCGGAACTCGACACGCTCATCGCCTGGGTGGAACAGGGACGCCATTTGATGGGTGGCGAATACGATGAGCGGGCGCCGCCCTCGGGACGCGGCCTCCTTGAATCGATCGTCGATCACTGGGCCACGCCCGAAATCGTGGAGCGACTCGCAGCCGCTCACGTCGAACGACAACAGCAGCTCTCCCGCCTGGTCCGCCGTCCCGCAGTCGGCGGCATCTCGGGCGGTGCGCCCGTTGGTGATCAGGCCGACGGGGTGCCAACACCCGCGGTGAGTCTCGCCGCGATCTACCTGCGCGCACAGCGGCCCGAACTCGCTTATCAGACCCTGCGAAACCTTGAAGGCAAACCCGGCGACGATGCAGCGTTGCGTTCCTTGCTGGCCCCGTTGTCGAACCCAGAAAAAGCGTCGGCCGATGAGTACCTTGCCATCGCACGCCGATTCTTGCCCAAAGCCGAGAGCCTGGGTGGCACCTCGACCGATCGCGTGGATGCGGCAGCCGCGTTTCGGGTGATGAACCTCGGCCTTTCGTTCCATCCGCAACACATCGAGCTGCTGGTGCTCACCTCACGCATCGCACGCCTGGTGGGTGCCCCGTTGTTGGGCTTTCGATTGCTCGAAGAGGCCGAGGCCGTGATGCAACAAACCAAGCCTGAAAAGGCCGCCGAGGAATCTCTTTCGAGGGAGATCGTCGAGCTTGGCTTTGGCCTTTTGCGCGTCCACATGGATCCCGAAAATGTGGATCCTATGGTCGCCTACGCGGAATCTCTGCGGCGACGGCTGGGTGAGGCACGAAGCCGGTTCGGCGACAAGGCCGACTGGCTTTCCGACCGCAACGTGGACCTTGAACTCGCCAAGAACTTCGTGGACGCGGGCCTTGTGGATCGCGCGCTGCCGATTTATCAAACGGCGGCCAAGGACGCCGATGCCAGCGAAGAAATCGTATTACAACTTGGCACCATCCTGCAAAAAAGCGGCGACATTCCGGGAGCCATCGCCTTTCTGCGCGAGGCCGTGGCGAGACACAAGCCGGAAAGGTCGAATGAGACCATCGGCTATGTCGAGAGCCACTCCAAGATGGCCGCATCGCTCGGATTCGCCTATGATCTCGGTGGCCGACCGGAAGAGGCCGCCGAGGCCTACCAGTTGGCCGCTCACGGCTGGGAACGGCTCATGGTCGCATACATGCAACGCCGCAACCGCAACGCCACCTCCGAGGCGCTGGTCGAGATTGGCAAACTGTATTACCTGCTTGGCCGTCGCGAAGAAGGCATCGAGAAGTTCTCTGAATCGCTCTCCATCGCCGAAGATCGGGACCAAAGCTACATCGATCCCCTGTCGTTCCTGGTCCAGCGTGGCGAGATCGACGCTGCCATCGACATCTACCGCGTGCTGATGTCACGTCCGGCGCAAACGGTTTCTGAATACGTCAAGGTCTATGCATCGCTGTGGATTCAAGATCTGTCGCGCCGGATCGGCCGCCCCCCGGAACCGGCTGCCGACGCCTATCTCAAGACACTGGCCACCCGCAAACTTCACCTGCGGCCGTTGCGCGCGACAGCGTGGTACGTTTTATTGGCTCGCTACGCCACGGGACAGCTTGCCTACGAGGCGCTTGCCGCCATGGCCAATACCACGGGCCGCAAAGCCGAGCTTTATTTTTACCAGGCGATGCGACTGCTTGGCGAGGGCAAGGAAGATGCGGCTCACACCCTCTGGACACAGGTTCTGCAAACCAAGATGATGTCCTTCTTCGAGTTCGAGATGGCCTCGCGCTATCTGCGGACCGGCGCTCCGACCACCCCACCCGCCGCGAAAGCGACGAGCCTCGAAACGATCTAAGCTCGCGCTAGCCTCGCGCAAGCCACCCGCAAAAAAACTCGGGCTTCGTTCCGCGGTGTGACGGGGAAGAAGCCCGTATTTGAGGAGCCGCCCGGATTTGAACCGGGGAATGAGGGTTTTGCAGACCCTTGCCTTACCACTTGGCCACGGCTCCGTTATGTCAAGGGGCGGTTCTTTACCACAACTACCCGAAACGCGCACGACCGTCGCGTTTCATTCTGAACGAAGTAACCAACGTTTCACAAGCGCCTCGGGCTGACCCTTGCACTCTGCGAAATCCTCGAGCATTTGGTCCGCCGGACAGCGCCCTTCCCGCACATTCGAGGCAAGCGGTTCGAGCAATGCAATGTCATCGCCGCCGCCAGGCAACCGAGACAAACCATCCCGGGCAATCGCAACCAGCTCGACCGCCAGTGCCTGCACCGTGTGTCGGCCGAGCTTCGCCTGCAACGCCAACCGTGCCACCGGTTCCCGGGCGTCCAATCGTTCGGAAATCGAGATATCTTTCACCAGATTCCAGGCCGCCGCACAGGCCTCGGCATCATCCGCGATGCCACGGCAAACCGCCGCCACACCAAAAGCCGTCGGCAGCGGCGCCGCATCCGCACCTCGCACCTCCAGCGTGTGCTTCAACCGAACCTCCGGAAAAACCGTGGACAGATGCAACTCCCAGTCGGCCGCGGTGGCGGTATGACGCTGCAACCCCTCGGCCATGAAGCGTCGGAAACTCAGCCCGTTGGCAGGCACGAGGTCCCCATCCCGTTCGATGAAAAACACCGGAACATCCAGAACCCAATCCGCGTAATCCTCGTAAAAGTTTTCGGTCGAGAACGAAAACGCGGGCACCCCGCAGCGGTCCGGATCCGTATCGGTCCAGATCTTCGCGCGGTAGGATTTGAATCCGTTGGGCTTGCCCTCGGACAGGGGCGATGCCGCCGCCATCGCTGTCACGATCGGAGCGACCCCCATCGCCGACCGGAACCGCGCAAAGGCATTGGCCTCGTCGGAGAAATCAAAGTTCATCTGCATCGTCGCCGTGCGCTTCATCATCTCGACGCCGAGCGACCCACGCGTCGGTAGATAGTTTCTCATGACGCCATAGCGGGGTTTGCCCAGCCACTCGACATCATCGAAGGCGCCAAACGGACGGAAACCACCGGAAATAAACTGAATATCCCAGGGTTGCGCGAAGTGATTGAGTTGGCGCAGGTGGTTCAAAACCTCCTGCCGCGCTTCCCAGGTCGAGCGAACCGGCGAGGCGGCCTGCTCCACCTGACCCCCCGGCTCAAGCGATAGTTTCTCCGTTACTTCACTGCCACCCAGGCGTCGCGGCCCGGACGCCCCGACGATGTGGCCGCCTTCGCGCTTCGTGGTGAACCCCTCAAGCTCAAAACGCTGAAGCAGCGCCTGCACCCCACGGGGTCCCGAGATTGCGACCGGTCTTCCATCGGAGTGGACGCCGATTTTTTCGTGCTCGATGCCGATTAACCAGCGATCGGTCGGCCGCTCACTGCTGCGAAACTCGCGCAGGAGCCGTTCCCGGGTGAGGGGTGTCGAGTTTTCGTTGGTAGCTTGTACGGGCATCCTGAAAAGCAAACCTAGGGGGTTGGAGGTGCATTATTTGTAAAAAGCGATCCTGGCACCATTCGCTTTGATGCTTTCGCTCTGAATCCGTCTCTAAGTTTCCGTGTTCGACACCACCCCTTCGCCCGAAGCGACCCCGACATCGTACACGGCAAAGCAATTGGCCGCCCCGGACGACGTGGGTTATGATGACCGCTTATCCAAACGGGTGCCTCCTCACCAACCAATGGCCCGACTTTCATCTGTCTTACTTATCGATCCGGACCCGCGCGGCCTTTCGACCCTGACCTTTGGCTTCGTCCGCGAGGGCTGCCAGGTATCGGGTGCGGCGAGTTACCCCCAGGGCATCGAGCGCGCCCAGCGCGACGAATACGACGCCGTCGTCATCGCGCTGCGTCAAGATCCCGGCAGCGCCCGAGAAGTGCTGGAGAACCTGGCCGAACGCAAGGGCTCACCCATCGCCATCGTGGGGCTCGGCGAGGATTCCCACCGCGGGTTTGTCGAGGCCATGCCGTCTGCCGATTTCCTGACGATGCCCTCGTTCATTCGAGACATCATTACGACCACTCGCCTACGCGCCGCCACCAAGGGCTCATCCTCCGCCGATGCCACCGTCGACGGCACACTGTCGGACTACGGCGTCTTCTCACTCGTTCGCTCGATTCAGGGCACGCAGCGCTCGGCCATTGTGCAGCTTGAGCGCGCGAACCGAAAAGGCGAACTGCGTTTCTCGAAGGGCGAGTTGACCTGGGCGCAGGTGGGTTCGCAACAGGGCGCCCCGGCATTCAACCAGCTCTTGCTGTGGGGCGAGGCCGCACTGCAAGTGCAGTTCAAACACGTGGTCGTGCGTCGCAGCCAGTTCACCACCACGGGCGCGGTCCTCATCGGAGAGGCCGAACGTTTCCTGCGTGATTTCGTCGCCGCGGCCAAGGGCATCGGGGCCTCACACACGATTCTAAGCGCGCCGAACGGTGCCGCCCGTGAAGGTGTCGCAGCGGACGTTGCATCCGTGATGCGTTTGTTCGATGGAAACCGATCGCTCGGCGATGTAATCGACGAAAGTCCCTTCCGCGTCTTTGACACGGTGAAGATCGTTCAACGTTTCCTCGACGAGGGTGTCTTGAAGATCGTGGATGTCGCCCCGCCATCGGCCACATCACGCAGTGTCCGTTCGCCGTTGCTCGACGAATGGTTGAGGACGCCGGGCGAAGAAGAGTTCGTGCGCGTCGGCAGCGTCGTCGAACCTGCGAAAGTTGAGCACACGATGCCAGGACATACCGTGGCACAACCGGCGTTTGAGCCACCGCCCGCGGCGCCACCAATCGCAGCACAGAATGAATCGGAATCCGACGTGAGTAAGAAAAAGAATCGCGCCAAGACCACGCAACCCATGCAGTCCCTGCGTTCGCGCATCGTGACGCCCGCCCCGGTAAAGCTCGCCCCCGCACCCAAAGCAACGGCCGTGACCCTGGCGTCGGCTGCCCCTCCGTCCACCACCAACACGGCCTCTGACCGTCGCAGCAAGACCGGCGAAATACTACTCGGAGGAGAACTACAATCCTCGTCCGGAAACAAACGAGCCTCCGATCGCAAAGTTCAAACGGGCCCGTCCTTCGTGATAGCCGACATGCAAGACGCTGCAACCGAGCCGACACCACAGGCGCCCGCATTCTCGGAAAAACTGCCTCGCCGCAACACCCCTGCATTCGGAACCACCATTCCGGCGGGCTCACGCGTTGATCGACCGGCCCTGAAAGTGGCAGCGACGATCGGCAGGGTCGATGAAGCGGTGCCTTCTCTAGCGACCACGCCCGCCGCGGCACCGGTGGCTGCTGCACCCTTCGCAACCACGGGCTCCACGGGAGATGTCCTTGTGGGCGTATCCAGCACGGCGACGCGCGCAGTGACGGGGACGATGGGCGGATCGATCTCGGGCTCACTCAGCAGCCGAGACCGTCCTGCGGGTGGTGGTGGCCTGAATTCGATTCACATCTCATCCGATCTCGTTGAGGCTCCGGCACCCGCGCCCGTTGCGCCGCCGCAAGCCGCTGCGCCGCCGCAGCCGTCGGCAGGTGGGTTTATTCAGTCGCGCCCGGAGCGCGTTGCGCGTTCACAGCCGAAGGAGTCGATGGTTTCGTCCATTCAACTGTCGCCGGAATTGTCGGCACCGGTTGCAAAGCCCGCTCCTGCCCGGGTGAATCCCACGCCCGTGGCACCCGTGGCGCCCAAGAAAAGTGTTCGCCCGTCCGCCGAGTTCGACGCCCTCGAAAGCGATTTCTTCGCACGCGAAGCCGATCTGTATCAGCAAGGCAGTGTCGAAGACTTCTCGGATCTCGACGAGCCTTCGAAGCGACGGCGTTAGGTCCGTCGACGCTGC